>DATLWV010000317.1:0-45760 GCA_035576145.1 Terriglobia bacterium
GGAAGAAGCGGACCGCCGCAACGATAAGGCCCTTTGGGATACCTGCGCTGAGCGGATCCACCACCATCTCGATGTGGGCTGGGACTATATCTACGGCGGCCTTGCACAGTGGATCAATGTGGATCACCCCTGCTACAAATGGCCGGCTGAGACCCCGCCGGGAACCCATGTCGACCTCCAATTCATGGGCCAGTATGAGTATTTGAAAACCCTGTGGTGCCAGAACGAAGTAATGGTTGCAACCTTGAAAGTTTTTGCGCGTACACGCGCGGAGTGGGCGTCGCGCTACTTCGAAATGGCGTTCAATGTCATCAATCAGAAATTCTCGCAGAAGAGCCGCGGTTTCCCGGCCGGATATGTTCTTTTTGCCGATCGCCAGATCACGCCACAGCCCCACGTTGGCAGGCAGGACAACTATCATCCACTGCGTCAACTGATGCTAAACCTTTTGACGCTGGACAGGATGTCAGGGGAGTGACGATAGCCAGTTCTGGCGGATTGGAGGCAAGTCTGTTGCCAAGAACAACATTTGGGTAATGCCCGCCGCAAGGAGAGGATTTGGTATTTGTCGTCAGCAAAATAGAAGGTGGATTCCCGGCAAGCGCACGGTTTCAGCAGTGTGGAGCGTGAGGGCCGAGGTTATGACAGTACGTTTGGTGCAGGCTCTTTACGGTTTCACATTTCGAGGGGCTGTTGAGGCAGCCGGGTCTGTGGGTACAAGGCCATCAGCCTTCATTTGCTGGATGACTGTCTTGATCCTGGAAGCGAAGCGACCATCGGGTTGTTCCGTGAGATACGATTGCATTTCCGCGTAGGCTTTGCCAAATTCGCTCTTCTTAAGGTATACATCAGCCAGCTTGATATGTAGAATCGGCGGCGGGGTTTGATTGAGTGAGCGGGCACCAAGAAAATCTTTTTCAGCTTCTTCATATTGCTTCAATCCATAATGAGCCACTCCAATCTGGTAGCGGAGTTGCCAAGTATCCGGGGAACGCTCAATCGCAGGCTGAAGGAGTTCCGAACTCTCGTCGTAACGCTTTTCCGCGTTGAAGAGCTGGCTGAGTTCCACGTACGCATCCAGAAACGCCGGGGCACACTGGATCGCCTTTCTTAGAGCGTCCTCGGCATGGGACGACTGCTTTGTTGCAATCAGCACCGTAGCCAGGCCAAGCTGGGCCTGGGCGTAGCACGGGTACTCTTGCACGGCTTGCTCAAAAAACCTTCTCGCGGCAGAAAAGTTTTGGGCTTTTAAAGCCCCATCGCCTTTGACGTACTGGCGCTTTGCATGGTCGGGAACTTTGAGATCTTCCACAGAAGTGAACGTTCCCCGATCCTCAATCAATTTGTGGCCCACCGGCGTCAGCCTGATTGTAACAAACAACCGGTCGCCGTATCGGAGGTCCAAATCCTGTGTGACCGGTTGATATCCTTCTGCTGTGACGAGCAAGGTGTAGTCTTTTTTCTCGACATAATCGAACTGGAAACGCCCCGAAGAGTCGGCGGGTTGCTGGCCCGCAATTTGACCGCCAGGTGCCTGCAACTGCACATTGACCCCAAATGGGATCGTTTTGCCGTTCGATGTCGTAACTTGCCCGGCCACCTTAGCCTTACCTTCTTCGGCCACCGCGGATGGCGGAAACATGTCAAGAAGAAGTATCAGCGCTAAAGCTGAGATCACTCCCCCTCGAATCTGCTGCCTGTGGTGCCCCATCGTATTGCTCGTGCCCGAAGGATTCAATCGGCAAACTGAAAGTAACCTTACCCCCGATGCTAAGAGAACGGACTCTGATAATCAAGCAGAAGTTCATACAATGTAGTTGTGAATCAAATGCCGCGTTTGGTTAGCACGTGGTCCTCTCCACATCGCAAGGAAGGGGCCGAAGCGTCCCTCGTGACGGCAATCGATTTGCCTGAGTTTAGCTCACACCAAAAGAAGTTTCCGAAAACCCGAATGTGCGGCTTGAGAGTCCCGTTGAGGATTTTTTTGTTCAAAAAACACTCGCTTGTTGTTCCTTCTTGATCCTACGGCTGGAATGCGTGAATTCGGTAAGCTATTGATAAGAATGGTGCCGCGGGACGGAGTTGAACCGCCGACGCCAGCCTTTTCAGGGCTGCTTAGCCGACAATCGAAGAGCTTTGAAATCAGCATAATGTATTGTTGTTAAATGGCTTACGAAGTTTGCGCTTTGGGACGGTTTGGGCTGATTTAACCCATTTTCGCCCCCGCGATGTTCCCCTATTGTGTCCCCAAACCTTGGGGCGACCCCCTGTAGTGGCACAATTTCTTGTTCACAGTTTCCGTGCCAGTTTGAATCATTCCCGTAAGATCCGGCAGGGGATGGGTTCGGGGAAGGTGATGACTGAGGAGATCCCCCCTAAAACATCGCTTCCGAGCAGAAATGCACGTTACGCATGGAATCTGTGCGCTCGCTGTCACGTGATGAATCTCTGCTGTTGGCTGCAAGTTTTTCTCGTGCGGAATGCAGTGAAAGCAAAATCCTCGGCCGAGGCCGGATGGACAAAACGTCGTTCGTCTGGGTTTTCTTCGCCAGGGAACAACAACCATCGTGCCACAACTACCCCGCGGCTGCGGCTACCAGATTTTCTACAATTGCAATGTTCTTCAGGAGTTCCTGTGGCAGGTCGTGGCGTTCCTGCAAGTACGCGGTACCGTTGTATGAAAGCCAGCCCCTTCTTTCGTTGTCCTCCAAGACCAGAACCTTCAAGGGGAGATCGGGTACTTTCGGCGGAATCACTAGACGCCCGTGCCCAAGGCCCGCAGCCTGGCAGAACTGAATCAGTTTTTGGAAACTTCCTGCCGCGAGGATGAACGCCGTCATCTGGCAGGGCGGCAGCGGAATCTGTGTCTCCGCGATGCGTCCTCCGCCCACAGTACGGTTCGCATTCGGGGCGTTCGAACTCCATTCGGGGGCACCAGTAAAGCTGGTTATCAGCGAGCCAAGAGTGGCTGCCGCATTTTTGCTCGGCCACCTACACCGATGGGGTGAGCGCTACCTTGACACGCTCCGCCTAATCTTTACTTTCAAATACTTAAGCAACCACAGGGGCTGCAAAACCACGTGGAGAAACGCATAAGACGGAACTTCCTTGGGTCGGAAATTGGGTAATCTCCGGGGACTAGTCTCACCGTCTTCAGCGCTAACAATACTCACACGGCTGCCAGGATCTTTGTTGCCGATCAGGAGCTGCTATATTTGCCCTTGAAGCCCTTGAAGTGCTTGGGATTTTTATGCCACTTCCAGAGCGGGTTTTTCGGCTTCTGAGCGGACCGGTTTGTCTGCACCAAATCTAAGGTGAGTTTTCGGCTGTTTTGAGTCGCATGAGATCACGGTTAACCGCGATCTCATGGGCAAATTCGTTCTGCGCCCTCTCCTCAAGCGCCCGTGGGCTTCCGCTATCCACATTCCAGTAAAGCCCTCTGTTGAAACCATGCGTGGGCAGTACTTTCGTTGCTATCAATGGTACAAAGGCTCAGTCTGGCCAGAAACGTAGGTATCCTGATCAAGCCCGTACCTCTGAATCTTGTTCAGAAGCGCCTTATAGCTGATATTAAGCCGCCGGGCGGCTTCTTTGCGGTTCCAATTCGTTTGGTCGAGAGTATCACTTATGGCTCGAACTTCAGTGCCACCTTTTGCATCGTTCACTAAAGACTTCAAATCAGAAAGATCTCTTGAGCCGGCTAACACAAAGTCCGTAATCTGCCTGGATACCCCTGTCCGCTCCAACTGAAGCTCTCCCAATGCCTCGTCTTCATCGCCAATGATCAAATACCTTTTGACAAAATTTTCCAGTTCTCGGAGGTTGCCCGGCCAAGGATAAACACTTGCACTTTTCAGGAGGTTATCGGATAGCAGACGCGGGTCCCGCCCATATTGTGCGGCAAACTGACCCATAAAATGCTCTATCAAGCTCGGAATTTCCTCCGGCCGCTCGCGCAATGGCGGGAGATCGATCGTAAAGGCGTTGAGCCGATAATAGAGATCCGTTCGTATCTTTGCACTGGCAACAGCATCTTCGATATTCAAGTTTGTTGCTGCGATTACCCTGACGTTTACCCGCCGTGAAGACCGCCCTCCCAGGCGGAAGAACTCCTGGTCCTGCAATACATGAAGCAGTTTTGCCTGCAACCCGATTGGCAGATCGCCGATCTCGTCCAACAGGATTGTGCCTTTGTCAGCCAACTCAAATTTGCCGGGTTTTGACTTTGTGGCACCTGTAAATGCACCTGGCTCATATCCAAACAGTTCGCTTTCCAGAAGCTCGCTTGGAAGGGCAGCACAATTGACTTTCAAGAACGTGCCTGGCGCCCGGTGCGACAATTTGTGAATAAGCTGCGCAATGACTCCCTTACCCGTACCGCTTTCCCCCAGCAACAATACAGGGACGTCGACCGAAGCAATCATTGTAGCCTTCTCGCGAACCCTCTCCATTGCCCTGCTTGCAAAAACAAGCCTAGTGTCAATCCTAATGTCTTCGGCATGAAAGGCCGGCTTGGTTCCATTTCCCGATCGAATAGGGGTGCCCAACGCGCGTTTAAGGACAGACTCCAATTCACACTTTCGAATTGGTTCAGACAGGTAGTCCAATGCTCCCAACCGAAGGCCCTCTATAACCATTCTTGGATTACACATACCAGAAAGCATGACAACCCTGAGGTCGGGGCAGGCTTCGCGAAGCATCTTTAAGACTTCGATGCCGTCCAGTTCCGGCATGAGGGCTTCTAAGAGGACTAGATCAGGAATAGGTCCCTTTCGAACCCGGTCAAGCGCTTCAGGGCCGGTTGCCGCTGTTTCCACGTGGAAGGTGTCCCTCGTTAGAGTTGTCAGAAGATAATTGCGGATTTGCGGATCATCCTCTACAACGAGAATTCGATGCGGAGCGCTCATCTTGTACCTCCTCCCTCCTAAACTTCATGTAGGCGATTGCCTTGTCAGCAGAAAAATGTCGAAATGTTTTTCTGGCTCTATGCCCGTCCCAAACCCATCTTTTGCCAAAGCCCTTCAACATATCGGCATGACATTAGTACGCCTATGCTCGTCTCCCTAAGGTCGCCAGCCTCGGGCAAGCTTATGAAGTCGTCTCAACCAAGTCTTGCATCAATCAGGACTAGATGTCGACGCAAAGCAAGCGAACCGGCGGATCCCTTTGGCAAAAAGTCTACAAAGCCAGAAAGGATTACCATAGAATTCTTCACTCTATGACCCAAGGAACCATCATCAAATATCTTGCGACTACGCTCTTGCTGATTGGCCTTGCTTTCGTGGCGATTAACAGTTCGGACGATCACTCAATCGGAAGCATCGATATCGGCAAACAAGATAACTTAGTGTCCCAGAATGTCCCAAATCGCCAAGGCCATGGCAATCCTTACCTTCACCTCGTTTTCCCTGATGGGGGGATTCCAATATCCCATGACCCTTGACACCATGTCAAAATATAAGTCGATATGAACCAGCTTGAAATCGGGTGAATACTGGAAATTTCATGGGCGATTACCTCAGCCGTCCCCGGAGAACCCTTATGAAATGACACCTTTTCTTGAATCCCGCGAACTCTTATCGGTGACTTCAGACCGAGATTTACCCCCAAGTGGACTGTCAGATTCGAGACTATATGCAGGTAGCTAGGATCCGCGCACATATCCTTAATGCCCATCAATTCCGACATCAGAAAACCAACTTGCAGGTCTTGAGATTGGTGGTGGCCTCCGGCCCTAAGTCCGTACAGTTCTTGGCACTGCTTGATGTTTGCTTGGCCCCATCCGTGAAAGCTTTCTTTGCTTTGCCCCCGTAGCAGGTGCTACTTTGCCCCAGAGCAACTCTCAAGCGCATTTGGTGCCGACAGCCAATACCGCGGATTACATCGTACCGTCAGGGAGGAATTCCTCCTCTGGATCCGGACTTTTTCGACCGTTTTGGTCTGCCTCAACAAGGGCATACTAGCCGCGCTTGAGTTAGCACTTTCTTGATTGGACCCTAAAATCTTCTAGATTTGTCATAGCAATTATTAATCAGGATATTACTCTAGCTCTGTGCCCCGGCGAAGTCAATTCAGATGTTTTCAGCAGGTAATGTCGATCGTTACCGACCAGGACAGGTAGGTGGGTGGCCAAAAAGACCCTGTGGGCGGTTAGCCTAGCCAACTCCCGCTTCACCACGTTCTTGGGGAGGATGGTCACGACTGAGGAAATTGCTCTGTAAGGTAATTCAAATGCAGGAGTTGGCTGGCACCGTCGAGTCCTGTGCCATTGCTGGGGCGGTCAGACCCGCCAATGGATACGTCGCCAAAGGCATACTACCAGCCACTCCCTTCATCTGTTTGTGATCGCTGAATCTTGGGGCGCAGTGGGCTGGCAACCAAGGGGGATGAAAGCTTTCAAAACACGACTCTACCCCGGGATCTACGACATACGTAATCCTGCCCCCTGAAGAAATCAGGGTTCTTCCGCTAGTGAACGCACAAGGATGGAACAGCGAAATTTTACTTTACAAGTCTGGTTTTTTTCCGCGGCGTCGTATTGCGCCCCAACCCAATAATCCCGTGCCGAGCAGGAGAAGTGATGCCGGCTCAGGTACCGGGGTCGCTCCCCCATTCGCGGCATAACCAGTGATCGCCGCCCCCGCAGAAGAAGAGCACGTACTTATATTTCCTGCACAAGCGTACGCGTGTACAGCCGCGAATGCACCATCAGAGTTCGCAATAAGTACCTCGGATGCTGAACTCCATGTCCCACTTGTGTTGGTTATCGTAAAGGAAATTGATGTCGCCGAGTCGGTAAACCCGCCATGGTTGTTCAGGATCAGATTAAAGGTCCCGAACTCACTTAAGTTCCCAGAAGTCGTGCCGTCAAAAGTAGCAGTGAACCCCGAAATAGGATTAGCCTCCGTTACCGGGCTCAATGTGAAAGTACCATTGACATTCAGATCAACAGCCCCGTGCCCACCCAGGAGGTAAATGTAACCACCGTTCGTTAATGAGGTAAAGGTTATGGTCGCGTGGGTCGAGTCTGTCCGGTTTACATCCAGATGCGCATACGGACCTGTATAGCTACTGAGCGCACTATTCGGCACAGTGATGTCGTAGCTGGTGACATCAGCATGTGCAGGTGAAACAAAGACCAGCGAAAATGCCATCATCACAGCACAGATTAGAACCGACCTTCGCATCCGTATTTCCCCCCGCTTTCCACGCAGACTGTCAGCTTCCCGTGCACGCTTCGTTCCAAACTCCTTTGCCTGTTGCGGTGTGACTGCTAGGCAACTCAATCAAAAGGAGAAAGTATGGTGAATTGGCCAGAAATTCGCCCTTGTAGCTGGACTGCCAAAAGGGTGCGCTATGAAAATCTATGCATAAAAAAAGGCGGGCCATACCCTCAAATTGCGCACCAGGACCTCCAGATGTGCTGACGTGACAGTTACGGTTGTCTGGGGATGCACCCCATTGACCTTGGTCTTGCCTCGTCTCAACTTAACGGTGGGTCCGGTTTCAGCAAAGGCCTGGAGAAAGTATCCCTAGTATCATCTTGGAAACGCCCACCAAGGCCTTCGGTGAATGAATCATCCAATTACTTCTTCAGGCCGAAACCTGTTTCCAGAACATCCATATACCATTCAACCTTAAGTATTCTCGATGCATCACGCTTGGGCATTTGCTCGATGCTCCTAAACTCCCTCAGACCTATAACGAACGATGATTTACCCCTTCGCAGTTGACTAAGCGGTCACGTTGACAAGATCACGCGAGTACAGATAAGCTTACACGGTATTCGGGGGGCGCGTCAGGGCATCAGATGGTGGATCGTGCATCAGTCGTGTTGCCGGCAGCGGGTTCCTCGGGTACCCTCCCTCCACACGAAGTCCTTTTCGGACGGTCGAAAGCTATGGCGAATATCCGTCGTCGCTTTCGACAGGTAGCGGAAGTTAACATCCCTGTCCTGATCGAAGGGGAAACCGGCTCAGGCAAAGAGTTATTGGCGAGGGCCATCCACGAAAATTCTCCCTGGGCGGAGGGCCCTTTCGTAAAAGTGAATTGCCCAGCAATTCCTGGTACGCTTTTAGAGAGTGAATTATTCGGTTATGAGAAGGGCGCGTTTACCGGAGCTTATGGAACAAAGCCAGGCCGAGTCGAATCGGCGAACCGGGGCACGTTATTCCTCGACGAAATCTCTGAACTCGATCCATTGGTCCAGCCAAAGTTCCTCCAACTGCTCCAAGATGGCCAATTTTGCAGAATTGGTGCTCAAGAAGATCGGCAGATTGAGGCAAGGGTGATTTGCGCGACAAATCGCGACCTGCGCACCGCAGTGGAGCAAAGATCTTTTCGGCAAGATTTATACTACCGGATCAACGTGCTCAACCTGAGGGTGCCGCCTCTACGTGAAAGGCGAGAAGATATCCCGGCACTCGTCGATTACTTGATTAAGAAGCACGACACGTTGATGGCTACTCCGACACCACCACCTTCCACTGAATTCGTTCAACTTCTGCAGAATTACGAATGGCCAGGAAACGTCCGCCAACTGGAAAACCTGATTAAGAGGTATATCGTGCTAAAGTCGGAAATTGTTATCACCTCCGAGTTGGTTGCACAGATTTGTGATTCGCCCGAGTTCCCACTCTCACCACATGACTCACGGTCATTGAAGGAAATAACCCGCTCTGCAATGAAGGAGGTCGAGCGCCGCGTTATTTTGAAAACCCTCGTGGCGCATCGCTGGAACCGAATACAAGCCGCGAAGGCCTTGAAGATTAGTTACAGAGCATTATTGTACAAAATGCAGCAAACCGGCCTGACAATTGAATTCAAGACTCGGCAAGAAGGTGTGTTACCCCTGAAGCACAAGCCATTCCTAGCGGAGGGTGATACAATCAAGCGGGGTTGAGCAACTTTTCAATTAGCAGACCAAAGATGAAAAACCTTACGACAAAGCGGTAAACTTATGCCATTTTGTAGAATGCGGTGGAAAGCTCGTCAGGAATTCAACTTGATTAGGTGACGAGCCTAAGTGCCTCTCTTCTTATACAAACCTCATGATCCATCAAAAGGGAAGCTCCTGGGAGGCTGAAATGGTCAGGAACTTGCTTGGAAAGCTTCTCAGCTTGAATTTCGGATAAGCCGCAGGCGATTTTCGGAGGGCGAAACTGGCAAAAGTCCCCAACCGAGTCGAGTATGTGTCTGGGGATGTGGGCACGCGTGTCCATGGAGGGGATGGAGCGCGAGCATCATGGCAATGGGCCATACCATTGCTTGGCACGTTGGTTGTGTTGCTCTACTTCCCGACCCTTCAAGGGCTTATAAAGCAGTGGTGGAAAGAACCTGACTTTAGCCACGGCTTTATCGTCCCGCTGTTCGCTGGCTATGTGGTCTGGCTTACCCGGAAGCGTTGGCAGGCAATTCCTTCGCAACCCGATGACAAAGGGTTTTTCGTCATTTTAGGGGCGCTGTGTTTGTTGCTCGCGGGGTCAGTAGCGGCCGTGCTGTTCGTCTCGCGACTTTCCATGTTAGTGCTGCTGCTCGGGATCGTCCTCTACCTGGCCGGAAGGGAAATGGTTCGTGCAATGGCCTTCCCTCTGGGTTATCTCCTGCTTATGATTCCGCCCCCGGAAATCCTCTATAATCAGATAACCTTCCCGATGCAGCTTTGGGCATCCAGGGTGGCTTTTGCGCTCTTGCAATGGGTTCATGTTCCCGTATTGCTCGAAGGAAACATCCTGTTCCTGCCGAATTATTCTCTTGAAGTTGCCGAGGCGTGCAGTGGTATTCGCTCTTTACTCTCATTGATTGCGCTGGCAGTGGCCTATGGGTATATCGCGGAGAAGCGCGGCTGGCTGCGAGTGGTGCTTGTTATTTTGACTGTTCCGGTAGCCATCCTGAGCAACAGCCTCCGTGTTTTCGGCACAGGGCTGGCCACTTATTGGGTCGGGCCGAAATGGGCCAATGGGTTCCTCCATGAGATGTCGGGCTTCGTCGTATTCTTCGTGGCGGCCGGCTTTATTGTCCTCGTTCATTGGGTGATTTCCTTGCTTTTGAGGCGCACGAATGCTGAGTGATCCTTTGAGACGGCGGATTTGGATTACTGCCGCATTGTTGGTCGCGGGGACGATTGCTCTTCATGGAGTCAGTCATGGTGAACGTGTCCCATTGCGTAAGCTATTGGGGGACTTTCCGTTGACTGTCGGGATTTGGCAGGGACGAAACATGCCCTTTTCGGAAAACGTAATCCAAGCTGCCGGCGTTACGGATTACATCAATCGAGTGTACACCGACAGGAAGGGGGACTCTGTCAATTTCTACATTGGTTATTACGCTAGCCAACGGACCGGCGACACAATCCATTCTCCAAAGCATTGTCTTCCTGGTGGAGGCTGGACCCCGCTGCGCTCAAGCAAAGTGAAGATCGATTTGAAAACGAGAGGAAGCATTACGGTCAACGATTACCTGATCGGGAAGGGCCTTGAGCGGCAAGTGGTTCTTTATTGGTATCAATCGCAGGGCCGGGTTGTTGCCAGCGAGTACTGGGCGCGATACTGGCTGATTGTAGATGCAATAATACGTGACCGGACGGACGGAGCCCTGGTCCGCGTCATTGCCCCGGCCAACGACGATGTTGCGCAGGCTCGGGCGCTTGCGGTGGGATTTGTGCAAAATGCTTTTCCGGACCTGAAAGAATATCTGCCGAATTAACCAACGTGCGTAGGATTTTGTGCATAGGACGGGAGGAACGTATGGATCCTAATCGAAGAAAATCATCTGCCGCAACATTTTGCGTTTTAATGATGTTGACCGGCCTGCTTGCGGGTTGTTCAAAGGATCCTGCGAAAGCCAAGCTGGACTACCTGAATTCGGGAAAGCAATATATGACGAAAAAGGAGTACTCCGCAGCCGCAATCGAGTTCCGCAACGCCTTGAAGATCGATCCGAAGTATGTGGATGCCCTTTACGAACTGGCGAAGGCCGACGTGGCAATGCATTTGTGGGGTGATGCTTACAAAAGCTTAAGGCAGGCAAAAGAAATTGACCCGAATCGTCTGGATATTCGCATCGCACTCGGCCAGTTCTATGCAGAGGGGAAAAATTTTCCTGCAGCGGAAGACGAAGCTAACTTTATCCTCCAAAAAGAGCCAAACAATGCGGCAGGAACTCAGATACTCGCTTCGGCCTATCTGGGACAAAAACAATACCCGAAAGCTCTCGAAGCCGCGCAACGCCTGGTAAGGCTGCTACCAAACCGTGCTTCCTCTTATGACAACCTTGCTCTTGCCCAGCTCACGATGCAAAAGGTGGCGGACGCAGAGAGCAACTTTCAGAAGGCAATACAGGTTGAACCAGGTTTCGTTCCCGCCTACAAGAATTTGGCAAGCTTTTATCGGTTGCAGGGAAAATTACCCAAAGCTGAGGGAGTATTGCAGCAGGGGGTTACTCAGAACCCGTCTGCTACGCCCCTTTATCTGGAGTGGGCAGGCTTGTTGGCTGCAGAAGGCAAGTCAGATGCTGCAGCACAAGTGATCGACGATTTGAGACAACATCACCTAAAGTCAGCGGATGTGGCGTTAGCCATTGGCGATTTTTACGTTAAGGAAAGAAATCCGGATGCTGCGCTTGCGGAATATCGCCGTGGCCTGTCTCTTGACCCCAAGCAGAACGAGATCAAGTATCACCTGGTTGCCCTGCTCCTTGATCTTGGCAAGGTTCAAGACGCTGTCCCCATGGACAGAGAGATCTTGGAACAGGATCCGTCATCGGTTGAAGGGCGCATCGCCCACGCCCGGATTCTTATGGCAGAGCAAAAGGCCAGCGAAGCCAGAACCACCTTACAACAAGTAATTAAGGACGCACCCGATTCTGCCCAGGGGCATTATTTTCTTGGGGTGGCTTTTCAGGAAGAAGGTCAATTCCAGCAAGCCAGACAAGAGATGGAACGGGCTTTGGGCCTCTCACCCAACATGCCCCTGGCTTTACATGGTTTGACGATAGTTAGCCTGAATCTTGGCGATTTGCATCTTGCCGAAGCATACGCACAGCGTAGCGTCAATGCGCAACCCGCCAATCCCTCGGAACGCATGCTTTTGTCTTCAATTCTTCTGCGTGAGGCCAAGACCGGCGAAGCTCTGAAGCAGCTAGGAGTTGTAGAAAAGCAGGACCCTCAGAATATTCAGCTTCGCATCATGCTTGGCCAGACCTATGCCATGCAACGCCGTTATTCTGATGCCGACAAGGAGTTTGCCAAGGCTACTTCGATTGATCCGAAATCAACCCAGGTTCTGAGCACATGGGCAGATTCATTGACTTCCAGGGGCGAGCAGAGCAAAGCATTCTCTCTCGCGAAGAGCTATGTCGCCAATTATCCGGACGTTCCCGATGGATATCTCGTTCTCGGTGCGCTTGAACTGGACGCGAAGCAATACGATGCGGCCCAGGCCAATCTTGAGAAGGCGTTGAAGCTCGACCCCAAGAATATGGGAGCCTATCTTCGCCTAGGGAAGGTTTTTCAGGACCAGGGAAACATTCCTGAGGCCATCGTGCATTACAAGGAGGCCTTAGTTGAACAACCTAAGCTTGTTCCCCTGATCACTTTCATCGGCAACCTGTATCTTGTTGAGAAGAATCTGGAGGCTGCTAAGGGCTACTACGAGAAGGCCTTGGCAATCGATCCCAATTTCCCCATTGCCTCTGCCAACCTTGCCTGGGTCTACGCGGAACAGGGGACTAATCTCAATGTGGCCCTTAGCCTGGCGCAAAGCGCCAAGCAGGCCATGCCTGATGTGCCATCTGTCACCGACACTCTTGCCTGGGTGCAATACAAGAAGGGGCTTTACTCAAGCGCCGTGTCCCTCCTCGATGGGTGCGTGAAGCAGAATCCCAAGTCGCCGGTCTACCACTATCACCTGGGGCTGGCCTTGCTCGAGTCTGGTGATAGGAAACGTGCCAAGACTTCACTACAAGAAGCCTTGAGTCTCGATTTGTCGGGAGACGATGCCACGAACGCCAGGCAAGCCCTGGCTAAGCTGAATTGAGATGCTCCTCAGAGACTTGGGATTGGACGGTGGCGACACCAATTGGCCATATATTAGACTTAAACCCGGATTTCCTAACGAATGCCAAGATCCCCTTTAGCTCCATTATTATGGAGCATTCTACTCAGTGCTCGTATTTAATTTCGTCCGCAATGACTTTATGATCCAATGACGTCACTGTTGAACGATATCAACATCGCAAACACTAGGCTAACCACTAAGAACCGAGGGAGAATGTTCCTACCACTTTGTTGCAACTCTTTTCAAATTCGGACCTCAGATGATTTTTTAAGCCCTTTATTTTTAAGCACATAATTCTTTCTTATTTGGCATGTGACGTGCCCAATATGCCACGGAGGAGTACGACTCAGTGCAAGCTCGCCAGGATGAGTGGCGGGGTTTTTTTGACTTGTGGAAAGATGCTTTTTCGGACCGGGCAGCCGGGGGCCATAGGGAAGGGGTAGGCTCAACGTCATCTTAACCGCACACGCCGAATGCCCAGGTTTAAACCCTTCGCTCAGTGAGCAAGATCAATAGGCAGGGTTCATCTGAGTGGCCTGCTGTGTCAGAAAGAAGGGGCTCTGCCAACTTTAGCGAGGGGAATGGATAAAAAGGAGGTAAGAAAATGAGACTTAGACTTTTGGCGCTTCTGGCAGTGGCAATGGTTATCGCCTCTTCACCGGCGTGGGCGTTCGATGTAACGTGGCAATTCGCGACGTCCGGGTCGAATGGCAATTTCGGCACGTCTAAAATGTTTACCGGTAGTGACGCGACGTCCATGATTACCGCATACGGAAATTTAACCGCCGGCGGGACTACCGATCTTTTTGGCAAATTCACTTTGGGGGACCCGACCGAGACAGGTCTCGGGATTGCCTCTCAGGTTTCACATGAAATCGATAACAGCCAGTTCATTCAATTTGACGTTTCCAGCCTGCTGTCCAGTTTCATCGGTGGATCATTCACTATCGGAAGTCTTCAATCCGGCGAGAGTTTTGAAATCTGTGAGTCGAATACGTTAGGAGATATAGGTACGTGCGGATCTGCGATCTTCGAGTCCGGTAGCACCACGCAGAATACGGTCAGCCTGATGGATTGGGGATCGTTTGACTTCTATAGCATTACCGCTGCATCTGGAGACGTGTTGGTCGACAGCTTCGCAGCTACCCCCGTGCCGGAACCGGTTTCCATGTTACTCCTGGGATCGGGGTTGCTTGGTTTGGGCTTCCTCCGGCGACGGTTTGGCTCCAGCACATAAGTCAGAAGAGATAGTCTCACTTGGGTTAAGATCACGTTCGGCCGCTTGAGCCAAGAGCGAGCAGGTTCGAGCCGTGGGCTCAGCGCACCTAAATTATTCCAAGGCACCGCGGGGATATGCCTGTATGTCTTAGCCTCCTCAAAAATAGTGAGAGCTCTCCAAGTCATAAATCATGAATAGGTCAAAAACAGCCAGTTCCTGAACGGATCTTATCACCTCCCCCCAGGAAACCCGGCCAACAACATACGAAGTCCGACCGACTCCAAAACCTGACTCGGGATTTGCTCATTTAAGAGAAAACGCACATAAACATTGGTGCCTAAGTGCGCATGAGGACAATAGAGTGCCGATGCAGAATGACGCCACTGTTGATGATACTTGACTCTCAATCATCCCAAAGTCCTTTATTTTCCCACCCTTTAGAAGTTGCATGGGTGCCTGCGAAATTTTCGGCGCCGCAAACCCTTCTTAACCGAGATCCGTGGCATCGGGGTTAACCCGCCACGGTTTTCTCATCAGGTATCTTGCGTTGATGAGCGGCAAACCCTGGCGTGCCGATTAATCTGAAAGGCCCAATCGAGCAAATAGTGGAAAAAGTTTTCTCAATAGTGGTAGTAAACTGGAACTCAAAGGCAGTCTTCGCCCGCAAAAATGCTGAGAAAGAAGAGTCAAATATTAGGGCTAAGTACAACATCCCATTTCACTTTCACGCACTTCAAAAGGTTTAGTACGTAAGTGGCCCGGCAGTTGCACAAGAGACAGAGATTCACTTTTGTTGCCAGAACGCCACCGGTCGTGGGGAGGTGGATTTTCAGGAGGTGGGATGGATTCAGGGCAACTAATATCGACTGCGACGGAGCAGGCACGAGTAGATCTTATTGGCAATACCGTCCTAACATCCAGTAGTCCGGCGGGACAAGCTGTGGAAAGGATTGTTACTGAGGTTGCGAAGACGGAGATGCCAGTTCTTATCGTTGGAGAGAGCGGCACAGGGAAGGAAGTAACCGCTCGGTTGATTCATCAGCTTTCGTCAAGACAGCAGGGGCCATTTATTAGATGCGCCTGCAGCACCTTGGGGGCTGATGCCCTCGGGAAGCTCTTACTCGGCGCTGATGGAAGCCAACGCTCTTCCTCTTCGCGTACAGGATTTACGCTCTTTCTTGATGGGGTGAGTGAACTCCGTCCCTCCTGCCAGCAGAAATTACTTGAGTTTTTGCCTGAGGATAATGTCAGCGAGTTTGAAAACAATGTTGCGGTACGCATGATCTCGTCTACCTCGCGCAGCCTGAAGGATGAAGTGGAGGCGGGGCATTTTCGTGAAGAACTCTATTATCGCCTCAACGGAGTGTGCATTCGTCTGCCTCGACTGTGCCAGCGAAAGGAAGATATACTCACTCTGGTGGATCTATTCCTGACCAAATATTCCAGTCAGTTTGGTCGGAGGAAGCCTTCACTCAGCCCCAGAGCAGTACGTGCCCTGCAAGACTACTCCTGGCCGGGCAACATTCGACAACTTAAGAACGTAGTCAACCGGATTGTAGTTCTTGGAGATGAACGACTGGCTTTGGTGGATCTCCCTCCGATGAGTGAAGACCCCGAGCCATTGGTGGAAACATCGCGAATTCAGTCGCTTAAGGAAGCGGGGCGGGCGGCAGCTCGGAAAGCCGAGAATCACCTGATACTGAAGGCTCTCGATCGTACTCGATGGAACCGCAAACGGGCCGCTAAGGAACTGGGGATTAGCTACAAGGCCCTCTTATACAAACTCAAGGAGATCGGCGTCGATCGTTCTACGAAGGGCGATTGAAGTTGTGGAAGAAGTCAAATGAAAATGAAATTGAAGGCGATTATCACGGCGGCATTGGTGGCAGCAGCCATATTAACCCCTCGCCTCGTGATGGGACAGGCAGAGTCTCCAAAGGCATCAAACGAATCACCGACTTCATCGGCAAAGTCTGCCACCCAAGACAAGAACTATATCATCGGGCCTGAAGACGTCCTAGATATAGATGTGTGGAAACAGCCGAATTTGTCCCGGACGGTACCAGTCCGGCCTGACGGAAAGATCTCTCTGCCTTTGTTAGGTGATATTCAGGCTGCGGGCGTTACGCCAACGGAGCTTGGAATTTCAATCCAGAAAATGGTGCAGAAGTATGTATCCAATCCTCAAGTTACGGTGATAGTTACCGCCATCAACAGTCAACGAATTTACGTTCTTGGGGAGGTCAATCGGCCTGGTGCCGAGCAGCTTTTCCCGAATATGACACCCCTGCAGGCGCTGTCCGCAGCAGGAGGGTTCACCCAATTTGCAAAACGAGACCAGGTTTATGTTCTTCGGCGTGAGGGGTCAAAAGAAAACCGCTACAAGTTCGATTACAAAGCCGCACTCCGAGGCGACCCTTCAAGGCAGACGATTATTCTTCAACCCGGAGATACCATTGTCGTACCGTGAATATGGTCCTTAAGCAAACGTATTTTCTGATCACGGCTTCGTTGATCCTTTTGTGTGGTGTGCCATGCTGGCAACGCGCTTTTGCGCAGAACCCCGAGACGGGTGCCCCCTCAGGCCCACAAGGCGATGCCAGCCAGTCACAGGCCGACAACCAGCAACAGGGTCCTGGCCAAGCACGCAATCTCCAAGAGAATACGGTGTCGCTTTCAGGTATCCGCGCGTACACGCCCGGACCCACCGGAGAAGAAAGGAGCTTTCTCCTGCCTTCTCTTCAGATCACAGGGGTTTGGGATAGCAATCCGTATTACCAACCGGGCGGGTCGAAGGAACTATATGTTGGAACGGGTGCCTGGAGCCTCGACCTGCAACGGATCAAACGCCGATCGCAATTAAACTTGTCTTATGCGGGAGGTGAGATTGTATCTTCCCGTCCACTACCGTCTAATTTCGGCACTGACTTGGGAAAGTACGAAACCTACCAATCTCTCCAACTCGGGTACGAATACAACGGTTTGCGCTGGAAATCCATCCTGATGGACCAATTTTCTTTCTTGCCGGAGTCTTCCTTCGGCTTTTCCGGGTTCAATGGGTTGCCTGGGTTCGGTGCAGGTTTGGGGATTCCAATCAGCCCCAACGTGACTCCGCTGAACAACGTGCTAGCGCCAAACCAGTCAATACTAACCGGATATTCCCGCCGGATAAGCAACGTGTCGGCGGCTGAAGCCGACTACAGCTTTACGCCTCGCACGTCGCTTTCAATGTCAGGCTCTTATGGCATCCTCCAATACATCTCCTCGGGGTTCTATGACACAAATTACTATGGGGGATCTATTGGCTTAGACCACTTATTGACCCGGCGCGACCAACTGGGTCTCGCATACGACTACGAAAACATAAATTTTCTCGGAATGGGCGAGTACATCGAGACCCATTCAGTGCAGATTGCATATGGAAGGAAAATTACAGGGAAGCTCTCCTTGAAGCTCTCAGCAGGGCCCATGCTAAACATTATCAATCAGCCGGGAGGACCCTCAGTCACAAGCGTTTTTGCCAGCACTTCTGACTCGCTTCTTTATCTGCTCCGAGGAGGAGACCTGCACTCAAATTACACCCGCTCCACCAGCCCGGGTGCGGGAGTTTTTTTTGGCGCGGAAACGGATCAGGTTACAGGGGGATTCTCTCACCGTCTATCGAGAAGGTACTTCTTTTCGCTCGACGGCGGCTATGCCCACAACAAATCATTGTCTGGCGTGGGAATCATCTTAAACGGTTCGACGTTCGACACGGTGCAAGGAGGGGCCACGCTGAGCACTTCGCTAGGTGAACGCATGAGCTTCTTTATGAGTTATCAGCTTCAACAACAATCTACAAATACGTCGGTATGTACAGCCGGACAGTGTGGAAGGTCATTCCTGCGGAACGTGGCGAGTGTAGGAATCAATTGGCATGGAAGGCCAATTCCGATCCATTAGCTGATGAAGTCTCTTTGACGCAGGAGAGTTCGAGATGGTGCAACAACAATTGGAACTCGACGATTACATCGCGATACTGCGGCGGCGATGGTGGTTGCTCATGCTCCTGGGAATTCTAGGTGCAGCCCTTGCTTACGGGACCTCGCTGCTGCTGATGAACCGCTATACGTCCCGGTCCCTGGTGCTTGTCGAGCGTCAGCAGGTCCCAGACAACTTTGTTCAGCCAGTCGTCACTACTGACCTGGACCAGCGATTAGCTACTCTGGAGGAACAGATTCTCAGTAGAACTCGACTGCGGCCTCTCATAGACAACTTTGGCCTCTTTAAAGAGAAAGAGATTTTTAACCTGACACGGCTCAAGCCGGTTGTCCAATTGCTGGGACGAATAATGGGCCAGGGGAGCGAAGCGTCTGCAGAGTGGCGAATTGAACAGACACGTGCAGCAATTGGCGTAAAGCCGGTCCAATCCATTATCCAGGATCCGAAGGGGGGCCTGCCGGGTTTCTATATCAGCTTCACCTACAGCAACCCTCAGGTCGCTCAGCAAGTATGTGATCGAATAACTTCAATGTTTATCGATGAAGACATTCGCTTTCGAGAGCAAGCCGCACAAGGGACCACGGATTTCCTCGACAGCCAACTTCAGGACGCTAAGCGTCAGCTGGATGAACAGGACGCTAGACTGGCAAAGTTCAAGCAGAAGTATCTTGGAGCGCTCCCTGATGATACGCAAACAAATCTTAGCATTCTTACCTCACTTAACATGCAACTGGAAGGAGTAACCGGGGCAATCCAGAGAACTGCACAAGACAAATCCTACCGCGAATCGTTCCTGGACCAGCAGCTTGAAACTTTGAAGTCCAAGACGTCCCCGGCGGGCTCTCAAAAGGATGCGCTGCAAAAACAGCTTACCCAAATGGAAGGCCAACTTATTCAACTGAGGTCCGAATACACGGATGAATACCCGGACGTAGTCAATCTTGAAGCTGCAATTACTCATCTCAAGAAAAAGATTCAGGAAGAGAGCACCTCTCCGCATCCGAAGCCTCATCCAACAACGCAGCAGGCGCTTGTCGTCGAGCCGCAGCAGATCCAGCAGTTACGAAGCCAACTGCGTGCGGACGAAGATAACCTCAAAGCGCTTTATCGGGAGCAGAAGCAGCTTAAGGATCAGATCAGCCTTTACCAATCGCGAGTAAACATGAGTCCCGCCATTGAACAGCAATACAAGGAAGTCACAAGGGATCATCAAACAGCCCTGACTTTTTATGACGGGCTGTTAAGAAAGAAGCAGGAATCCGCAATGGCAACTGACCTTCAGCGCCGGCAACAGGGAGAGCAATTCCATGTTATGGACCCGGCGGACCTGCCCCCAAGCCCATCATTTCCAAACCGGCCGCTATTTGGACTGGCGGGGCTCGGTATCGGGCTAATGGCCGGACTGGGGCTAGTCTGGTTGCTCGAAGGGCGAGAAAGGATTCTCCGCACCGACCGAGATGTGGAGATATTGCTGGGGATCCCAACTTTGGCTGCGGTTCCCAACGTTGTTGCCCGGGTGGAAAATAAGGTGGTTTTATCTACGGGCAATAAAGGTAACTCTTAATGTACGAGGACTTCTTCGCTCTCAAAGAAAAGCCGTTCGGGGTGAACCCCGATCCGCGATTCTTGTTTTCTACGGACGAGACTGAAGAAGCATTGGCGTGCCTGACATACGGTGTTATAGACCGCAGGGGATTCATTCAGCTTACAGGCGAAGTGGGCACAGGGAAGACAACCATTTTGAACTTATTCTTGGATTGGTTGAGCGAAAGCAAGGTTCCTACCGCTTTTGTTTTCAATCCACGGTTGGGCGTCGAGGAATTTTTCGACTACATCATGGCCGACTTTGGCATCGCATGCGAGTCCCCGTCTAAGGGTCAAAAATTGGCACGATTGAATGATTGGCTCCTACAAGGCTATCGGATGAGCAAAACTGCCGTTCTCGTTATCGATGAGGCGCAGGACCTCTCCACGGAACTTCTGGAGGAAACACGCTTATTGACAAACCTTGAAACTCATACCGAAAAGTTGCTTCAGATTGTGCTTTCCGGCCAGCCTGAGTTGGAGGAAAAGCTCCGGCAGCCGGAGCTCCGGCAACTTCGGCAGAGGATAACGCTAAGATGCCGAACCCGAGCCCTGACACTCCAGGAGACGCTTCACTACATTTCAAGTCGCCTGTCAATCGCAGGCCGGAAGGGAGACTCCCCGTTCAATCCAAGTGCAATAGTGGAGATCCATAAACACTCCAAGGGTATTCCCCGACTTATTAACCTGCTGTGCGATCATGCCCTGATCGCTGCTTATACGGAGGGATGTCTACAGGTGACGGCCCAGTGCGTGGAAGGGATAGCCTCCGAGTTCGACTTTCAATCCAGTGAAGTATTGAGAGGTCGTTTGTCCGATAACGGCCATAAAGGGACCCAGATCGGGAAACAACCAGAAAACAAGCCGGCGAGCGAGGGTCAACTCCGCCCCTTGCAGGGAGAAGACTCATGAGTCGGATTCATGAAGCATTAAAAAAAGCGGAACTGGAAAGACAGAAGGTACTAGGTTCTAAGAGAGACAGCCTGACGAGCAAGGCAATTGCGACCCGGTGGAAGGGTCTTCGTTGGGGGGGCAAACCTGAACACTCCGGCCCTGGCAAGGAATTCAGTCTCAATCTTGACGGACCGGCAAGTGAGTCAAGATCGTCAGAAAGCAGCGCTGCGCCACAAGGAAAACCAGATCCGTCAAAAATGCTGTTTCTGGGGGAGTCCCCATCTGGGCCTGGCGTTGAGGCGTTCCGAACCCTCGGGACTCGCCTGTACTTGCTCAAGAAACAAAGACCCCTCCAAAAGATCCTGGTTACGAGCCCGTTTTCGGAAGACGGCAAGACGTTCGTAAGTGCAAACCTTGCACAGGCTCTTGCTCAACAGGGACACCGTGTTTTGCTGATCGATGCAGACCTGCGTTTTTCAACGTTGCACATGTTCTTCGGGGCCGCTCCAGGACCAGGTTTAACAGAATACCTCAACGGGGAATGCGATCAAGAATCAATAGTGCAAAAGAGTCCCTTAGACAATCTTTTCCTGATTGCGGGGGGAATGCATATGGAAGTGGCCACGGAACTCCTGGCTAACGGTCGTCTTGAAGAACTTCTGGTGTTATTGTCTCCTGACTTCGACTGGATCGTATTTGATTCGCCGCCGGTAGTTCCTGTTTCGGACGCGAAGATCATCGGCGAACTGTGCGACGGAGCAATAGTCGTTGCCCGCTCGGGTTCGACGACTTTGACGTGGGCCCAAAAGGCCTGTCGTGAACTTGGGGACGCGAATTTGCTTGGTATTGTTCTTAATCGCGTTGATCCCAAAGCGGCACGGGCTTCCTCTTACGACTACAGCAAGAAAAAGGAAAGCAAATCCTCAGGTAGCTGAAGAAGAGATTTATGATCCGTCTGTTCAACATTTATGTTCCAACTCGGTTGCTTATCCTCGTGATTACGGAGCCCTTGATTATTTGCGGCTCATTCCTGCTTGCGGTCGTGTTTTGCCTTGGACATGACTCGCTTGTGGTTCTGAATTATCAATACGGTCTTTATAAAGTGCTTGCGGTTACGGCATTGACCGTCCTGGGCTTTGACCTGTTTGACCTCTATGACCTGGACCAAGGCTCGTTACAGGAAGACATTCATTTTCGCCTGTTTGTGGCACTTGGGCTGCTTTGCTGCTTTCTGGCGGGTGTCGGGTACGCATTCCCGCAGCTTCTTCTTGGACAAAACAGCCTTACCGTCGGCGTCGTTATTTTGACATTTGCGTTGTCAGGTTGGCGCTTCCTCTACTCATGGCTCCTCCGCCAGCGCTACTTTCGCGAAAGAGTTTACGTACTCGGCTCTGGTGCCTGGGCTGATCAAATCGTCGATATCCTGCGTACCCGCCCTGAACTCGGGATGGAAGTAGTCGGTTGGTTAGGGGCTATCGGAGGTGATCTCCGATCAAATGACGCAGCAGGATCCAGTCTTTTGAGCGCAGTTCATAAGACCCAAGCCACGCGGGTGATAGTGGCAATCCGTGAGCGCCGGGGAACGATGCCCACCCAAGAACTGCTGGAACTTAGTCTTAGTGGGGTAAAGGTTGAAGATGCATCCACAATTTATCAGAAAGTGTCAGGGAAAATCGATGTAGATTCACTCAATCCGAGTTTGCTCATCTTCGGCAAAGGTCTCAAATTGAATCCGGCTTTTACATTTGCTCGCCGCGTCATCTCCGTTGTAGCTTCTCTAACACTCCTGGTGCTGTTTTTGCCTGTCATTCCATTCGTTGCGATTGCAATCAAACTGACTTCGCCTGGCCCTGCGTTGTATCGGCAAATACGGTCTGGGCTTCGGGGGAAAACTTTCACGCTACTAAAATTTCGAACCATGAGTTGCGACGCAGAAGATTCCACGGGCCCGGCTTGGGCCCAGGAGGACGACCCTCGGATTACACCCTTGGGACACTGGCTGCGAAAAACGCGTTTAGATGAAATTCCCCAGCTCTGGAATGTGTTCTGCGGTGATATGGACTTTGTAGGCCCTCGGCCGGAACGGCCGGAGTTTGAAGAAGAACTCACCCGGGAGATTCCTTATTACGGCATTCGCCACGCTATCCGGCCCGGGATCACTGGTTGGGCCCAGATTTGCTACGAATATGGCGCATCGATCGAAAAGTCCAAGGAAAAACTGAAATACGACATCTACTACATCAAGAACATGGGGCTCGGACTCGACTTGTTCATTATTCTGCGAACCCTCAAAGTCGTACTACTGGGACGGGGTGCACGATGAAACTGGCGTTTTGGATTTCGGTCGGGTTCGTCCTGTACACCTACCTGGGGTACCCGCTGACTATGTACGCGAGAAGTCGCTGGAAACTGCGGCCCGTCCGAACCGCTGCGATCGTTCCTTCCGTTTCGATCATTATGGCTGTTCGTAACGAGGAGGCGCATATCTCGCGCAAACTTCACAATCTGAAGGATCTTGACTACCCGCCGGATCGTTATGAAGTCATCGTCATATCTGACGGATCGACAGACGATACCAATGACATACTGGCTGCCCATGCGGGTGAACATGTGCGCACCCTGATATCGGAAAGTCATTTGGGCAAGGCTGTTGCTCTTAATAAGGCCATCGAGCGTGCACACGGGGAGATCGTAGTCTTCACGGACGCCCGACAGCTTGTCGGTCGAGATGCAATCAGAAACCTTGTGGCGAATTTCGCCGATCCGGGTGTTGGCTGCGTCTCCGGGGAATTGATTATTGGTGAACCTGAAAAAGAAGGGAGCAGTAGTAGGCAAGGTGTTGGTTTGTATTGGGAGCTTGAGAAGAAGATCCGGAAGTGGGAGGGTGAAACTGGCTCAGTCATCGGGGCAACGGGCGCACTGTATGCCGTCCGGAGGGAGCTGATTGTTCCCTTTCCGCCTGACACCATCCTTGACGATGTTTATATTCCACTACACGTCGTTCGGTCCGGGAGGCGTGTCGTTTTTGAGTCAAAGGCGCTGGCGTATGACACGATGGCACCTTCCAGCCACGAGTTTCGCCGCAAGGTGAGGACATTAGTGGGGAACTATCAGTTGGTGCAGCTTGACCCATGGTTGATCACACGGTCGAATCCGGTCCTTTTCCAGTTCTTGAGTCATAAGCTATTTCGCCTGTGGGTGCCTTTTGCCTTAGCGACCATTCTCGTTTCGTCCTGGTTCGCACAGGGTCTCTTCTATCACCTGGTCTTTTTCCTGCAATTAGTTCTTTATGGTTTGGCGGGGGTTTCTCTCTTCGGGATCAACTTGGGGATACTTAAGCGAATCGCAAATGTCACATTTACGGTGGTTATGCTCAATACGGCAGCCTTGGTTGCGTTGGTATATTTTGTAACCGGGGGAAAAGCAGTATGGCAGCCGCAGCGCTCCGTGCCCCGCCCGTAACGCCGAGTACGGCCCTTGCCGCCATTTCCAATTCATGGATCAAACTGTGATCGAAAGAACACAGGCACAGACGACAAACACGAGGGCTCACGGGCATTCATTTGCTTTTGCATACGGCAGCCTTCTGGTTTTTGTCTTCATCTATTTCGCTCGACCAGAAGACTGGATTCCCGGACTGGGAGGGATGCGTCCAGCCCTTGTTGCCGGTACCCTGGCCACTGCCGGATTCGTTCTCGCAGCTCTGGGTTCAGGGGCAGGAATTCTGGCGCTCCCTCGTGGGATTTGGTACTTGATCGCCCTGTTCTTTCAGCTCTTTGCAGCAGCTGTGTTCTCACCAGTCTGGCGCGGAGGGGCCTTCCAGGTTGTTGTGTTCACTTTTTCTAAGATAGTTCTTATTGCGATTGTCATCGCGATAGCAGTAACAACGTTGGAACGCCTTCGAAAGCTTATATTTATTCAGGCATCCTCTTTTGCTCTGGTGGCGATTGTTTCAATTGTCGAATCCCGAAAGATTGCAGGGCGCCTGATGGGAAGCTTGAACGGAATATATGCTAATCCCAACGATCTCGCCTTTGCGATTGCTTTGGGATTTCCCTTGTGCTGGATTTTCCTGCATCGGACACCCAGCAAAATCAAGAAGCTGATGTGGCTTTCGTGCATGGGTGCGATGGCCTACGCGGTATTCATGACCGCTTCCCGCAGTGGCCTGATTGTTCTCTCTGTCAGTGTTCTGATCTCCCTGTGGGAATTCGGATTCAAGGGTGGCAGGCGACACCTGTTGGTAATCGGCACCGTCGTCGCCCTCGGGATAGTCATAATTGCTCCTAAGAAAATGATGGATACTCGGTTTGATGCATTTTCAAACCGCTCCGCTAGCGGGTCGGCATATGATTCATATCAACAGCGCCACGAATTGCTCGTCACAAGTCTACGCGTCACCGGGGAACATCCTCTATTTGGTGTGGGTCCGGGTAACTTCCAGGTTGTTTCCGGCAATTGGCACGTCGCTCACAACTCCCTTGCAGAATTGAGTGCGGAAGGAGGTATTGTTGCTCTTCTTCTTTTTCTCTTGATGGTTAAGAGCTCATTTTCAAATCTTCGTAGAGCAAGAGAATACGACAAAGACCATGAGGAACTCACCCTTTGGCGTAGCGGACTGAAAGTGGCATTGATCACTCTCCTTGTGGGGTCCTTATTCTCGAGTATCGAGTACCAGTTTTTCCCTTACATGCTCATGGCCTATACGGCCGCACTTCAGAAGATTGCAAGCGAACACGAGGTGCGCGAAGCTCAACCCGATGCAGCGCGTGCAGTTGTTGGAATTAGCAGGTCCGGGCTGAGATTTCCTGAAGAGGCGGGTCCGGTTGCAACGATAGGTGCGAAATGATGGTTGGATAAGGTTCGAGGGTCAATTTCCGGGAGATCTTACTTTGATCCCGTTTTGGGTTGGATGGTTCCGGGGCGAGATGGGCCTTCTGAAGCGTTTGTGAGGTACACGTCGATGTGTGGCATTGCGGGAATTGTCGGAAATGAAGCTGGCGTTAGCGTGGAGACAGTCCACCGTATGTGCCAGACGATTGTGCATCGCGGGCCGGACGACGAGGGGATCTATGTTAACGGTTCAGTCGGGTTAGGCATGCGTCGTCTGAGCATCATCGATGTGGCAGGTGGCCATCAACCTGTCCACAATGAGGACCGATCAGTTTGGACAGTTTTCAACGGAGAAATTTACAATTTTCCGGAATTGCGGCCAGAGTTGGAAAAACGCGGCCATCGTTTTTACACTCACACCGATACCGAAGTGATCGTCCACCTCTACGAAGACTACGGAGCCGACTGCGTTCAAAAGCTCCGCGGGATGTTTGCCTTTGCAGTATACGACGAGAAGAGGCGCTTGTTGCTTCTGGCTCGAGACCGATTGGGGATCAAGCCGCTACATTACGTAGGCAATAACGGCCGACTGCTGTTCGGTTCGGAAATTAAAGCCATCCTGGCTGCTGCGCCGGAATTAGGAAAAATCGACCCGCAGGGAACCTTGGACTACTTCCATTTCGGCTATATTCCCGACCCGCTAACAGCTTTCAAGGATATCAAGAAACTTCCGCCGGGTTGCGTGGCGCAATTCGCCGAAGGAAAGTTGTCAACCCACCTCTATTGGGACCTGCCCAGATGTGACACCCAGGCGCCGCGCTCGGAGGAAGAAATCCTGAAGGAGTTGGAGCGCTTGCTGGCGGAGGCCGTCCGAATCCGTATGGTGAGTGATGTCCCGCTAGGCGCGTTACTTAGTGGTGGCGTAGACTCGTCGATTGTTGTAGCCCTGATGGCGCGCTACAGCGGGAAGCCGGTAAAGACCTTCACGATCGCTTTTCGGAACGAGGACTATAACGAGGCACATCATGCTAGGTTGGTCGCTGAGCGTTTTGGGACGGAACATCACGAGTTACTTGTAGAACCGAACATACTGGAGACGCTTGAGTACCTCACGCATATGTTGGAGGAGCCGTTCGCAGATTCCTCAATGATCCCCACGTTGCACGTCTGTCAAATGGCAAGCAAGTATGTAACCGTTGCACTCAGCGGTGACGGGGGTGACGAGTTCTTTGCGGGTTACGACCGCTATCGGATTAACTATCAGCGAAGATTCTTCGAAATTATTCCTGGTATTCTGCGCCGTTTGTACAGGGAGCGGATTTATCACATGCTCCCTCAAGGGATGCGTGGGCGCAAGTTTACTTACAACGTCTCGCTCCCTTCAAGCGAACGTTACTTAGACATGCTGACATTCCTACCTGGACTGGATCGGGAATTCTCTATTCTCACGGAAGATTTTCGTTCACTCATCAAGCGGTCCGCGGATCCCCTTGATACATTTCGGTATTATTTTGAAAGGGCTCCGATGCGTGATCGCTTGAGCTCCATGCAGTATCTGGACGCTAAGACATACTTGACCGGCGACATACTGACTAAAGTTGACCGGATGAGTATGACTACTTCCCTCGAAGCTCGTGTTCCGCTCCTGGACCATGTGCTTGCCGAATATGTCACGAGTCTGCCGCCACATTTGAAACTGCACGGTAACCAACAGAAATACATACTTAAGAAAGTTGCGGAGCGCATTGGCGTCCCGCCTCAAGTCCTTCACCGTCCCAAGCAAGGGTTCGCTGTCCCGCTTGATCACTGGCTAAGAGGCGAGTTGAAAAAAGACTTGCTTGATATCCTGCTCGAACCTCGCACACTTCAAAGAGGCTACCTGCAGGAACAGTCCGTTCGCAACCTGTTGAAGGAACATCTGAGTGGCCGACGAAATCACAGCGGGAATATCTGGCTTCTTTTGATATTCGAGCTTTGGCACAGGAACTTTTTGGAAAAGTTGCCAACCGCGTCATCACAGCCAGACTGCATTACCGTTTCTACCCTGAAGACTGGACATGAGTCCGGCGATAATGATGCCTCCGGCCACACAGCATTCCCAGCGACGGAGGTGCCATGATTCCGGCGAAAATTTCATTCGCACGCTCAGTGAGTGGTCCGTCTCCTGCTGAGTCGCGGAATCGCACCAACGTGTTCCTGATGACGAACACGCTCGAGACCGGTGGGAGTGAGCGCCAGTTCGTTACTCTTGCTCAAGCTTTGCCCCGAGATGAGTTTGATATTCATCTTGGTTGCCTGAAACGAATTGGTCCCTTCTTAGGAGAAATGCCGAGCATCGTGGAGTTTGACTTGGGCGGAAGTTTTTTCGCTCTCCAGGCGCAGAGAGCTCGGTTGAGGCTGGCCCGTCAACTTCGCCGAAGGAGAATATCGGTCGCCCATGCGTTCGATTTCTATTCAAACCTTATGCTTATTCCCACGGCGCGACTGGCTCGTGTCCCGGTGGTAATCGGCAGCCATAGACAACTCGGAGATTTACTGACTCCACGCCAGTTTACGGCGCAGATGATGGCTTTTCGCTGGTGCGATAAGGTCGTGTGCAATTCCCGCGCCGCGGCGAACATTCTTATGGCCAGAAATCTCAGTGAGGAAAAAATTGCAGTCATCCCCAATGCGCTGCCTCCTCAAGCGTTTGCAAGTGCTGCACCAGCCTTTCCCCGACATCCGAGTGTTATCCGGGTAGGGATGATTGCCCGAATGAACCATGCGGTGAAGAATCACGCAGGGCTCCTGCGGGTAGCTGCGCGGCTGGCCGAGAAATACCTAGGCGTGGAGTACATTCTGGCGGGCGATGGTCCCTTGCGCGAATCATTGGAAAAGATGGCTGACAGGCTTGGAATTCGCAGCTCAGTGAAGTTCCTGGGAGATCGGCAGGACATTCCGTCAGTTCTAACGTCTATTGATATCTCCATCCTGCCCTCATTGTCCGAAAGTCTATCAAACACAATCATGGAGTCGATGGCGGTGGGGAAACCGGTCATCGCCTATCGTGTGGGGGGAAACTCGGAACTTGTCGAGCACGGACAGACAGGACTGCTAGTTTCCGTGAATGACGAAGAAGGTCTGGCCGATACTCTGGGTTCGCTGCTTTCCAATCCGTCGATGAGGGAAGCCTGGGGCCGAAATGCCAGGAAATTTGCACTGGAGAACTTCGGCGCGGACAAGGTAAGAGCACAATACGAAAGCCTCTATTCGAATCTTCTTGCTGAAAAAGGCTTCCGGGCGAAACGACAATCCAGAGTATCCCTCCAAGGTAAGACAAACACATGTGCGGTACGCGTTGCTATCGTAGCTCCAACGATGCGCTACGTTGGAGGGCAAGCCGTCCAGGCCAGGCTCCTTGTCGACCACTGGAAAGACGACGACCGTGTCCATGCAAGCTTTATCCCTATTGACCCCACTTTCCCGCGCCTGTTGGCGTGGGTGCAGAAGGTTCCTTGCCTGCGGACAGTGTTGCGGACGCCTATCTATATCGCAACCCTCTGGAAAGGAATGAGAGACATTGACGTCGCGCACATTTTCTCGGCGTCGTACTGGTCGTTTCTGTTGGCGCCGGGGCCCGCCTGGGCTGTAGCGCGTCTGCGGGGGAAGAAGGTCCTGATTAATTACCGTAGTGGAGAGGCGCGCGATCACCTTCAGCGCTGGCGTACAGCGCGGGCGATTCTACAACGGTCAGACTGCCTGGTCGTTCCATCAGCCTACTTGGTAGATGTGTTTAAGGACTTTGGCCTTGAAGCAGAGGCTGTCCCCAACTTTGTGGACGTTCAGCAGTTTCAATACAGGCCCCGGCGGCCGTTGCGCCCGTGGCTGATCTGCACGCGAGGTTTTGAACCGTATTACAGCGTGGAGTTGGTTGTGCGTGCCTTTGCGAAGGTCAAGAAGGAGTTTCCTTCTGCGCGGTTCTGGCTGGTTGGTAAGGGGTCGCAGGAAAAGGCGATCCGCGAATATGTACGGTCTGAGAAACTGACGGACGTGGAGTTTACCGGCCCGATCCCGCCGGACCAAATCCATCGCTTCTATGACCAGGCAGATATTTTCGTCAATGCCTCCTGGCTGGATAACATGCCGGTTTCGATCCTGGAGGCCTTCGCTTCGGGGACGCCAGTAATCAGCACAGCCCCTGAGGGCATCCGATACCTCGTCGAGCACGAACGCACCGGGTTGCTTTGCGAGCCGGGAGACTGGCAAGCACTTGCCGAAAATATCATTCGCCTGCTACGAGACCAAGCTCTAGCAGAAAGGCTGGCTAAGAACGCATTTGACGAGTCACAGCGATACCGTTGGGAAGTCGTCGGAGACAAATGGCTGCAAATCTACGGGTCGTTAAAAAACACCCACATCCACAACGATGCGAAGATGCTGGCAAGATCCCACCGGGAAGCTCCCGCAGTTAGTGATAAGGGCGATCTCATGGAGGCGTGTGGCGGCGAAGCTCTTGGGGACAGAGACTGTAGGGATGGATTTAAGTTATGAAAGAAAACCCACACCAGATTAGTGTTTTTGGCTTGGGGTACGTCGGCTCAGTCACGGCGGGATGCTTTGCACAAATGGGGCACAAAGTCATCGGTGTGGACGTGAACCCAGCAAAGGTGGAAATGCTGGAGTCAGGCCATAGCCCCGTCGTCGAAGCGGAGTTGGGCAACCTGGTCGCCGCAGGCCGTAAGGCCTGCCAATTGCACGCCACGAGCGACGCAATCCAAGCGGTGTGTGAGTCGGAGGTGTCCTTTATCTGTGTGGGGACGCCGAGCCTGGGTAATGGCAAGCTTGATCTTCGGTATGTCGAACAGGTTTGCAATGAGATAGGGCAAGGGCTTGCTCGGAAAGGGTCATCACACGTGGTTGTCTTGCGCAGCACCGTTTTGCCAGGCACTACAGAGCAGATAGCCCAGCCGGCCCTCGAACAGAGCAGCGGGAAACGCGCGGGTGTGGGTTTCCATCTGTGCTACAACCCCGAGTTCATGCGCGAGGGCACGGCCGTGGAGGACTTTTTCCATCCACCCTACACGGTTTTGGGCGCCGAAGAGCCCCAACCATTGGACTTCTTACGCGAACTGTACCAATGGTCTCCCACCCGCATCTTCGAGACTACATTGGCTGACGCAGAAATGGTCAAGTACATGTCCAATGCTTTTCACGCCGTGAAGGTGGGCTTTGCCAATGAAATGGGAACTCTGGCAAAACATCTTGGTGTAAACACTCAGAAAGTAGCGGAGATTTTCCTCTCCGACACAAAACTTAACATCTCTGACCGATATCTAGCGCCGGGCTTCGCGTTCGGGGGCTCATGTCTTCCAAAAGATCTCCGCGCATTGCAGCATCGAGCCAGGGAACTGGACCTTAAACTCCCCTTGCTCGAATCGGTTCTGCCCAGCAACGCCGAACATATTTCTCGGGCTGTCGATATGGTTCTCCGCTCGAGCAAGAGAAAAGTTGCCTTGCTTGGCTTGAGCTTCAAGGCAGGCACAGACGATTTGCGAGAGAGTCCTCACGTTCAGCTTGTAAAGCGTCTGCTGGGCGAAGGTTGCCAGATCAAGATCTGGGATTCCGTAGTTTCGCTGGGACGCCTTGTCGGGACGAACCGGCAGTTCATCGAAGATGAGATACCCCACATTAGTTCATTGCTGTCGACCGATCTCAAGGACGTAATCGGGACATCCGAGATTGTCGTAATCGGTACACGCAGCGTCGAGGAGCAGGAGTTAAACGCGTGCTTGCAACCCGACCAGATTGTTGTTGACCTCGTCAATCTCGAAAAGGAACACCAAATCAATGCGACACCGTCGTACGAGGGAATCTGCTGGTAGGTACAGGGCATGAGAATCCTATGGGTCAAGGCAGGAGGACTGGTTCCACCCGAAACCGGTGGGCGAATACGCAGCTACAACATCTTGAAACATCTGGCCCACCGTCATGAAGTAACTCTGTTCACTTTTTACGGAAGCCACCCAGACGATAAGCATGCCGGCCTTGCATCGATGTTTGCACACCTTGTTTGCGTGCCCTTACGACTGCCGAATTCGCGTAACTTTTCAGAGGCCATCTTGTACGTTCGTTACGCGTTGACATCGCAGCCTTACCCCATTGCAAAGTACTGCCGGCCGGAAGTTGCGACGAGACTCCGTAACCTTCTTCGTAACAAAGAGTTCGACATTATGGTTTGTGACTTCGTCAACGCAGGCGGCGTGGTTCCCTGGGATTTTCCCTGTCCCAAAATTCTTTTTGCCCATAATGTGGAGGCAGAAATCTGGCAACGGCATTATCAGAATGCCCGAAATCTGCTCTGGAAGACAGTCGCGTGGCGCGAATACGAAGCTATGCGCCGGACAGAACAGAAATACCTCAGACTCGCGGATCATGTCATCGCGGTCTCGGAAGTTGATCGGCAGTTTTTTAGTCGGTTCATTGATCCATCAAAGATCACGGCAGTCGCCACAGGGGTCGATACCGAGTTTTTCCAGCCGGAGCTACCTGCAGTGAGAGAAAACAGCCTGGTCTTTACCGGCTCAATGGATTGGATTCCAAATGAAGATGGAATTCTTTATTTCCTGCAGGAAATTTTCCCGCGTATTCGGCAACGGGTGCCGGACACTCAGTTGTGGATAGTAGGTCGCTCCCCTTCTGCAAGGCTAAAGGCTATCGTCGCACAAGATGAAGGTATTCGCGTTACAGGACGAGTTGAGGATATCCGGCCCTATATTCGCGACGCTGCTGCATATATTGTTCCCCTCCGAATCGGAGGGGGAACCCGCCTGAAGATATTTGAGGCGATGGCCATGGGCAAAGCTGGCGTCTCTACATCAATTGGGGCAGAGGGACTCCCGGTCGAGCACGGGAGGAACATCCTCTTAGCTGATCAGCCCGAGGATTTCGCAGACAATGTCATCACACTGCTAAAGAACCCGCTCTACAGAGAAGACTTAGGCAACGCAGCACGACATCTGGTAGAGGAAGATCACAGTTGGGAATCTGTGGCCTCTGATTTCGAAAACGTCCTTGGAAAGGTTATGGGTGCAAACACAGACAATCGATTGCACGCAAAATCAGCCGATCTCCGCGGCAGGTCAATGGAAAGAAATTCCTGCAGCAGAAATGTGGATTAGTGAATAAGGGGCACTCGTAGGTGGGAAGCCAAAGCAAGGAAATGCCTGAAGATATGAGAAGTAATCGATTGTGGAGGTCATCTAGTCGCAGGAGTTCGGCGGAACTGCGCACGAGAGCTCTGCAAGAGATCCGTAAGCGCTGGGACCTAATGCTCTACTTCTCGGGGTTCAGCTTTGGCTCCCGAACCCACCAGCGTGAATCCATCTCCGCGGGGCATTTCTTTTTCTCGCAGGATGATTTGCCAGCGATCACCCAGATAATCCGGGAGAAGCTCCCTGAAGAAGCGAATCAAATCATCGAGCAGGCAGAGCGAATCTGTCGGCATCGGTTCGATCTTCTTGGATTTGAAGATCTGGATTACGGACCCCGAATCGACTGGCACCTGGACTTTGTGCATGGGAAGCGTTCGCCACTCAAGCCTTGGTTCAAAATACCTTATCTTGATTTCAGCCTGGTTGGCGATCACAAAGTCATCTGGGAACTGAACCGGCACCAGCATCTGGTAACGCTTTCTAAGGCATATCAATTGACGCAAGACGAACGGTTTGCTGACGAGGTGGTTGGTCAATGGCACGACTGGCGGCGTAGCAATCCATACCCTATGGGAATCAATTGGGCCAGCAGCCTGGAGGTTGCTTTCCGGAGCCTGTCCTGGCTCTGGGTGCGACATCTGCTGGTGGGCGCCCGCGAAGTGTCCGCGGCGTTCCTGACGGGCCTGTCGCGGGGGCTGGAAATCAGTGGCCGCCATATCGAGCGGTACCTTTCGACATATTTTTCTCCAAACACTCATCTCTTGGGAGAAGGAGTGGCTCTCTTTTTTATCGGCACTCTCTGCCCGGAGCTTGCCGCCGCAGCCCGTTGGAAGCAACTCGGCTGGCAAATCGTCCTGCGCGAAGCTCAGCGACAGGTTCTACCGGACGGGATGCACTTTGAGCAGTCGGTGTATTACCACGTGTACGCCCTGGACTTCTTTCTACATTCGAGAATCCTCGCCGCCTGCAACGATGTGCCAATTCCGCCGGTATTCGACCAGTCGATGGAGAGAATGCTGGAGGCGTTAAGGCTGTTGACCCAGTCAGGGTCTGTGCCGCAGTTCGGCGACGACGATGGGGGCCGCGTATTTAGTCCTCGTCGCAACCGCGCCGAGCATATGACGGATCCCTTGAGCACGGGCGCGGTCCTTTACGACCGACCGGAGTTCAAAGCTGCGGCAAGATTCCTGCGCGAGGAGACGGTGTGGTTATTGGGTCAGAAAGGTGCAGCAAGATTCGAGCGGCTGCTGGCGTCCAAACCACTGACAATTTCCGGGCGGCTGGATTCAAGCGGAATTTACGTGATGGCAAGTTCAGGGCGACGACCGGAAAAATTGGTGATCGACGCAGGCCCCCTGGGACATGGAAATGCAGGGCATGGTCATGCCGATGCACTCAGCCTGGCGCTTACGATCAACGGAAGACCATGGCTGGTGGATCCAGGAACAGGTTGTTACATATCGGAGAGAAACGATCGCGAGAAATTTCGCGGTACCGCTGCTCACAACACGCTTCAGGTGGATGGGCTCGACCAGGCTGAACCTTCGGGCCCTTTTGCCTGGCGATCGCTTCCACATGTGAGCGTTGAGCGGTGGCTAGCTGGTCAAACATTTGATTTTTTCAGCGGAAAACATGACGGCTTTTGCCGATTGCCCAATCCAGTTATCCATCAGAGAAGTGTATTCCACCTTAAAGAGCGGTTTTGGTTGGTCCACGACGGGGCCGAAGGCGATGGTAAGCATCAGCTTGCCGTGCATTGGCACATGGCACCAGGGATTACTCACACTCCTGCCGCATATCAAGCGGTTGTCTTTAAGGGCAAGGATGAGCAGGCTCTTGCATTCCTGCCCGCACAAGGGCAGGAATGGCGGCAAGAAATTAAGAGTGGCGAGGTATCGGCTGCCTATGGCCGCTCAGAGCCTGGTCTTGTGCTCTGCTTTTCTACCGCGGCTCTGCTGCCTGTTGGATTCACAACCCTGGTGCTTCCATTGGAACAAAGCGCTTCTGACGATACAGGGTTTGGTGCGTTTAGGACCCTTCAACAAACGAATGGCTGCGAATCTGTATCCGGCAATCTTTATGAGCGGCCTGGCGAATTGCACAGTTTCTTCTTTGCGAGACGCCCAAGCGCATGGAGCGTGGGTGCCTGGGCCAGCGACGCGCACTTCGTGTATTGCGGCTCCTCGGAAAACGAGGGCTTGCATTTGATCCTTTGTGGCGGTTCGTTCTTGAAATGGAATGGCAGACCTATCCTGAAATGTGATGTCCAGTTAGAGCGATGGGAATTGTTGGCTGGGAAATGGCGCGAAGAGGAGTTCTGTTCGGATGAGGCAGTCCGAAGGGAAGTAAATGTAAAGGAACTTCCTGCTCTTAGAGGGTTGCACGGGGAAGTCGTTTCGCGGAAGGGGACAGGTTAACAATGTGTGGTATCTGCGGTGCGGTCAATTTCGACCGTCATCAACATATCGACCGTTCGGCCTTGGAGGCCATGAACCAGCAGATTGTCCACCGAGGCCCGGACGAGGACGGCATTTATCTCTCCGAGAACGTTGGGCTCGCCATGCGCCGGCTGCGCATCGTTGACCTGAAGACGGGCCAGCAGCCCATGAGCAACGAAGACGGCAGCGTACGGCTGGTCTATAACGGGGAAATCTACAATCATCAGGAATTAAGACACACCCTGGAAGCGCGTGGCCACCGCTACCGTAGCCAAAGCGACACGGAGACAATCGTTCACCTTTACGAAGAGTACGGACGAGATTGCGTCCGGTATCTGGGAGGCATGTTTGCCTTTGCTCTTTGGGATGCACGGGAGCGACGGTTGTTTGCGGCCCGGGATCGTTTGGGGATCAAGCCGTTCTATTATCGACACACGCGGGAAGCTTTGCTTTTCGGTTCTGAGATTAAAGTGCTGCTTAATTATCCCGGAGTTAAAGCTCATTTAAACCGCAACTCACTCCCCGAATATCTTGCATTCGGCTATCTCTCCGGACCCGAAACAATGTTCGATGCCATTTATAAGCTGGCACCAGGACACACTTTGGAAGTTGATGAGACGGGCGACCTGATCATTTCACAATACTGGGATCTCGGCTTAATGGAAACAGAGGATCTGCGTCCGAGGCATTACTACATGCAAGGGTATCGCGACTTGCTCGAGCAGGTGGTGTCTTCCCACTTGATGAGCGACGTACCTCTGGGCGTTTTCCTGAGCGGCGGACTCGATTCAAGCGTGGTTGCGGCTTTAACGACCAAAATCAGGGGGGAGCCGGTCAAGACTTTCTCAGTCGGGTACGAGGAAACCCCGTATAGCGAACTTTCATTTGCTCGTGATGTCGCCGACCATATTGGCTCTGACCATCACGAAGTTCGCGTGGGCTGGCCAGAGTTCTTCGATTCGTTGCCGAGGCTCATTTGGCATGAAGACGAACCCATTGTCTGGCCATCCAGTGTTGCTCTCTATCACGTGGCCAAACTCGCCCGAGAACATGTAACAGTCGTGTTGACTGGCGAGGGAAGCGACGAAACCCTTGCCGGCTACACCCGGTATCCATGGACCTTGTGGAACGCCCGATTTGACGGCGTCTACCGAAAGCTCATTCCCCAATTCATACGGCGTCATGTGCGACGCAGCGTGGCAGGATCGAGCCAGCTGCCGGCAGAGGTACGGCGGAGACTTGAGCACACTTCTCTGGGCAGAGACGGCGACTCCTGGGCGTCGTTCTATTTTGACAACTTCTATTCGGCCTTTTCTGCGGCAGAGCAGGAGGAAGTTCTGACAGAAGATTTCCAAAGTGATCCGGGAGTCCCATACCGGAATTCCATGAGGTTTTGGGAGAAGTCGGACGGCGATCTGCTGACTCGGCTACTTTACACCGATATTAAGACTTACCTGGTTGAACTCCTGATGAAACAGGACAGCATGAGCATGGCGGCATCTATCGAAAGCCGGGTCCCTTTCCTGGATCATGTTCTGGTCCAGTACGCCACGAATATTCCATCCCAGTTCAAGACGCGAGGTCTAAGTGGGAAACATATCTTGAAAGCGGCAGTCGAAGACCTATTGCCGAAATCGATCATTTATCGACGCAAGATGGGCTTTCCAACTCCATGGCGTTCGTGGCTGATAGGGCCGCAATTGGATAAGATTGATTCATTGTTGCTCGAGCCACGGACTTTAGGACGCAGTATCTTCAAGCCCGGGGGAGTCCAAAAACTTTTCGCCGATCATAGGAAGAAGGTCAGGGACAACTCGGATCGCATTTGGCGACTTCTCAATTTGGAACTTTGGCAGAGAGTATTTCTTGATAGTGAGTGTCCGTCATATTTGAATGCCCTTACGGCAGATACCGCTTCGGGAGCAGTGTCCAGTGCGGTGAGGTGAACACGAACATGGGAAATCCGGCGATTCCAACCATATCGGAATCATTTGACGAAGTACTTCAGTACCGCGACCTGCTCTACATGCTGACATGGAGAGACATCAAGGCCCGGTACAAGCAATCCATGATGGGCTTCTTCTGGGCCATACTTATGCCTTTGCTCATCGTCGGCGCAGGAATTCTGGTGCGCTTTGCTTTTTCCATGTCGTCCGGGCACCATATTAACGTCACCGATATTTCCGGTATCGCTCTGAAATCGCTTCCATGGGCTTTTTTTGTGGGCGCAATTAAGTTTGGGACTAACAGCATGGTGAGCAACCCAAACCTGGTGACCAAGATTTATTTCCCGCGGGAAGTTTTCCCGCTTGCGGCAGTACTGGCCAGTCTTTTTGATGCGGTTATTGCCTCATCGGTAGTCATCGTCCTCCTGATTGTGTCCGGGGTGGGCGCCAGCGTGCAGTTGCTCTGGGTCCCGTTGATTCTGGTCCTGATTGTGCTTTTTACTGCAGCCCTGGCCATGTTCCTTTCCTGCGCGAACCTTTTCTTCCGCGACGTTAAATATCTGGTGGATGTGACGATGACCTTTGGGATATTTTTCACGCCGGTGTTTTATGACGCCAGCATGTTGCACAAGTGGGCACCTCTCGTGCTCCTCAATCCGCTCGGCGCGCTGCTTGAAGCGCTGAACAGCGCCGTTATTCTTCACCAGGCGCCTTCGCTCCCGTGGCTGGGGTACGCCGCCGCCTGGGCCATCCTGGGGCTGCTCGCGGCCTGGCGGATTTTTGATCGTGCGGAAGCCTCTTTTGCGGAGACCATCTAGGGAAGATCCATGAGTGAAATTGCGCTTGAATTCGACGGCGTCTGGAAGAAGTTCAGGAAGGGCGAAATTCACGACTCCCTGCGCGACCTGATCCCCGCCCTTACCAGGGGGATTTTCTCACGCAATGGAACCGGCGAACTCGAGGAGCGCGAGTTCTGGGCGCTTCACGAAATCAGCTTTCAGGTGCAGCGGGGTGAGGCATTCGGAATCATCGGCGCCAACGGAGCGGGCAAGAGCACCACTCTCAAACTGCTCAGCCGCATCCTGCGCCCCAACCGCGGCCGCATCACGGCGCACGGCCGCCTCAGCGCCTTGATTGAAGTGGGCGCCGGCTTCCATCAAGACCTCACCGGAAGAGAAAACGTATACCTCAACGGCTCCATCCTGGGAATGAAGCGCCAGGAAATCGCTCGCAAGTTCGACGAGATTGTGGATTTCGCGGGTATTGGCGATTTTATTGATACGCCCGTCAAACGCTATTCCTCCGGCATGTATGCACGCCTGGGCTTTGCCGTGGCCGCGCACGTCGATCCCGAAATCCTGCTGGTGGATGAGGTGCTCAGCGTCGGCGACATGCAGTTCCAGGAAAAATGTTTCGAGCGCATGCGCCGTGTGGTTGCCGGCGGCACCACGGTCATCTTTGTGTCGCACAACCTCCAGGCCGTGCAGATGTTGTGCAGCCGCACCATGTTTCTGAAGTCCGGCACGGCGTCGCGCATCGGCCCCACCTCCGAAGTGATCACTGAATACCTTCGCGCTCCGTCGGGAAAATCTTCCGCTGAATACCCAAGCACGATCAGCGACATCTCTCTTTGCGGCGAAGACGGCACCCCTAAGACAAACTTCAGTCCCAGCGAGCGCGCCCAGCTCCGCTTCACAATCCACCCGAGCGAGCCACTCGAAGAGTGCCTTTTAGGTTTAATTGTCCACCGGGCCACGGACAGCTTGGTTGTGTGCGACTACAACCTGCCGCTTTCCGAGGTAGCTCCGTTCAGCCCTGACGCCTCGGGCCGAGTCCCTCTAGTTGTAGGCTTGAGCATGAACCTTCTTCGCGGCGCTTACGCCTTTTCGCTCCATCTCTTGCACCGTCCGTCTTCAAAGTATCTGGGCAGAGCTTTTCGAGTTTCAAACTTCTTCATCGAGGAAACGGCAAGCTGGCAAGGAGTTTCACATCTCAATCCGAACGTCAAGACTGGAGTATTTGCCGAATGCACACCGAAGAGGCCGTAGTGGCAACACAGCCTGAAAGCGTGCTCAGCAGAGCCTGCCGCAAGGCGCTGAGTGCTTACTGGTGGAGGAGGATTGGGCTCTTCCGTGCCATGCACAGAACGAGGCCTGCCTCACTGCGGACATGCCGCAGGATTCAGGCACACGCGGAGAAGCGACTGGGCAATCCTTCTGCCATGACGCATAGCTGGAGGAGCCCACGGGGAGGCATATTGTTCAACCAGGACGCGGACCTGTCGAGGATGCTTCAGAGTGTGCCGTTGGACGGCTTTTCCCTTCACTTTGAAGCGCTTGAATGGCTGGCTAAGTTCCTGGAGGCAGCGAGGCCTCGCGTTGTGCTGGAATTCGGCAGCGGCTACAGCACGCTTCTCCAATGTGCTGTCCTCGAAAGAATTCATGGCCCTGTTGGTTTTCGCCTGCTGTCCTTCGAACAGGATGTTCGTTTCCTCGAAAAGACTGCAGAGCTCATGAAGGCGCGCCCCGGCAGGACTTCCTGCCGCCTGGCTCACGCCCCCCTGGTGCCTGGGGCAGTCGCCGGCCGTGCCACTTCGTTCTATAACCTGGCGGGCGAAGCCCAAGAACACCTGAGGTGGCTTGGGAAGGCGGAGTTCGTATTCATCGACGGACCGTTTGCAAAGGGGCCGTGCCGTTACGCCACACTCCCCGCCGTCCGGGGATTTTTGGCCCCAGGCGCGTCTTTCGCCATGGATGATGGCCTGCGTGGCAAAGAGTTGCTTGTGGGTTCCCTATGGGAAGAAGAGGGCGTCCAGGTGGAGGGAGTTCTCACCATGGGACGTGGGATCGTTGTTGGGAGTGTGCCGCAGGGTCGAACAAAGGTTGGCGTGTCCAAACCTACGGGTGCCCCTCTGATCACAATACCCAACCCTGCGGATAGGCTTTGACAGACACCCCATGGGTTGCGGTCGATGTTCGGGAGCGTCGCTTAGGAGGACTCCTCAAAGTAATGAGAATGGGCAGCCGGATCATCCGTTCCCGCCGTGCTCCATGGGTAGCCAAAGCCAAGCTCCCTACCTTGGGGCATTTGCGTTGCGATTCTGGATAACCCTGGTCGATGGGGATGGGTCGGCGCTTGCACTTAAAGTTGAGGTGGTGATTCATGAATATGCTGCGGACGATAAGATCCTTTGTCCCCTTACCCGTCAAGCGTTGGTACTGGCACGTAACTGACGAGTTCCAAACTAAGTACGATGCGGAGCATGGGTACTGGAAAGGCAAGTTCACGGAAAAAGGTGGCCGGTTTAAGAACGGCCACTACGAACGCCTCTTTCTTGCGATGGGTCAGGAGAAAAGTCACGAGTTCCTCCGAAACAGAATCGTGGCAGATTTTGGGTGCGGTCCGCGTGGTAGCCATGAATGGGCATCTGAAGCGAAAGCCAGAAACGGCATCGACGTCCTTTCGGATCAGTATGCCTCGGAATTCGAAGTTCGTGGCCAGGATATTGTAGATTTCGTGGCAAGCGAAGACAGAATCCCGCTTCCCAGTAACTACATCGACATCATGTTTAGTCTTAATGCTTTGGACCACGCTGACAACTTTCGACAGATATGTCGGGAGATTGTTCGAGTAGTCGCTCCAGGTGGCCTGTTTATCGCATCGTTCAACTTGGAAGAAGAACCCACTAAATGCGAGCCTCAAACCCTGACAGAGACTAAGGTAAAGAGGTATCTCCTCGACCACCTCGACATCGTGAGCTATCGGGTGGCCATAAAGGGAGGATATACGGTTGAGTACGAGGACATGATCGCCGGCAACACCGTAGCCAGTGCCCAGAAGGGAGTTGCCAGTATCCTCTGGGTCCGCGCTACGAAGCAGCGATGAGCTCTCCGAAAGCAAGAACCTTACACGGAGGCCCCATGATCAGCGTGGTCATCTGTACATACAACCGGGCCGAAAGCTTGCGGACAACTTAGGAGGAAATCTGAATGGACACTTCGGCCGTTACAATCCTGGTTCCGACGTACAACCGCGCGCATTTTCTAGCGGAGTGTCTTGACAGCGTGCTGGGCCAGACTATTCCCCCGGCTCAGGTGATTGTCATCAACGACGGCTCGAGGGACAACACACGCGAGGTTCTCGCACCCTACATGGACAGGATCGAGTACATCGAAAAGGAAAATGGTGGCAAGTCAGCGGCGCTGAACGTAGGCCTTAATCTCGTGAAGGGAGACTATGTCTGGATCGTGGACGACGACGACGTTGCGTTCCCAGATGCCGTCGAGCGGCTAGTGGCGCCCCTCGAACGCAACCGGGGGATAGGCTTCTCTTACAGCGGCTATGTCATTTCCACCACCCGACGGCAAGATAACCGGATCGAACCTCAGCGGGAGGTAGAGGTGCCTGACTGGCCGAGAGGGGAAATCTTCATACGCCTCATGGAAGCAAACTTCATTCGCTGCCCTTTGGTCAGGTCTGCGTGCTATAGAGAGGTAGGGCCTTACCGAGAGGATCTCGTCCGCTCCCAGGACTACGAGATGGCGCTCCGCCTGGCGCGCCGGTTTTACGGGGCGAGGGCAAATGGGATGACATCCTACTACCGGCAGCACGCCGGGCGGCGCGGGACTGCGGCGAACAGGTTTTCCGAGGCAGATAATCGCGAGAAATGGCGAGAATACGACCAGCGGATTTTCCGCCAGCTGCGGGGAGAACTGGAGCTTTCGGACTACTTGCCGGCAGAACTCCGTGTACAGCCTCTGGGGCCATCCGAAAGAAGGCGCGCATACCTAAAGCGCATGGCTGTGATGATTGGGAAAGGTATCTTCGACGATATGTTGTGCGATCTCGGCCAGGCGATTGCTCAGACGGGGGTGGATTCTCCACTGACTCACCCTGAGCGGACTTGTTTAAGCAGAGCGATGTGTCAGTTATGGCCGAAGGATAGGCTCCTTTGTGATCCCGAATTTGCAAAATCTGTCAGGATCTTGTGCAGGGGCCAAATCGGAAGAGACCTTACGGTGGAAATGGCACGGGGCCTGTACTGGCGTGCCACGGACGCAGTGAGAGCCCAGCAGTATGGTCTTTCCGCCAAAATGGTCCTCGGGGCTTGGCGGTTGCTAGGTCTGCGGGGCATTAATGCCGCATTGGTGTGCAAACTGAAAGAATCGCTGGGCCCTTATAGCTTAAGGCCAACGCTGAACCAAGACCACAACGTGAAGAACTAGCACCGGTACGCGCACGATTTAGTGCCAAGCCCGCTGGCTCTTTCGTAGTTGAATTGGATACGCCACGTGCCTGGTCTACCAGTTGCAGCGGTGCAACGACTACGCCCACAATATCAAGGTAGAACGATGGGTGAGAGAAAAACGAAGGTCGCGTTCCTCATTTCGAGCTCCGTTTTTAGCGGAGGCGACAGGCACCTGGTCGAAATCATTCGCCGCCTGGACTTTTCGAAAGTCGAGCCAGTTGTTCTATGCTTTGGAGCGGACCCACTTAGCCGCGTCCTCAACGGCCAGCTTCACCTTGGAGTCCGGGTAAAGACGGGCCGTTCCCGCAAGAGCTTTTTCCGAAACTGGCTTGCGCTCCGAAATGAAAGGGCGGATATTGTGGTCCTCGTTAATGGAGGCGTCGGTACATTTCCATGGTATGCTTTCCTGGCGGCACGGTTATCTGGCGCCACTCGCGTCTTAGCTATCTACCACAATTTTTCAACTGTCCCGGAACTTCCTTCCAGAAACAGGAACCTGTTTTCCTACATAGCCAGACGAATGTTTGGGTGGCGAGTTCGGGTTCTGCTCAGTGCAAGGGCGATTGTGGCACTCACGGACCGGTCCATATGCGTGAGCAACAATCTCCGAGAACAGCTTGTTACATTCTTTGGTTATCCTCAGGAGCGGACCGTCACGGTGCTGAACGGAGTGGACCTCGGCTTTTTCGGCATGCCGGATTCCCTCACGGACGGTGTGCGGCGGGAGCTTGGGATCGGACCCCAGGACGTTGTTGTTGTGTCTGCCTGCCGGCTGGTCGTTTTGAAGGGCGTGGATGTTCTATTGCAGGCGGTCAACCTATTAAGAGAAGAAGTTCCCAATCTGAAGTGCGTGATCGTGGGAGAAGGTCCCAGCGAGGAAGAACTGCGAAAAGCTTCGGTGGAGATGGGTCTTTCATCAAAGGTATTCTTTGTGGGATTCAAGGATGACACACGCCCGTATTTGCAGATGGGAGACATTTTTGTGAACTCTTCGAGCGCTAGCTATGTCGAATGCCTCCCGTTCTCGGTATTAGAGGCAATGGCTTCCGGCCTGCCATGTATTGGTTCGAACGCGGGCGGTGTTCCCGAGCTCATTTCCGATAAGGTGGATGGCCTTCTTGTCACTCCGGGGTCGGTGGACGATATGTGCAGAGCCATCAAGCGCCTTAGCTGCAACCACTCCGAGCGGAAGCGCATGGGCGAACTCGCCAGGGAAAAGGTGCACCGACATTTTGACCTCGACCAGTGCATGGACCGGCTCAAGACGGTACTGCTTCAATAGGCCCTCTGGTTGCTCTGAATATTCCTACCCATGGCGAGCGGGAGGTGAGACGCATCAGGGGGACGAAAGGGAGGGTTTGCAGGTGAAGTCCTGGACGATTCAATTCTTCAAAGAGTGGTCCTCCAGAACTGACCTTCTCTCCATCCCCGGTCTTCGGAGGCGCGTTCTTCGAAACGCGCGCGGCGAGTCACGGCCCGGACGGACGTTTGTTCTTCCGATGAAGCGTCCCATCGCGGGACTGGTTAGACTTCGCGAGTGCGGGAGCGATATCCAAACATTGAACGAGGTCGCCCTCCTCGAGATCTATAAGTCGGTGGTCTCGGCGATTCCGGCACCCCGGGCGGTGATCGACTTAGGTGCAAACGTGGGCCTGGCCTCCCTATACTTTGCCTATCATTGGCCTTCCTGCCGAATACTGGCGGTCGAGCCGAATCCCGAGACATACGATATCCTTGTCGAGAATTTGGCGCCATTGACCCGGTCTGGACGGTGTAAGACGTTGCAGGCAGCAGCATGGGGTTTTCATGCCGAGCTCTGTCCTGTCGCGGACCAGAGGCCGGGGGCATTTGATGGCTACACGCTACAGGAAGCAGCAATTAGCGACGACGAAGGTTGCAAGATCATCGGAATGGCGATGCCCGAAATTATCGAGTATTCGGGTTTCGACAATATCGACCTCCTAAAGATCGATATCGAAGGCGCTGAGGCCCGCCTGTTCAGGGAGAACACGGGCTGGCTGGAACATGTTTCCAGCATCGCTATAGAGTTTCACGGGGAAGCACGCGCAGTCTCAAAATTCGACGAAGTCACAGAAATGCACGGTTTCAGGCTTCGCACGGCGGAACAGCATACGATTCTCGTTTCAAAGGGTACGCATGGGCAGATCACTGGCTAAGGTTAGTGTCATCATTCCGGCCTATAACACCGCGCAATATATCGCCGAAACTCTGGACTCGGTCTTCGCGCAGACCTTCAAAGACTACGAAGTGATTGTGATCAATGACGGCTCGCCGGACACGCCCGAATTGGAAAAGGTGCTCCAACCTTATCGGGACCGAATCCTCTACCTCAAGCAGGAAAACCGGGGCCTTGCCGGCGCGCGTAATACGGGGATTCGCCATGCGCAAGGGAAATATGTGGCGTTCCTGGACAGCGATGATTGCTGGTTCCCTGAATTCCTGAAATCTCAGCTTGAACTGTTGGAGGGGGCAGGTGTGCCTGACCTTGTTTATGCAGACAGCCTCGAAGTTGGAGTCGCTCCGGGTCTTCCTCACAGATTTATGGAAGCCAACCCCTCGAGAGGTGTGCCGACCTTCGAGCGCTTGCTGGTCGGGAAATGCGTCGTCGTCGTTTCCTGCGTTGTCGCACGCAAACAGGCTTTGATAGACGCCGGGCTTTTCGACGAACGGCTCCGGAGTGTTGAGGACTATGATCTATGGTTGCGGGTCGCCCACCGGGGAGGCCGAATTACATACAAGGAAAAAGTGCTCGCCAAACGGCGGGTCCGGCCTGACAGCCTTTCTGCTGTCGCGGTCAGAATGAAGGAGTACCACTTGCAGGTACTCGAAAAGCTCGACGAGACGTTGGCGCTTTCAAAAGAAACGCGATCCTTGCTCCACAGGCATATCGCGCTCGTCCAGGCCAACCTTGAACTGGCAAGAGGCAAGGACTGCCTCGCCGCGGGCAGGCATGCCGAAGCACGGGAGCACTTATCGGCTGCTAATGCTTACTTTCGAAGTCTCAAATTGCGTCTTGCGGTGGGATTACTTTGCTATGCTCCGAATTTCGCCCCTGCCGTGGTCCGGGCATGGTATTCCATCTTGCACGCATACCGTGTAGCCCTGGAACAGTTAAGAGGACGGCGGCAGGACCTGCCCCTGCCGCCCTCGGCGGTTACTGACCCCACCAATGCGGCGGGCGATCGCCCTCTGCCGAAAGGATCCCAGTGAACTCTCCGGCTGCCATGGAAAATCAAACGGCCTTACCTTCGCAGGTTCAGTCAATTTTGCGATGTCCATCTTGCCAAAGCATGCTGTCGGCGAAAAGGGAAGTCCTGGCATGCGAAACATGCCGGCGCTCATTCCCGCACA
>DATLWV010000318.1:0-6287 GCA_035576145.1 Terriglobia bacterium
TGGGCCAGAGTCTTGGGGTCCGTAATATCGTTAACTGCAACAACTTCAATGTTTCGGTCGTTCAGCGCGGAACGAAGAACGTTGCGTCCAATCCGGCCAAAACCGTTGATACCAACTTTCACTGCCATAGCAACCCCCTCAAGAGGAAATTTCACATTTGGGCAAACATTCAATTTTAATTACTGGCGCGAGGGAAGTCAATTTGGACTGGCCTCCGCTTGCAGGAGTAGAGGATTGCCGGCGCTGGTCGCTGAGGTGAAATCAGCAGAGTCCTGAAAGGGGAGGGCCGGGCTGCGGAATAAAGGCCAGGCTCGTGCCGGGATAATTTCGGGTTCGTTTTCGGTTTGTTTTTTGGCTGTCTTGTATTTTCAACAACATGGCCGGGTTTGTTTTTGGCTTCGTTTTTTCCACAGTCACGTGTTTTCAACAACTTCCCGGGTTCGTTTTTGGGTTTGTTTGGGTTTGTTTTTGGTTGCTGATCCTTTACTATCAATAACTTCTCGGGTTCGTTTTCAAAAAAAGGTATTCTTTTGTCCCGTCCCATCAGCACCACAATATATAGATTTCAACAATTTCAATTATTTCAATAACTTACGGCCCATAAGCAGACCTCGCACACTGGTTAAGTTTTCCTATGAGCGCCCCGCCCGAAACTAACCATTAGACTAGCATAGTAGCGTAGCCTCTGTCAAGTTCTTTCGGCCGGGCGTCGCGGCAAAGTGAGAAGTTCCTCCTTGAGCAAAGTAGCAGGTCCCGCTCATACCGCGCGGCGTTGAACTTTGAGCGGCCTCGCTGCGCCCAACGTGGCTTGCGAAGTTCCTTGGCCGGTCTTGAATCCGTCCACGCCTCCCGGAAATTTACTTCTCGACTCGATATCTCTGAGCGGGAATCCCGTTGCCCTTCTCCGGTGTCCCCATTGTAGGTGCGTATTTCAATCACATATAATTGCCTTATCTCCGCGGAACCAGAGGGCCATCTTTGTTTCATCAGGAAACGCGAGATCGACGATGCGAAACTTGATGAAAGGCCCGGTGGCCTTCAACTCAGGTGCGGCCAATGCAGCCCGAAATGTGTCCCGGAACCCCGGACCCTCTTCCTTAAACTGACGGGTATGAAAGGCCATCCCCACAGCTCGGGTGTTCCTCTCCCGGCTACCACAAAGGCGCACGGACTTTCAGTATCGGAAATTCTCCAGGGCTTCAGCACCGGCCCGGAGGGGCTTTCAGAGTTGGAAGCCCGGCGCCGTCTTCAACAGTTCGGACCCAACACTCTTGAGAGGGCGCGCGCCGAACCGCCGTTTCGGAAACTCGCGGCAAACTTCACGCACCTGATGGCTGTGCTGCTATGGATTGCAGGTGCAGTGGCCTTTGCCGCAAGGCTTCCTGAACTTGGTATCGCCATATGGGCAGTCAATATCATTAACGGCCTGTTCAGCTTCTGGCAGGAATACCGGGCACAGCGCGCCATCCAGGCGCTACGCCTCCTGCTGCCTCAGAAAGCTTCTGTAATCCGGGCCGGCGTCGAACAAACCATTCCCGCCGAGGAGGTCGTGCCAGGCGATCTGATTCTCCTGAACGAAGGTGACAACGTACCCGCCGACGCCAGGGTGGTCCTTGAATCCGGTCTCCGCATTGACCAATCGACGCTCACTGGAGAATCCCGCCCTGTCCGGAAAGTCCCGGAAGTTTCTGCAGAACATCCGGCCACCCTGGGCGAATTGCCCAATGTGGTGTTCGCCGGAACCAGTGTCGTGGCCGGCCACGGCCGCGCAATTGTTATCACAACCGGCATGAATACTGAGTTCGGTAAGATTGCCTACCTCACCCAAACGCTGCGCGAGGAGCCCAGTCCCCTGCAAAAGGAACTCGTCCACGTTACTCGAGTGATTGCCTACGTCGCCACAGGCTTTGGGCTCATCTTCTTTCTTCTGGCTCTACTGCTGGGCACGCTGTCGCTGGGTCAAAGCTCTCTATTCACGCTCGGGATGATCGTCGCCTTTGTTCCCGAAGGTCTGCTGCCTACGCTCACTCTCGCACTCGCCATGGCGGTCCAGCGCATGGCACGACGCAACGCCCTGGTCAAGCGGTTATCATCTGTTGAAACGCTGGGATGCGCCACCGTCATCTGCACCGACAAGACGGGTACCCTGACCCGAAACGAAATGACTGTCACCGCCCTCTGGGTGCCTGACACGCGCTTCGAGGTTACCGGGACCGGCTACAGGCCGCAGGGGCGTATTCTTCAGGAGAACCTCCCGATCTCTCCTGTACCCGAAACACTCCGCGAACTCCTCCTGGCCGGCAGTTTCTGCAACAATGCCCGCCTGATTCCTGGCGACCAGTGGTCGATCAGCGGCGACCCCACCGAAGCGGCGGTTTTGGTGGCGGCCGCCAAGGCCGGCCTGGATATGGCGGCAGAGCTCACCGCCAACCCAAGGGTGAGGGAAATCGCCTTTGACTCCCTCCGCAAGAAGATGACGACTATCCAACGCCATCACAAATCCGGCACGTTGACGGCCTATACTAAAGGCGCCCCAAAGGAATTGCTGCAACTCTGCCTGATGTCTCCAGACCAGCGAGAAAAGGCTCTTCGCGCCTATGACGATCTGGCTCGTGCCGGCCTCCGCGTACTGGCTGCCGCCCGGCGAACGGTTCCACCAGACCTTCCCCTGGAATCCGCCGAAATAGTCGAGAAAGAGCTCACGTTCCTGGGTTTGATCGCCATGATGGATCCGCCGCGCGATGAGGTTCCGGAAGCGATCTCCAGGTGCCATACCGCTGGTATTCGAATGGTGATGATCACAGGCGATTACGGCGTGACGGCGGAGGCAATTGCCCGCCGGATCGGCATGCTCCGGCCTGGCCCCGTCACCGTCCTGAACGGGTTCGAGATCGACGCCATGGGCGATGAATCGCTTCAGGTCTTGTTGCAGAATGATGTCGTCGTCGCCCGCGCAACCCCGCTCCATAAACTCCGCGTCGTGCGGGCGTTTCAGAACCTGGGTCACATCGTCGCCGTAACTGGCGATGGCGTCAACGATGCGCCCGCCCTTAAGAAGGCAAATATTGGGATTGCCATGGGGCGCGGTGGCACCGACGTTGCTCGCAATGCCGCTGACATTGTCCTGCTCGACAATAACTTTGCCTCAATCGTGAACGCGGTGGAGGAAGGCCGCGCCGTGTACTCCAACATACGAAAGTTCATCACCTACATTTTGACCAGCAACACTCCGGAAGCAGCGCCGTTCATTTGTTTCGCTTTCAGCGCGGGACGCATCCCACTGGCTCTGAATATGATGCAGATCCTCTCCATTGACTTGGGCACTGATATGGCGCCTGCTCTCGCCCTCGGAGCTGAAGCACCCGAACCCGGAATGATGGAGATGCCACCCAGACCGCTCCACCAGCACCTGTTCACTCCCGGCCTCCTTCTTCGGGCCTACGCCTGGCTCGGCCCGCCTCAGGCAGTGCTGACCATGTTGGCCTTCTACGCTACGTTCTGGGCCGACGGCTATTGGGGGCAATGGCTCGATCTGCCATCTCAAGGTCACCTGTATCACCAGGCTGCTTCCGTGGCCCTGGCTTCCGTCGTGGCCACCCAGATCGGAAACGTCTTTACCCAACGGAGCGAAAGAATTTTCATCCGCAGGATCGGATTGGGCGGAAATCCATTGATCTGGGTTGGCATTCTCTTTGAGATTGCTGTCCTGGCGGTGGTCCTTTACGTCCCTGCCCTGCAACTTATCTTCGGAACGTCCGCCCTGCCCGCAAGTTCTCTGTGGCTGCTCCTGGCCATGATTCCGGCGTTACCACTGGTGGACGAGTTCAGGAAAGCTGTTGCGAAAAACCTTAAGCCGGCCCCATCTCGCCCACGATAAAGTTCAGGGCCCTCCATCCGTAGAACCACCTTCAGAAGTTGGACAGGCGCAATCCAGATTCCTGCCAGGTTTCGACCGGCAACCCCGAACAAATTTGTTGACATAAAGTACTTTATATTATAAAGTACTCCGCCAGTGACATGAATCACCCAACGCTCCCAGCTCCGAGACGCAGGTGGCGACCGGTTGAAATGGCTCGGCCGCCCCTCCTAGACCCTGCGATTCCGGCCGGGCCCATCAAGCCACGGCATGCCCTGCTGATCAATCCGTTCTATCCGAAGGATCCCAACGCGAGCTTTGGCAAGCACGTGCTGACGCCAACTCTTGCGTTGACCAGTTTCGCCGCCACCACGCCCGGACACTGGACAGTTCGCTATTGGGACGAGAACCTCCTTGACGGTCGGCCGCCCTTTGTGCCGATGCCCGCGGTTGTCGGCATCACGGTCCACCTGACGTTTGCCAAACGGGCCTTCGAGCTTGCCCGCTGGTATCGCAGCCGTGGAAGCAAGGTGGTGCTGGGCGGACTGCACGTGCTGTCGTGCCCCGAGGAGTGCTCTCCCCATGCGGACGCGCTCGCCGTGGGTGATGGCGTGCAGCTTTGGCCGCGCATTCTGGCGGACGTGGAGGCGGGCCGTCTGCAGCCAAAATACACGGCAACCTATGAGACGGACTATCGACTGGATCCCGCACCGCGCCGGTCCATCCTGCCCAGCCATAGCTTTTTGACGACCACCAGCCTGATTGCCACTCGTGGCTGTCACAACCGCTGCGGGTTTTGCTATCTGTCTACCGACGGCTTGCGCATGCCTTATCGAATGCGTGACCCGCGGCAGATTGCGGCGGAGTTCGCTGCGGATGGCCAGCCGTACGGCGTCTTTATCGACAATAACCTCGGATCGAAACCTGTTTATCTACGCGAATTGTGCCACGCGCTGCGGCCGCTGGAAAAAATCTGGAGCGCCGCCGTTTCAATCGATGTCACCGACGACCCCTCTCTGGTACGCACCATGGCGCTCGCCGGATGTACTGGCGTCTTCGTGGGGTTCGAGTCGCTCACCGATAAGAATCTTGCCGACGCAAGAAAGAAGACACCAAAGGCCAGCGATTATGCGCGTCGCGTCCGCCTGCTGCACGAGAACGGCATCCAGGTGAATGGTTCCTTTGTTCTGGGATTCGATCACGACAGAAAGGATGTCTTCATGCGGACCGCCGAATGGATTGAAGAAAACCGGCTGGAGTGCGCGACCTTTCACATCCTTACTCCCTACCCGGCAACGCCACTGTTCCGGCAGATGGAAGCGGAGGGCCGCCTGCTGCACCGCGAATGGTCTCTTTACGATACGGCGCACGCGGTGTTCCGCCCCCAAAATATGTCACCCGAGGAACTGGAAAACGGGTATGCCTGGATGTACCAGCGCCTGTTTTCGCATGCTTCAATCTGGCGCCGACGTCCCGGAGATTGGCGGGCTGTGGCGCCCTACCTGGCAATGTCGTACCTATACAAGCGCTCCAACCGCTTCTGGCACCTTCTCATTAAACACCATCTGGTCCATGCCGTGTGGCACCCGTTGGTGGAACTGACTCGCCTGCGGCACCTGCGATTCCGCGAGGAATTGGCCAGAAGCGAAACGGTGCCTCAGCCCGGGGCTAGCGTGGTGACTGCCGGCGTCTAGCGATCCCCCGGAGACTGATCGAGCTGCCCGCGGTGACGGTCTTACCGCCCCCGCGTTTCCAGGTGCGCCCGAGCGCCCAGCGAATGGCAAGCGTCAATCAGACGCACGACGTCGGCGTATGGGAGGCTACCGTCTGCCTTCACAAGGACCACTTTGTTTTTGCTCTTCGGCAGAACTCGTCTTAACGAACTTTGCAGATCGATCCACGGAATAGGCTGATCATTAATCTGCAGCTGGGGTGATAGCCGCCCTGAGTCTAGCAATTGCAGGACAGTTGCCCTTGACCCATTGCCTGACGGCACTCCCATCTGGGCCACCAGACCGTATGGAGGGAGAGGTGTTCCCGGGTTCGGTGTTCCCGGGTTCGGCGTTCCCCGCTGGCCGGTCAGCAGCACGACGGCAGATTCATCGCCTGCGGTTCGGACGGCGTCAAGAACCTTCGCCACGTTGGCATACCGAGTACGAGCGTCTGCTTTAATGTAGACCTTGTTCCCAATCTTCCTGGACCGACCTGCCTTGATGCTTTCCGCAAGGGCTGCGGACCTGATCGGCTTGATTCCTAGGAACACACCGCCGTTGCGGGTAACGCTCAAAATCGATGACCCCGGCTGGTCGGCATCGGGCATCGGTGCGGCGTTTCGGGTGACTGCCAGCTCCACGCTGATCCCGACTCGCAACTCCTGAGCCGAAGGGGTTGCTTCAGGTGAACCCGAGGCAAGAAAAGGCATCATGCTTGC
>DATLWV010000319.1:0-11024 GCA_035576145.1 Terriglobia bacterium
ATAATGTTGAAACTGCTCCGTCCACTCGATTACTCTTCTCATCAGGGTGTAAGTCTCCTTCTTTAAGGATTCGGTCTCGCTTGCAGGCGATACCAACTTACACCCCCCTCCCTTTTACACACTCAAATTTACATCACCCGCGCGAAAACTCGCTGCTGGCACAGATGTTGATTTCTATAATCTGGGATCGGGGAGGTTAATGGGGTTAGAACGCCATCGTGGTAGAGGCGCCTTGCTCTTACTCGTCACGGTGGCCGCACTGGGCTTGTTGGAATGAATACCAGCAGGAGCGTCTCGCCCCGCGAGATTCCCCCGATTTATCCGGTCGCCACCCGCTGTGCCCCCCAAGTGGCGCAATACACGTCCCGTAATAGAACTATGGTTCCAGAACTTTTAGTCCTTGACCTTGCCGCTGCGAAGAGGATACTGTATTCTCCGCCGTCAGGGGCAGCTAGAGTTCCCCCTGACCCGAAGGATGTGGGACGCACACTCGTTCATTCCTACAATCCTCCTTCAGTTCGTCCGAGTCCTCTGCCTCAAAAATTCCTCGAGCGGCTCCGGAAACCAGATTCAGAGAGGTGTAAATACTTATGTGTATTCGGGGAAACGTGCATGTTTCCGGCCGTCGAGTTGTTGCCGTCGCCTTAACTCTCTTTACATTATATGCACTTACAATCCTCCCTGCCTCTGCGCAGGCCACGAGCGGTAAAGTCGGGGTTCAAAATAATGAATCGAGCGCGAAGGGGACACCCGTAGCTCTGCAGAGAGGCCGAAGGTCAAACGACTCAGAGGGCGCTGTGACGCGCGTGGCAGTCGACACCGGCGGCGCGTTGCCTGGCGTGACAAGAAGAGTCCGCGAGGAAAGAATCCCTCTCAGCTTTGAGCCCAACCAGGGACAGACGGACAGCAGAGTTTCCTTTATGGCGCGAGGTTTCGGCTACGCGCTCTTTTTGACACCCCACGAGGCCGTGCTCAAGTTGAAGGCACCAGCGGGGAAGCAGACGCCGATTGTGCGGATGAAGCTCGAGGGAAGCAGTCCGGAAGGGCGCCGGCTGGCCGGCCTGGACGAGCTTCCCGGCCGGAGCAACTATCTCCTTGGCCGGGATGCGTCCAAATGGCACACAGGCATTCCGACTTACGGCAAGGTGATTGAGCGCGAAGTCTACCCGGGCATCAACCTTGTCTATTACGGCCGCCAGCGGCAGCTTGAGTATGATTTTGTCACCGCCCCCGGCGCTGACGTGAACGCCATACGGCTCCAGGTTGACGGCGCGCGCAAGCTGAGTTTGGATTCCGAAGGGAACCTCGTGTTAGACGTTCCTGGCGGAGAATTGTCATTCCTCAAACCGGTGGCGTACCAGCAGATCGGCAGCGGGCGCCGGCCGGTGGAAGCCGGTTATGTGGTTGTCGGCGAGAATGAGGTAGCATTCCGCGTGGGGCAATATGACCGGGCAAAGCCGCTGGTGATTGATCCCATTCTGGCATATTCGACGTACCTGGGCGGCACCAACATTGACGGCGCCAACGCCATCGCCGTGCTTTCGAGCGATGGGACGGCGTTTGTGACCGGCGGAACGTTTTCGACCGATTTTCCCACGGAACATCCTCTGCAACCCAACGCGGGAGGATCAAATGATTTCCCGACCGACGCCTTTGTGGCCAAGCTGAGCGCCGACGGCGGCACGGTTCTTTATTCCACCTACCTCGGCGGCAGCAGAGAGGATGAGGGGAACGGCATCGCCGTCGATTCGCTCGGCGCCGCCTATGTCACCGGCACGACCATTTCCGACGATTTCCCTGTCACGCCCGGTTCGTTTGACCCCAATTGCCCGCCCGACGGCCAGTGCGGCAAGTCCGTATACACGAACGGTCTCATCAACTCCGCGGGTTTCCTGAGCAAACTGAATCCGGCGGGCTCGGGGCTGGTTTATTCAACCTATCTCGGAGGGACCGGGAACACCCGTGGCCAGGCTGTGGGGGTGGATAACGATCAGAATGCCTACGTAACCGGTTCGACGCAAGCGGCAGATTTTCCTTTCATCGTTCCGCAGTGTCTGACCTTTACCCCGCCCCAGAACGCGTTTCTGCTGAAGCTCGATTCAACAGGCTCAACGGCATTGTACTCGGGGACGATTGGCGGCTCGGTTCAGGACAACGGGCTCGGAATTGCCCTGGACGGGAGTGGAAACACCTCGATCACCGGCATTACCTACTCGCCGGATTTTCTCACGACGGCATCAGCTCATCAGGCAACCTATGGGGGTGCCGGTGATGCGTTCGTCACCACCGTCAACACCAATTTGTGCGGCGCGGGACCAGGATCGATCGTCTATTCGACCTATCAGGGTGGCAGCGGCCTGGATCAGGCCAATGCCGTTGCCGTGGATAGCGCAGGGCGGGTCTACGTAACAGGTTTGACGAAGTCACTGGATTTTTCGACCTCACCCACGGGTTACCAACCCTCCTGCAAGCTCAACGGCCAGGGAGGATGCGATGGCGATGCCTTTGTCGTCAAGTTTAACCCCAGCCAGTCGGGATCCGCATCCGGCGTGTTTTCCACACTGCTCGGCGGCACAGGCGGCGACAGCGGAAACTCCATAGCTGTTGACACGAACGGCAATGTTTATGTAACCGGGTCCACGAACTCGACTGACTTTCCGGTGAGCACGGCGGTGTTTCAATCCACCTACGGCGGCGGCAACTCTGACGCTTTCGTCACCGAGCTGAACCCGACCGGAACAGCGCTGGTGTACTCAACCTATCTTGGAGGATCGAACACCGAGTCGGGCAACGGCATCGCCGTGGATACCCTGGGCGCGGCCTACGTGGCAGGGCAAACCTGCTCAACCGATTTCCCGCTTTCGAATCCGGCCCAAATTACCCCGGGCGGCAACTGCGATGCTTTCATTTCCAAGGTGATTGTTTCCGCCGGAATTGCGCTCAGCCCGTCCGGCCTCACCTTTGCGCCCCAGCTTGTCAATACAACCAGCGCGCCAAAAGCCATCACTCTCGACAATGGTGATGATGCGCTGACGATCACGAGCATCACGATATCCGGGGCCAACGCCGGTGATTTCGCCCAGACAAACGACTGCGGCACGTCGCAGCCGGCAGGCGGCAAGTGCACTATTTCGGTAACCTTTACACCGGCGGCCTCAGGCACCCGAACCGCAGCCATCAGCATCGTTGACAGCGCTCCGGGCAGCCCGCACGTGGCGACCCTGAGCGGCACTGGAAATCCCACCGGGATCCTGACGTTGTCTCCCACCAGCCTCGCGTTCGGCAACGAGAATGTGGGCAGCACGTCATCTGCTCAGTCCATCCAGGTGACGAACACCGGAAACGCGGCGCTCACGATTTCCAGCATCGTGGCCAGCGGCGATTACTCGGAAACCGATAATTGCACCAAAGCGCCGCTGCAGCCGACAACCAACTGCACCATTCAGGTCACTTTCAAGCCGAGCGTCTCCGGTTCGAGCACCGGAGCACTGACCATCACCGACGACGCGCCGGGCAGCCCGCAGGAGGTTTTGCTGACGGGTAACGGCGTGCTGGCGGACTTCTCGATCTCGACTTCGACGCCTTCCGAGACGACGAATGCGGGGACGCCGGCGCAGTTCAGTGTGACGGTCACGCCGAACGACGGGTTTTCAAACCCGGTTTCACTGGGCTGCCAGCTGCCAGCGGCGCTTACCGACACCACCTGTACCATTTCCCCGGCCTCGGTAACTCCGGACGGTACGAATCCCGTGCAGGCTACGTTGACGGTGACAACTACGGCCCGTACCGTGGCCCCGCCGGGACCGCTGAATGTCAACTGGCCGTTCCCCCATGTTCCTCTCCCGATCGCCGCGCTTGCGACGATGCTCGGAATGGCGTTGTTGGCTCTCCTGGCGAAACGGCGGAAAATCCTGCTGGGCTTTGGCGTCGTGGCACTCTCGGCCGCGATGTGCGTCGGTTGCGGCAGCGGGAAGTCGTTTGGAGGGTCTGGAACTGGCACTGGAACCACAACCGGCAAAGGAACGCCGGCCGGAACCTACACGGTGAGTATCAACGGTACCTCGGGGAACGTTACCCGCGGCACTACAGTTCAACTGACCGTGAACTGAGGCGCATCCCGGTCAATCATTGAACGGACAGCCAGAACAACAGGAACCAGGTCCCGCCGGCTACGGATTCCGTGGCCGGTAGGGTCCAGCATATTGAGGAGGAGATTAAATGCGAAAGTTTAGTTTGTTTATGATGGTCTGGGTGTTTCTCGGCGCCACAGCCATGGCGCAGAACGCTCCCAAATTTGAGGTCTTTGGCGGATACTCGCATCTTCTCGGCGATATTAGCCACACTAGCTTTAACCTGGATGGAGGTGAAGGCGCAGCAGTCCAGAACGTAAATAACTGGTTCGGCGGCATGCTTGATTTCGGCGTCCATTGGGGCACACGCAATGGTTACAACACCAACTCGCAGCAGATCATGTACGGCCCCGTGTTTTCATACCGTAAGCTCTCAGCCTTCACTCCCGCCGCCCACGTCCTGTTGGGAGCCGTGAGGGGCAGCCAGGGTTTTGCAGGCATTCCAAGCGCCGCCACCACCTTTGGAGCAGCTTTCGGCGGCAGCGTTGACATCAAAATCAGCAAAATGCTCTCCTTCCGAGTAATCCAGGGCGACCTCATCGTTACTGACTTCATGAAGGAGCACCAGGAAAGCCTTCGGGTGTCAAGCGGCCTTGTTTTCACCTTCGGCAGTACGCGGTGATTCACAAGTAGGCAGTGATCGGTGCTCGACGTCGTGGCACCAGCCCGGGACAGGATCGGAAACCAGGGATTTTGTCCGCCAGGCCCCAGTCGCCAGGGCACGGTTCGCATGCCGCGATGCTCGGGGACGTGGCGCCGGCCTAACCATGGCCGAACGTATGATTGAGCGACTGGTCTCGCTTTGAAAAAGAAAAGGGGGGCAGCCAGAATATGCCATCATGGCCCCGCTCTGCGCGGTCGAAAAGAGATGTCGCGGAACCTGGCCACCAACGATAGGCGAGCCCATAGCCAAGATCGACAAAACTTCGGCCAGTTTCTCTCTTGACGGAGCCGACTACATTATCCATGCATCACCTGCGTGATTTGTCTTCCACTTTGTCAACTTGCCGGGCCCGTAACACAAAAGTTTGGAATGCTTTTCGCCGCATATCACATGGCCGTTCTTTATCTTCGGGCTTCTCTTTCAATGAATAAACAATTTCGAGCTGCCCGCATCTCACACTTGGTTGACACACTGAAATGGGCTTTGATACGCTGACATTTTGCAGGTGAAGACTTTCCGGAAGCCCGCCAGATGTGAGGATAGGTTACCAGGCTTCGGAGGTATCGACCGGCGGGAGGGCCAACATGAAACAATACTCTAAGGCCTGTGCGGCAGCCACTTGTGCGTTTGCTCTCTCACTGGCGTTGACGGGAACAGCGCGCCTGTTCGGGCAGGACCTTGAAAGGGTAGGTCCCATCCCGTCCCCGACCGCAACAGACACCCGGGCGAAACAAACCCAGCCCGCAACGCAGGACTCCGCCACCACCGGGAGCAGCGTCCCGTCGGATTACGTGATCGGACCCGAAGATGTGCTACAGATAAAGGTCTTCGATGTCTCAGACCTCGATCAAACCGTGCGTGTCGCCAATGACGGAACCATTGCCCTGCCGCTGCTTGGCCGCATTGTGGCCTCGGGATTAACCGCTGACCAGTTGCGCGACCGCCTGGAAAAGGCCCTGGGAAAAAACCTTCTTCAGAACCCGCATGTCAGCGTTTTCGTCCAGCAGTTTCAGGCGCGCCCCGTCTCCGTGGTGGGCGCGGTTGAAAAACCCGGACTATACCAGATCATCGGGCCACGCAACCTTGTCGAAATGCTTTCGCTGGCGGGAGGACTGGCCAAGCGAAACTCGGCTGCGGCTGGCAAGACCGTTTATGTCACCAGGCCCGCGGGCTTCAAGAACCTGAATGTCGTCCCCGGCATGAAGGAGCTCGCGCCCGATAAGATTGCCATCGATCTGAAAGCGCTGCTCTACACCCAGGCGGATGGGTTGAACATCCCGATCGAGGCTCGGGATATTATTGCAGTCTCCAAAGCAGACGTCATTTACGTTGCCGGCAGCGGCGTGCGGAAGCCGGGAGGTTTTCTGCTGGAAGACCGGGACTCGGTGACAGTTGTCCAGGCGCTGGCTTTGGCAGAAGGGCTGGCTCCGAATGCAGCCAAGCGCCGGGCCCGCATCATTCATACAAAGCCCGACGGCTCCCCAGTGGAAACCTATATTGATGTTGAAAAAATTATCAACGATAAGGCCCCCGATCCTGTTCTGGCCGCCAATGACATCCTGTATGTCCCGACCAGCACAGGGAAGGCCGTGGCGAAGAAGACGGCGCAGGCAATCGTCCAAACCGTCAGCGGATTTGTGATCTGGCACTATTAAATGGAACTGGATTGATGGATTGAACCTCGAGGCCGGGTGGTGAGTTCATTTCCAGGTTCCGCTCACGTAAATCCATTGTAGCTTGCAGTTAGCCGGTCAGGCATTGTGCAATCCCCACGTCGGGGCAACTATGAGCAGGACGGCGCCGATTCCCGGCAAAATTGTGCACAATGTATGAAAGTTTGTTCCTTAAAACGCTCGCAGATTTGCCCGATATGTTCCTTAGAAGAGACACTTGTGAGGCATGCCAAAGGGGAATTTTCCCGCCAAGTTATAGAACAGACTGATTATCAAGCTGTCAGCAATCAATTTGATACGGAACGGAACCGTAGTTGCATGATAACTCTGCGCCGGTAAGGGAGGGGGGCCCTACAAGCCTGGACGACCGGACCAGATAATTCAAGTGGGGACAATAAAATAATGGCGCAGGAAAGAGCGCCACAAATCAACCTGTTGTCGCACGAATCCCGTCGCGAGGCGCTTCGGGGTGGTCTGTCTATCCTGTTCAGCAGGATGCCATCCCAGAAAAAGCTGTCCGCCAACGGCCAAAACGGCAACGGGGCAAATTTCAAACCACCTCAAATCAATCTACTAGCACATGAGCCTCGCCGTAAGGTCCTGACTCGCGGGCTGGCAACCTTGCTTCGCAAGTACCCTGTGGCCCCGGCTATCCTTCAACAGGGCATTTCCACGAATGGGCACCGAATTCCGGGATTCAAACTTCTGTCTTACGAATCACGGCGGCAGGCGATCCGCGGTGGATTCAAGTCCCTGTTTTTGAAAGACCCGCCACCTCAGCCCTTGATTGTGGGCCAGCAGGAGGTCGGAGTAAAAGAAGGCCCGAAGTTAACCGCCTTCCTCACCTCGTGCCTGATGCATTTTTCGATTGTCTTTTTCCTTCTCGAGGTGCCGTTCTTTTTCCTGATGCCGCGCTCGTCTCAGAACTTCCGTTTGCCTCAAATCGTTTATGAGTTCCACGAGATTGAGTTGCCAAGGGACCTCCCTTCTGTGAAACCGCCAGGACCTGGCGGCCAGCCGGGAAGAGGCACGCATCCGGAGAAAGCTCCGGCGCGGGGCAGCAGCGCTTTCCACCACAGCGCGACGGTGGTCTCGAATCCGCCCAACCCCGACAATAATTTCCAGACAATCATTCAGCCGCACATCAATCCGGCGCAAAAACTCGACATCAAGCTCAAGCTCCGGCTGCCCAACGTGGTGCTTGGCGGAACATTGCCGGTCCCTGGACCGCCGGCTCCGCCGCCCCCGCCGCCTCCGATGAAGCTTACGGCGCCGCCCGCCCTGAAATCTTTGACCATTCCTAAGACGACGGTCGTTTCCGTGAAGCCACCGGACCTGACCATTCCGGCCTCCGACATGCCCAACATGCCGGCGATCCCGGTTCCGCCACCGCCACTGCCGCCACTGCAGCAGCGAAAGGACGCGCCTAAGAACCTGGATCTTACGGCCATTGCAACGCAGGGTATGCAGGCCACATCAAACGGGTCTGTAACCAGCCTGTTGTCGCTCAGCCTGAATCCCGGTCCGCCAACCGAGAAATTGAGCATCCCCGCCGGTAACCGTTACGGCGCTTTCACCATCTCTCCTGAGGGCAACCACCCCGGATCGCCTTACGGCGATGCCGGCGGCAGCGAGTCGGGCGGCTCGGGTGGCCCCGGCGGTGGTGGCGATGCCAGCACAGGCGTGGGATCAGGCACCAATGGTGGAGGTGGCGGCGGCCCCGGCGCGAATGGACTGGCTGTTTCGACAACTGGTAATGCCGGCGCCGCAGGTGCGGTCGACGGTGGAACCCTGTCGTCGGCCAGCGTGGCAAAACTGGTTTTCCCAATTCTCCGCGCTCCGCTGAAGAACCGCTTCGCGATGGTTGTGACCGCCGGGCCGCAGGGTGGCGGCGGACTGCATGTCTTTGGCGTCCTCAAGGGAGGAAAGATCTATACCATCTTTCTGCCGATGCCGCAGAGGAACTGGATTCTTCAATACTCCCAGGTTGACGGTACCAGCGCCCCGCAAAAAGCCCAAAGAAACGGCGTCGCACTTCAGGTGGATTTTGGCATCGTCCCACCAGCCGTTGAAAACCGCTTCGATTTTCATCGTCCCACGCTGACCGCCGAGCAAAAGCAGAAAATGATAATCCTGCACGGATTCATCGGTGCCGACGGCTCGGTAGAAAAACTGACGGTTTACCGTGGAGTTGAAAACCTGGCCGACCAGGCCGCCCAGGCTGCGTTTGAAAAGTGGAAGTTCCAGCCTGCCGTCCGGAACGGCAAGCCGATACCCATCGAAATACTCCTGGGCATTCCGCTCAGCTAACCACTGCCCGCACCCTACCCAGCCTCGCAACCTGTCCTTCAGGCATTCAACTGCCTTGTTCTCGGCACCATCTGAAATTCTATGCTGTTGGGGTCACGGCCGACTTTCATTTTTGTGAATGCCAATTCCACTGAGGCCAGTCGATCTATCGTAAAAACCCTTCCAGGTTAGTTCGAATGTTGTTATCTACCTTATTGAATTCGCAGATGTTATAGATTTTACAGGCTAATTCAATCTTGCCTTGACATACGGCCACAATTTCCCTAGAATGTGAATAGTAATTCACATTGGAGACCCTGATGGCACTCGAAAAACTTGATACGGAAATTAGAAGAGAACAGATTGTGGAGGCAGCCATGGGGCTGATTGCCACGCACGGTGTTCGCCGGCTCAGTATGGCTGCTCTGGCCCGCCGCGTCGGACTGGTTCCCTCCGCGCTTTACCGTCACTTTGGTAGCAAGCAGGAAATACTCCGCGCCGCGGTGCAACTGGTCGGACAAAAGGCCAGTGAGAACCTGCAAAAGGTCCGCAAACTCACGCCGAATTCCCTTGAACGCCTGCACTTGCTTCTGACGGAAATTATCAAAATGATTCGTGATTTGCAGGCCATGCCGCGCATCATGTTTTCCGAAGGAATGTCCACTGGCCACCCTGAAGACAAACGGGAAGCCTATAAAATGCTGCAGGGCGTGCTGAACCGCATTGAGGAAATCATTCGCGAAGGACAGGAGCGCGGCGAGATCCGTCCGAACCTCGACGCAAAGTCCCTTTCTGTCATGTTCTGGGGAATGATTCCTGCGTCGGTCATACTGTGGCACATCAGCGATGGCCAGTTTGACGTGACGCGGCAGGCGGAAAAATCCTGGGAGTTGTTCCGGGATGGGATTCGTGCAGGATGAATATTTTTTTCCAGACCGTGTGAACATTCGTTCACTTCGGAGGAGCAGAAATGGCGATTGAAACAGTAGGACACAAAGCTGCGTGGCTCCGGCAACACAGAAAACGATTGGTGATCGTGGCCATCATCGCGTTGGCTTGCGTTGTGGCCTTCATTTGGCTCGACGGACGCTCGCGCGACGCCAACCGGTCGATTCGTGTTTCGGGCAACATCGAAGTGACCGATGCCGAGCTGAGCTTCAAGATTCCCGGCCGCGTGGAACAACGGCTGGTGGACGAAGGACAGATGGTGTCGAAAGGCCAGACCGTGGCTCTGCTCGACAGCCGGGAACTCTCGCAGGAAGCGGGCCGCAGCAGGGCGGAGGTCGAAGCCGCCCGGGCAGCATTAGCCGAACTCAAGGCCGGATCGCGACCGGAGGAAATCGCGCAAGCGCAGGCGGCGGCAAGCCAGGCCAGAGCGCGCCTCGATGAACTGGAAGCCGGCTCGCGGCCGCAGGAAATTGCCGCGGCGGAGGCTGCATATCAAAGCGCTCTTGCAGACGCCAAACGCCTGGCTGACGACTTTGACCGCTACAGCGGCCTTTACAAGAAACAGTTGGTTTCCACCCAGCAATACGAAGCGGCGCGCACGGCTTCACGGATGGCCGACGCGCGCGAGCGCCAGGCGAAAGAACAACTCGACCTGCTGAAAGAGGGTCCACGAAAGGAAGAGATTGCGCAAGCCCGCGACGCGTACGCACAGGCCGAGCAGCATTACTCGCTGGTGAAGGCCGGGCCCCGGCGGGAAGATATTGAACAGGCACGTGCGCGGCTGGAGCAGGCGCGGCACTCGCTGGCGCTGGCGGAGACCCGCCTTGGCTATGCAACGCTCGCTTCTCCCATGCCGGGCGTCGTCCTCTCCAAGAGCGTCGAGCCGGGCGAGTTCGTATCTGCGGGAACCCCCGTCGTGACGGTGGCCGATCTTGAAAACATCTGGCTGCGCGCCTATGTGAATGAGACGGACCTTGGCCGCGTGAAGCTCGGCCAGCACGTGCGAGTGACCACCGACACCTACCCCGGCAAAACTTATGAAGGGAGAGTTTCCTTCATCTCATCGCAGGCGGAATTTACTCCCAAGAGCGTCCAGACGGAGAAGGTGCGGGTGAAACTGGTTTACCGAACCAAGATTGACATCAGGAACCCCAACATGGAATTGAAGCCTGGCATGCCCGCAGACGCGGAAATCCTTGCGGGAGGCGAATAATGGACGCCATCCGGACCGAGTCCCTCACCAGGACTTTCGACGGACTCACGGCCGTTGACAGTTTGACGCTCACAGTGGCGGAAGGGGAGATTTTCGGCCTGGTGGGG
>DATLWV010000320.1:0-2375 GCA_035576145.1 Terriglobia bacterium
CACTGAGTGAGGCGGCCAACAAATTGGGATTCACCGAAAAAGATCTAAGAGAGATCTTAGATGTCCCACCTTCCCGGGACGAAAGTCGAACGCCGTTTAACGAAGCCGATGCGGTTCTTCGCGCGACGGATAAAGTTCGAGAGAAGGCAGACCAGATCAAGGTACTCCAGGATTTCTTGAAAAAAAGATTTTCTGACATCTGGAAGGAGGCCAGTAAACAGCTGGCTGACGAATTGGCCGGCAGGGGAAATGAACTAACCACACCGGAAAATTTAGCGCTTCAAGTATTGCGTTACTATGCGGAAAACTTCGACTATTTTGATTCTACCGTGTTTCCCCTCATCTACGGTACCGACTTTGGCGAACTCACCCCGATTGAAGTTGTTCGCATCAGCCCGGAGGATGCTAAGAGCATTGTTGATGAGCGGGCGACCCGCGGATGCAGACACAAACTGATGGGGGTAAAATTTGGTCATTTCGGGGCGTTTCTTGAGGCTTCCTGGCGTCGCAACGACATCCTGTGGGGCAGGCTCGACGCTGCCGAAAGAATCATCCAAACCATGCTGCCGCCCCGCCATCCGCAGTATCAGCAGCTCCTTAGCGAGGCACAGCAGAAGATCATAAGTGAAGAATTATTGGCAGCAGACCAAAACCAGGTGGCCGGCATGTTAGCCCAGGCTCTGCTACAGGCTGGCAATGATCGTGCAACTGAGGCTATTCAACAATGTGTGCAAAAACAAGTGGGGGAACGGGTCAACCCCAAGGTGTTTGCGGCCATCAATGCGGCGATGACCCCCGCATCATTGCTTCAGTCACTCAATGCATGCCCGGTGGTTGATGAGGAGCCCAACCGCAAACAGCTCCTCAGCTCAATCGGGAGGTGTGGGCAGGTAATCGGAAAGATTCTGGAGGGTATCAGCAAGAAGCCGCCCACCTCAAATGGAAAGGTCAGGGTGCCATTAAGCTGGACTCGCTGGGTGGCGCGCGTTGCCACCTTGTTTTGGGGCTTCGTGCAGGTGGCGGTCCCGGGATCTTTACCGAACTGGATTGGCTGGCATCTGTTCAAACTTCTCCTGGCGTTCGCGGTGGTTCTTGTCCTGGGCGGGCTGGTATTCAGCCATCCCATGACAGTTTTTGGCCTCGAACTCGCGGCGATCATTCTTGGCGGATGGCTGATCGTTCAGATTTTGAGTGATTACATTCGCTTTCGAAACATGCCGACTTTGAAAGTCTCATTGGGACTGGCCTTGCTCGTCCTGCTGGCTCTCACCAGCCTGGAAGTATCGCTTCATTTGCGGAACGACTTATTGTTGGCATGGACCTGGGTCACAAATCTGGTCGGGTGTCCGCACTGAAAAAAAACGCCTGTTTGTGAAGAAGGGAGGCCTGGACACAAGACGTGGGCTCCCCCGCCACGTGGACGCGTTGTCCTTTTTCACCCAAGATATGAATTGGGGGAGCGTCTGATTTGTAGAAAAAACCGGCCGTGGTCGGACCTAAAGAACAGCTTGCTCTCATCCGCTGGTGGCGCCGATATTGTTTTTTTGATATTTGCGAGGAGCGTAGATGAGGGGGTTAGAACGGCTGGGCAATTTGTGCGGTGGGATTGCAGGCCATGTTCCTGACCGAGCTCTTGCTAGCGGACCGAACCTTCTGAGCGCATACGTGCCGATACACCTCACGTATGCGCCGCAGCAGAGGCTTGTTTCGCGAGATCATATACGCCACAATGTGGGCACTTGGCACACCAAAGTTCGGGGCAAAGAGGAGAAACGACAATGAACACAGACCCAAAGCTATATTTGGATTACCTGGACAAGGAAATGACAATTATGGGCGTCTTGTCTGCTTTCTGCGTCGCCCTGGCTGCAGCAGCAACTGATCGCATTGCGACCGCTGACAAAGGATTTTTTCAGGTAGTGTGGAGTAAGGGAAAGGATCACGTTATTGTGGCCGGAGCCTTGGCTCTTTTCGGCGCGTACCTCTTCTACCGCGAGAGGTCGCTCCTTGCCTGGTATTATGGCCAAATAAGCCTCGCCCATACGCGCGGACCAGCGACGACTCCTAAGCCGGTGGGAGATTGGCTTACGGAAGCCGACGGATGGGACACATGGGCGCCCTATCAGGATGGATTTATTGTCCTCGCAGGGTCCGCCTTCTTCTACGCATGCGCGATTGCCTTAGGGCTCGGGACACCGTGGGTCTGTGACTACAGCTTTTTGTGGTTTTGGGTTCCATTGACGCTCACACTAGCGATTGCCTACTGGCGCAAGCACGTTCTAAACGCATTTCCCCAGGAGGATGAGCCTGGCAATGAATGGTGGAGATCACTCGCAAAACGTCGACACAAAGTCTGATCTTTGGCCGTGGCGACT
>DATLWV010000321.1:0-2563 GCA_035576145.1 Terriglobia bacterium
CCGCATCGTCGCGAGGAAGAATACGATCCTGCGCGTCCAGTACGACAACCTCGCTGCCGAGTCGGCGGAAGGCCTGCGCCATTTCGATGCCGATCGGGCCTGCGCCGAGCACAATCATTCTGGCCGGCAGCTTTGAAATCGTGAAGATCGTTTCACTGGTCAGGTAGGGCGTTTCGGAAAGCCCCTCCACGGGCGGGATGACGGGCCGTCCCCCTGTGGCGATCACGAAAAAGCGGGAAGCAAGCTGGCGCCTGCCGCCGCCCTGTCCCAGCACCTCAACCTGCCTGGGGCTGATGAACTGTGATTTTCCTTCGATGACCGTGATGCCCATTTTCTGATAAACAGGGGGAGCGTCGGCGTCTTCATAGACGGCGTTTTGAATCTCATGAACACGGTCCATGACCGTGGAGAAGTCAATCTGAGGTTCTGATGCCTTCAGCCCGTAGCGGCCGGCTGTGCGAAAGGTGTTGGCGATTCCAGCTGCTTTCAGCAGCGCCTTGCTTGGCACGCAGCCCGTCCAGGTACAATCGCCGCCAAGCCTGCTTTCTTCAATGATCGCGGTTTTCGCGCCCAGCGAAGCTGAAATTCCGGCGGCAGTCAGCCCCGCTGCGCCGCCGCCAATCACCACCATGTCAAAATCCATCGCCATCTGGACCCCTGCGATTTGGAGATCGTCCCTTTCGAGCAGCGAAGCAGGTTTCAAGACTCCAAATTTGAAGACTTATATCGCGTCAAGCCATTCGATGCTCTGGGGATTCGATTGTTTCAGAATGTGGCGCGTTTGGCATCGCGAAGATCTGGTTTCAGGTTCCCTGGCTGCACACAATCGCAGCGGTCCGACAGGGCAACTCTGCTAATGCCGGAGAGGCCGTGAATCATTCCCAAACTCTGCCCTGTGCAGGGCTCCTGCCGGCCCTCATATCCGGAAACCGTTTGCGAGGGTCTTCAGAAGGGCTCGCCGCTAAGGCAGCGGCCGATGACTTCCTGCAGCGTCTGCCAGGGGACATACATCCGAGAACCTATTCGAAGCGAGTACACCTTGCCGGAGTCAAGCCAGCGATAGAAAGTAGAACGCGAAATGTGGCCGCCGGTCCTGCTGCGGAGAATCCGCCAGGCCGCTGTAGGAGGTAGCAGCGGAGAGTGCGGACGGATTTCACCCGTTCGGGGAGAGTCCCCGGGAACGATAGTTTGATCGAATATCTCTGTATTAATTGCCATGCGTTGCCACCTCAGTTGGATGTGGAACCGCTTCAAACCGGGCATCCCATAGACGGGCAGGTTCCCGGCCGAAAGCCCGATAGGGCCACGTCCGGCAGGCGAAGACATGCCAGGATGCGCCCCTGCGTCAAATGGCGTCATAGATGGAATTGCGGAACCGCAGACTTCTTCCGATATCAGGGTCGGGTCTTATGGCTACGAATTTCCATCGTTCTGAAATTGTTCCCAAATGGCGCTCATCCGGCGGCGGTCGCGCTTGCGGCTGCCATCGTACTCTTTTTCAGTCGGCATCGTCCTTGCCGGGTCAAGGAGCATGCCTGAGGGCTGGTGGGAACGGAACAGTACCGGTTCTTCCTGCTGGTGCAGATGATAGACACACTTTTCATGGCCATTTGAAGCTGCCGGAAAGACGCACCCTTTTTCCGAACAGCGCGCTGTTAAGAAAGAGACGTTCTGAGGCTTTGCGCCGGATCCTGTGCTGAAGCTGAGCCTCTGCGGCTGTGTAAGCCGGCTGGCGTTCCCGGAATCTTCTTTCCCTTCAAAGTCGATGGACGAATGAGTATGGGAATGAAAATAAATACTTCGGTCCGATTCTTTCATCGTACTCCTCCTTGTGTTCTGGGTCGAAATTGAGATGGTGCAGGGAACCCTATTGTCGAGCTGATTGCAGGCAGATTCGGAGCATTGAGGCGAAGAGGAACTCGGGCCGGCGTTCGGCGGTTCCAATGGGTTCAAGTCGTCTCCTGTGCCCACCGAAAAAGATAAGCGGGAGGAGCAAAAAGGAAACCGGTTTAAATCAGCTCTTTTTGAGGGAATTCTTGCGAGATGATCAAAACAAAGCAGTTGAGGCAAGGATTCGGGCCTCGGGGCGTAAAGTATGCAGGAAATGTCACGTGCAGCAAGAGTAAACATTCGCGCCGTAAACGTTTGCTTGCTCATTGACCTAAGCATGTGATACAACTCAGAATTCTCGTGAATGGGTACTGCCCGTAGAGCCCTTTGAATTGTATTGGGGGAAACTTCGAAGCAGACGGTGAGATCCCGACCCGGGTTGCCTGCACCGTTTCCCCCCTTCAACGGTTGCACGCAAACGCGGCTCAGGCGCAACAAGAACAATCGGAAGCAACAAAAAACTTCCGATTTCACAAATCTATGCTATACTAGCCTATATCTATAGTCATGTCAAGAGAAAACTAATCAGGAGAAGGTCCTCGATGGCTGAGCTCGATGTATCAAAAGTAATTCGCAGAGTACGACAGAAGCTTCAGGTAAGCCAGGAAGGATTATCGCGACTGCTGAATGCCACGAAGGGGGCCGTACAGCATTGGGAACGTGGCAGGAATCG
>DATLWV010000322.1:0-3140 GCA_035576145.1 Terriglobia bacterium
GGGCGATTTCAACCCACGCTACCTGCGTATCGCCAGCTTAAAATAAGGGGCTTTTTCGGCTACGCATTTGCTGTCCGCACTCGCCCACTTTTGGAAAACTGCAACTTCTGCATTTTCTGTAGATAGGAGGGAAGACCGCTAGAATTTGGGGAATGTCCTGGATTCGGCTTTTACATCAGGGGCTGAAAACGCTCTTGACACTGAAAGGGGAGGAGTCTAATCTTGACTTTTCAGTACAGAATCTTTTGGTCATTTATATGCGAATCGTTCGCAAATAAAAAGGGCGGTGGAACAGTTAAATAACGGCAGTCGGAGTGACTGAAAGAGAAAAGGAGTTTCCTGCAGGAAAAATGGGGGCTTCCGGCGGCATCACTTTTGGCAAAGGGCCGCGCGGAAGCCCACGATCGGCAACCCGCAGGCTGGCGACCGCCTCCATTCTATGTCTGCCGGCCAGGGTTTTCAAGGAGGAGAACCGTTGGTTGGCATCCGCAGTGGTTTTCACCAAATTACTTACAGATTACGCAGCAAGCGGGCGCTTCCACACTTACTGGCGTCCGTGTTGCTTTGGATGGGCGGTATGACGATTGCTCACGCCCAGGAGTCAGGCTATTTCGTTACATACGACCACCACATGGAAGAGCCCGGCAGCCTGGAGGTGGAGTTTGAACCCACTACGGCCCAGCCCGGCGGGGGCAATCGTTTCTTTAGCGGCCTGACCGAGTTCGAGTATGGCACAACGGCCTGGTGGACCACAGAGTTATATCTTGAAGGGCAGAAGACGCTGAACGACAGCACGGTCTTCAGCGGCTACCGCCTGGAAAACCGTTTCCACATCCTGCCCGGCGACCATTGGATCAACCCGGTGTTGTACCTGGAATATGAGCGGCTCTCAGCTGACAAGGCGCTGAAAGAAGTTGTGGGATTTGATGGGCAGGAAGATGGATTGGAACCGAATGGCATTACACGAGGAGAAGTTGAGCGCGAGGTCGAGACGCGCTTGATTCTGAGCAGCGACTACAAAGGCTGGAACATCTCCGAGAATTTTATTGGTGAAAAGAACCTGGCCCACGAGCCGTGGGAGTTTGGGTACGCGATTGGGATCAGCCGCCCGCTGGGTCTTGCCGCCTCGCCGTTCGCGTGCAGCTTTTGCCCTGAGAATTTCCGTGCCGGGCTGGAACTTTACGGAGGGCTTGGAACGGCAGACCGCTTCACGTTCCATGACACATCGCAGTACATTGCGCCGGTGCTTGCCTGGTCCCTGCCTGCCGGACCTGTTTTTCGTATTTCCCCTTCCTTCGGCCTCACGGACCCTGCTTACGGCTTCATCCTGCGCCTGGGAGTGTCGTACGAATTCTCCGGGTTTGGGCATGCGATGCGGGCATTCTTTACGGGGAGGCCCAGATGACGGCGAGATTCGCGATGGGGCGGCTGTGGTTTGTTGTTCTGGTTTGGTCAGCATGCGGCCTCGCTGCCGGAACCTGTCTTGCAGGCAAGAAAGGGGTGCGAGGGCAAACCGGAACGTCTTCCGTGCTTCAGGGCGCTCCTGGGGCAGCGTCCAGGCTGCAGAATCCTTACGCCGGCAGTCCGAATGCAGTACTTGCCGGCAGGAAGCTCTTCCTGAGGCACTGTGCCTCATGCCATGGCGAAAGCGCAGATGGTGGCAGGAATGCGCCGCCTCTGCGGTCCGGTCGCGTCCGCGAGACGCCCGTCGGTGTTCTCTTCTGGTTCCTGAAGAAAGGCAATCTCCGGGCGGGCATGCCATCGTGGTCAGGCCTGCCGCCCGGGCAGCGCTGGCAGATTGTCAGCTTCTTAAAGAGCCTTCGATAAACCGTGCGTCTTGCTGACTGGTTGAATGGTTGTTTGACAGGAAAGCTCACTGCGAATCCGAGCCTGGACGTCACGCCAGGTCAAGGAGCGACATCTCTTGAGTGACCTGTCAGACTTCAAGACCAATGGAGCGCATCAGTTTGAGTGCGTTGCTGGTCTGGACGACACCCGGGGTCAGCTTGTAATCAAAACGGAGCTGGCCGTTCTCCAGGTGATCCTCAAAGTGGAAATTGGCGGCCCGCGGTCCAAGTTGATCAACCATTTTAGCGAGCGCGAGGTCATGAGTGGTCACAAGGCCAATCCCGCCTCGCTCGACCAGGCTTCGCACCAGGCCCTCGGCGCCAATGCGGCGGTCGTGGGAGTTGGTCCCGTTCAGCAACTCGTCGAGCAGGAAAAGCACGGGCAGCTTGCCGTTGGTCAGCTCGGTGATGAGCTTCAGGCGCATGATCTCGGCATAGAAGCGCGAGATGCCACCCTGCAAGGAATCGAGGACACAGATGGAAGCCGCCACGGCCAGGGGCGACAGGCGAAGGCGTCCGGCGCGCACAGGAGCGCCACACTGGGCCAGGACTGCACTGATCCCCACAGCGCGGATAAGAGTACTCTTGCCGGCCATGTTGGGACCGCTGATGATCATCAGGCGCAGATTACCGCCGAGGGTCAGGTCATTCCGTATGGCTTTCGCTTCAGGGATCAGCGGGTGCGCCAGCCCTTCGGCCTCGAACAATCCCTGCTCTGGCGGCGCAAACTCCGGAAAGGTGTCCGCCGGGTGCTCGTAAGCATAACCGGCCAGGGCGCAAAGGGCCTCCATCTCACCCACGGCAGCCAGCCAGCCTCGGATCGACGGCCCGAATTTTGCGCGCCAGGCTTCAATGGCAAAGGCGATCTGCAGGTTCCAGAATACGAAAGGATTGAATATTGCTACGACCTGATTTCGCCGCGATTCCAGATACTCAACAAGATGGCCCAGCCGCGCAATCGCACGGGAAGGAAACTCTTCTTCCACTTTCAGGGCGGCCTGGAGCTCAACGAGCTTCGGCGCGGAAAACTTGTCGCGCTCAAGTCGCTCCAACACGGCGGCAAGAACGGCAAGGTCCCGGGAGACATCCTCGGTGGATGGCAACCTTTGTTCCTCCATCGCGCGTGACTTGCTGAGGATTCCCACGTCAGGAACGATTTTCTGGACGCGCTCTCTGAACCGGGAATTGAAAAACAAGTTGACCGCGCTTGACGCCAACGCCAGCTCCCACCAGCCCCGGCCAAACCAGGCAACGAGGCTGACTAACCACACTCCGGCGAGCACAAAGGCCGTT
>DATLWV010000323.1:0-16326 GCA_035576145.1 Terriglobia bacterium
TCCGCCGATGTCGTGGAGCACGGCGCCGTAATGATCAAAGTAACGCCCATGAATTAGCGCTCACTTTCACATCAGGCGTGACGCGCAGCCGAGAGAAAACACGTCCTTGCGCAGTCAACCGCAACCCGCCAAAGCTCTTGCTTTACCACACGGTGCGGAATAGGCTTTATTCCCGTACCGTCGAACCAACGCTCTTCCCTGCCCTGCGTGTTCATGATGCGGCGGCCTCATTGCAACATGACCGGATGACCTGGAATTCGTCATCATGCGGCAGTGAAAGGTGGGCCAGATTATGTCAGAGGTCTCAATTGGAATTCTCCTGTCGGCGCTTGCCGGAATCCTGAACGGAAGTTTTGCGGCACCCACAAAATATACAACCAAATGGAAGTGGGAAAACATCTGGGCGGTGTGGGCCGTGGTGGGCATGCTGCTCTTCCCATGGTTTCTGGTCTTTGTCACCGTTCCTCACGTCGGCAGCTTCTATGCCAGCGCCTCGGGCCGCACCATGTGGCTGGTGATTCTGTTCGGTGTGGGATTCGGCCTGGCGCAAATCTTTTTTGGACTCGGCATCGCTGCCATCGGCATATCGCTCAACTTTGCCATTGCCATCGGCCTCTCCACCGCGCTTGGCTCTCTGGTGCCGCTGGTCTTTCTGCAGCCGCAAACCATTCCGACCCCGAAAGGTGAAACCATCTTCCTTGGAGTGGGGCTCGTACTTGTGGGCATCGTGCTCTGCGCTGTGGCAGGCCGCGAGAAGGAAAAGGAATTTCAGGTCGCTCCGCGGGCTGAGCTGAAAGAAGGCGAAAAAAGAATCACCTTCAAGACCGGATTGATCATCTGCATCCTGGCAGGCCTGGGATCTCCGCTCATCAACTTCGGCCTGGCTTTTGGCACGCCGCTTACCGAGCGGGCACTCGAAGCGGGAGTCAGCGCAGCAAGCCAGGCAAACGTTATCTGGGCGCCCCTGGTCTCAGCCTCGCTGGTTCCCTATCTCATCTATTGCGTTCATCTCTGGAGAAAGAATCGCAGCTTTTGCAACTACGCTCTCCCGCGGACCGGCGCCTACTGGGTGTTCGGCGCCATCATGGGAGTTCTGTGGTTCGGCAGCACGGCCATATACGGCGCGTCGGCCTCACACCTTCAGGCCATGGGACCTATTCTGGGGTGGCCGCTATTCATGTCATCTATCATCATCACTTCAAATATCTGGGGATTTGCCACGGGCGAATGGAAAGGCACCACACGCAAGCCCCGGTCCATCGTCCTTTCTGGAATCTTCGTACTGATTCTCGGTTTCGTCGCATTGGCCATAGCCAGCAGCCTGAAATAATCGCCACGCCTCTCTCGCAAGCGAAGTCTGTTCCCGTGACTGCGGAAGCGCAAGGCATGTGTGTGCAAGCGCGCGACGGCACGAATGCGAGTTGCGTTATGCGCCACTATCAACTCATCGAAATGGGTCCTCACTTTCCCAGCGCGACACAACCCGGTTGCATCACCCGATTGGATGTTTAATCATAAAAAGGGACTGCTAATAGTGAAATGAACATGGATCGTCGGCTGAATATCCGCCGACAACAAAAATCATGCCTCAATTACTGAGCCTGGACTTTTCGGACGGCTGGCAGAGCCTTGAACAGGGAGAAACGCGCGAGCAGTTTGAGCAGCAGGTCCTGCCCGCCTACCTCTCCAGGCAACGCTGGTTCGCTTCCAAGGGCACGGAGATCGAGCGTGCTGAATTGGCCACCCGCTTTGTCCTTCCCGGCCGCGACGGCAACTGGCTGCTTGCCACCTTTCGCACCCATCTGGCCGGAGGCGGATCCGAGGATTATTTTGTGCCGCTGGCAATTGCCTGGGATCTGTCATCGCCGGTGCCGTCCTCGCCTGATTCAAACGAAGTCGTCGCCAATATCCGCAGGGGCACGCAATCGGGGACCTTGAGGGACGCGCTGTCAGAGCCCCGTTTCGCAGCGGACCTCGTCAGGGCATGTGGAGAAAAGATGAATCTGGCTGCCACCGGGGGCAGCCTGCGCTTCAGCCATACTCACGCCTACTTCTCATTGCAGGATGAAGACGAACGGAACATCAGGAAACTCGGCGCGGAGCAAAGCAACTCCAGCATCCTGATTGCAAAAAAGATGGTCCTGAAGGCTTACAGGAAACTGGAGCGAGGAATCCAGCCCGAGCTCGAAATGGGGCGCTACCTCACTGACGTGGCGGACTATCACAACACTCCGCCGCTGCTCGGCTCCATTGAGCAATTCGACAGCAACGGGCAGCCGACGGCGCTCGCTGTCATGCAGGGCTTTATTGCCAATCAGGGAGACGGCTGGTCATTCACTCTCGCCCACCTTAAGAACCTATTCAGCGGTATCCTGCAAGGTGCAGCGGACGAACGCAGCAACGGGAGTTATACCGCATTGGCGGAGCGACTCGGCGTTCGCGTCGGAGAACTCCATCAGGCTTTCGCGATTGAGAGCGGAGACCTCGACTTCCAGCCTGAGCCAGTCACCGCCGCTGACGTCACCGGGTGGAAGCGCCAAATCCAATCGGAGGCCGAAACAACTTTTGGACTGCTTGCAAACTCTGAAAGCATGCTGCCGCCGGGACAGCATGCGCGCGTGCAGGCGCTGCTCGACCAGCGGGAACGGCTACTGGGTTTGGTTGCCGGATTCGAGCTGGCGACTGGTTCAGCAACCATGAAGACCCGCTTCCACGGTGATCTTCACCTCGGGCAGGTTCTCGTTGCAGAAGATGATTTTTACATTATCGATTTTGAAGGCGAACCCGCACGCCCATTTGCGCAACGGCGGGCCAAACACAGTCCTCTGCGAGACGTTGCCGGCATGTTGCGCTCATTCGACTACGCGGCGTGGTCGGCGCTGTTTGATGCCGGGGCGGGCGACGTGGATCAGGTCAAGCGCCTGGAAAAGCCCGCCGTCGATTGGAAACGCGAAGCGTCAGGCGCCTTCATGCAGGGCTACAGAAAAACCATCGAAGGTTGTTCTTCCTGCCCGGCCGAACCTGATACCTTCGCGCGGTTACTCGACCTTTTCATTCTTGAAAAGGCTCTCTACGAAATTCGTTACGAGCTTGCCAACCGGCCATCGTGGTTGCGGATTCCTGTTGAAGGCATCATGAGCCTGCTGGCACACGGATAGGGCTGGCCCACTCAGACGTCCCCCCGGCAAACGCGGGGAGTGCAGATGTCGGCGCATAATCCACCAGCAAGTTCGTGGAATTTGTTATGGCTCCAGCGATTCCTTGTTATATCCTGTATCTTCATAATGTTGATGGGTTGTCTATCTATTACACCGCGAGAACACTTTCGACGCAGTGCCCTTTCGTTCTAGTCATCAAGCTCCTTCTTTCTGGTCGAGTGAGAAGCCGGCTTCTTTAGGTCCCTCGAAGCTTAAGGTGCAGGAGCGCTCTTCTTCGACGACGCCGTAGGCGCAGCAACCGAGAGGTCTGTCAGGAAAAGATGAGCCCTGACACGAGGGTTCTTGAATGTAACACTCGAATCGCCATGCATAGTGCGAAGCGGATAGGAGGGAAAACCTCGATGAACAATGAATTGAGCCCCGACAAACGGCATATCGGCGCACGGCTGGAGGCTGCAGGATGGGGTGCCTTCTTCCTCTGGGTGGGGGTTGCCCTGTTGATCAACGTTGGATGGGGTGCAGGTCTACTAGGCGTAGGGATCATCACTCTCGCAGGACAGGTGGCGCGTCGATACGCCGGCTTGGAGGTGGAGGGTTTCTGGCTGGTGGTCGGCGGGCTCTTTGCGCTTGGGGGCATTTGGGAGCTGACTGGTACCACTCTGTCGCTTGTTCCCATACTGCTCATTGCGGCTGGGTTGGTGCTGTTGGTTTCTGCTCTGACAGGACGCACGAAGTCGCGACCTGGTCCGCGCTAGCAAGATCTACCATCCGGTTGACAAACAGAGCTTGCGAACGGTTCGCCACTCCGCCTTAAGTGGCAAGCCGAGGTCGACAAACTGGAAACCAATTTAGCCGATGCACCCTGGGAGGAACCCATCGCGGCGGCAGGAGAGATTCCTCTAGTCAAGCGTGGCTGTGCCTATTCCTGTTTAATAAGAGATGGATCTTGAGCAGACGTGACCCTCGACTTGGCTGGGAGACCTTGTTGATATCAACCGATCTCAATGCCCACACACCACTGCCAATATGTTATGAATCTGGCGGAGAGGGTGGGATTCGAACCCACGTTACGATTTCTCGTAAACACGCTTTCCAAGCGTGCTCCTTCAGCCACTCGGACACCTCTCCGTGTCACGACCTGTAAAGCAAACTTGCTAGTGGATTCCCACCAGGCGGTTCCGGCAAGTTCGTGGCTCCAATGATTTTAGGGCTTTCGGGCCGATCACCGCAAGAGAAGAACGGTCACGATTTCATCCGAATTCCCCTCGCTGCCCCAAAATGCCAACAAAATGCTGTGCTTCGGCCCAATTTGTTGCAAGATAGTTGATCGCGACGCATTCCGATGTAGTGATCCAAACACGCGCAAGGTGCGGGTAAGAACGCAACATGGGCAGCTCTTACTTCAAATCGATCCTGAGAAGTTTCAGCCACAAGTCCAGGACGAAGAAGTTCCAACTCTTCGAATCGCTCTTTCAGCCGCGTCCCGAAGAGAGCGTGCTCGACATCGGTGCTAGCGGCGAGGTTTTCCTGCGCTATACCTTTGAAGACGTCTATCCCTACCCGTCGCGCATCGTCGCAGGCGGATATGATCCCGGCGAGGTAAAGAGCGCCAGGCAGGCCTATCCCGCACCCACCTACGTCGTGTTTGACGGATGTTCCCTACCCTTTCCCGACAAGGCGTTCGACATCGTATTCTCAAACGCCGTCATCGAACACATCCTCGGACCGGGCCGGCAGCAGCAGTTTGCACAAGAGGTGATGCGAGTGGGCAAAAGCTGGTTTGTCACCACGCCGAACTACTGGTACCCCTTTGAGAGCCACTATCACCTGCCGTTCATCCAGTTCATGCCGGAAAGCCTGCGGCGCCGTTACAACAGCCTGCTCGGCACCCATATCCCCAAAGGACGGACGCAGGAACTGGGTCTGCTCTCGGCGAACGGTTTGAGCAAACTGTTCCCGACCAGCCGCATCGAAAAAGTTCGCGTAACGTTCTGGCCGGAAACCCTGGTGGCGTATCACCTGGACCCGGGACGGCCGAACCCTTGACCACTTCTGGCCAAGCCATTACACTCTGTTTAAGTGCGCCTGTAGCTCAGATGGATAGAGCGGTTGCCTCCGGAGCAACAGGTCGGGGGTTCGAATCCCTCCAGGCGTACCATTATTTTCAATGTCTTGACTTTCCAGTGAAGCCTCAGGAAGCGCCTTTGTGACGTGTTTTGTGACGTAACCCCCCTTAGAATGCCCCGTTTTGACCATGCAGAGAGCATCCACGGCGGCACGTCGAGCAGCAATCCGCGGGTGTGAATAGTGCCTCGTCATTGCCGGGTCAATGTGGCCGGCCACTTCCCGGATCACACCTTCCGGGATTCCAGCCTCCAGCATTTCGGTTACGCACTGATGGCGGAGGTTGTAATATCGCATCCCCTTGAATGGGCTCTCTATCTCGCTAAGGTCAGACTTGCACTCTGGGTTCCGGCAGGAAGCGGCGGGCGATTGAAGCAATGCGCATTTCGGGCACTTCACGGCACGAGTGAGGCTCCGCCAAGAAGACCGCCAACCGCTCATGGGCCGCCCCGGGTCGATCTCGGGCCATTGGCGGCAGAAAATGTAGTGCTCGGGAGCATAGGCCCCCATGGCATCTGCCCGTTTCTTGAGGGCCATGAAAGCGGCCAACGCCTCGTCGTTCAGAGGAATAACGCGCGTTCCCGCCTCGGTCTTTGACCGGCGTATCATCACAAGGCGATTGAAGGGGTCCAGATCCCGCCACAGCAGACGCCGGAGTTCTACTGGCCGCATAGACGTGTTTGCGGTAAGCAGGGCGGCACAATAGACCGTCTCCCACTCCGTTCTGCTGGCGGCAGTTTCAAAAAGAGTCTGTTTCTGAGCCGCGGTGAGCATCTGGCGCGGCTCTCTCCGGACACGCAGGAGCTTCACATCATCCCGGATGCGCGATGCCAGTTTCGCCCACTTCAAAAGCCGCATCAATGCTTTGATCTCATGGTTCACTGTGTTCGGGTGTATGCCGGCTTCGATCCGGTGTGCCTGGAACGAGCGAATGTCGTCCGCGGTGATCTGATGCAACCGCTTCCCGGAGAAATACGACCGGAGTCGCTCAGTCAGCCGCCCTTCCCACGTCTTGCGCAGGCTTTCTTTCTTATCTTGGCGGACCATGGCCACCTCAGCCAGGTACTTTTCCAGGGCGACCTCAAAACCGAGTCGCGCTTTGTGCAGCCCGGCTGGCGCCAGCTTGCAATCCCTCGCGTCGGCGATCTTGTCTTTCTCGCGTCCCTTGGCCTCCCTCGCGTCCTTCGTGTCAAGCGGGATGCGGTAGCGCGTCCCGTTCACCGTGAAGTCAGACCAATACCAGCTATTACGTTTCCAGAGTGACATGATTGCCCTCACTTTCCCAAACCGGAAAGGATGCTCTTGCTTACCTTTAACCGCTTGCCCGTGAGCCCGTGCCTCTTGTCATCTTCAAGTTGGCGTTTGCGGAAGGCTCGCATCTGGAGTTTCTTGTAATCGAGCCCCTCAGGTGTGTGCTGCCAGTACCCGGTCTGGCAACGATGCGAGCAAAACTTCTTGTGTTTGCGCTGCCCTGCAAAGAAGAATAGGTAGCAATGTGGGCACTCGCGAACGCGGTTGAGGCTGTCCGATTCAATGAGCCGGCCTAACGCCAGAAACGCCCTGCTGCGCTCATTTGCAGGAACGAACTCAAACAGGAGTCGCCCGCTGCCCCCGCCTCTGAGCGTCGCATCAAAGTCAATTCCTGATTCCGATGGACGCAATCGGATTACATCTGAATAAACCCACTTCTCTGCGCCTGGAAGATGCGTGCGGAGACCCTCCAAGAACCCCTTCCATGTATATGGGTGCCCAATTCCTGGCACCGTATACCCAAACTTCTTCCGCGCTACCCGCCGTCCAGCTTCCGCAGTTAGACAGATGATGCACAGCCAAAAGAGAAAGGTTTCGTCGAAGAAATGCCGCTTAAGGAAATCTTCGGCTCTTTTGCGCGAAGCCTCGGACTCCTGGGGGACGGCCTTACCCGCCATGCGCATGCCCAGCCTCTTAAAGTAATCGCGCGGCAATGGCCGACGTGAAAGCGCCTGTCCACCGCTGTGCATAGCCTCTTTGAGCCCCTGCCTCTTCATGCGATTGAGCCATTCAGCTAAGAACTCGCCATCTTCTACGATGCACCTATTTTTTCGTTCCAGTGTGTTTACGTCCATAAACACACAGTAATATACCACGCACCATTGGGCTACTGCAAGAGTATTCTTGGTGCGTGATCAATTCTTTTGGAGGTTGATAGCTACGATGCGTGAAGAACAGCAAGCTTTCTCCCCAGCGGAAACTGGGCAAATCCTCGGAGTCAGCCGCGACACGGTTCTACGGCGTTTGAAGTCCAAGGATTTGGAATATGTAAAATTCGGGCGGCGAATCTTAATTCCCAAGCGGGAAATCGAGCGAATACTTCGAGGATCCAAGTGACGGCCTTCCTGGCGCGGCTTGAGGCGGAACTGCGAAACGATCCGGCGCTGGCGGCTGAAGTGGACTTGATTCTGTCGCGGCCGGACGTATTTCCGCCCCTACGACCGAAGCCTAAGCTGGTCCCGATCCGCTGTGACGAGGTAAGTGTTCACCGGGCGATTGCTAGGGCCGCAAGGCTGGCAGTCAACGGAATTGAATCCCAAATTAATCTGGTGACCCCATGACAACTGAAAAAGGGCTTGTTATTGAGTATCGGAATGACCGCGAGAGTGAGAACTTGTCTGTTGCGAAGGTGCGAAGATTTTCGACCATTGAGCCTGAACCCTTGCATTGGCTGTGGCCGGGACGAATCCCTGCGGGAAAGCCAACCCTACTTGCTGGTGACCCCGGCTTGGGAAAAAGCTTGAGCACGGTAGATATTGCGGCCCGAGTATCAACTGGCACGCGCTTCCCTGACGGGGCCGAATGTGAACAGGGCAACGTGATATTCCTCTCGGCAGAGGATGACCCTGGCGATACTATCCGGCCACGACTGGATGCCGCTGGCGCGGATGTCTCACGCATTCATTTGATCGAAGCAGTGCGTAACTTTACCCCAGACGGCCGCAGCGTGGAGGATCAATTCAACCTGGAACGTGATATGGGCGCTCTTGAGGATGCTATCCGCCAGACGCAGGCTCGGCTTGCGGTCATTGACCCTGTTTCAGCCTATCTTGGTGGCACCGATTCGCATACGGACGCCAAGGTTCGAAGTTTGCTCGCTCCAATGGCCACGCTTGCGTCAAAGTACGCCGTGGCGATAGTTATGGTTACCCACTTGAGAAAATCTTCCGGGGCAGCAATCTACCGAACAATGGGTAGTCTGGCATTTGCGGCCGCGGCACGCGCTGTCTGGGGGGTAGTTGCGGACCCGGATGACAAGGCCCGGCGCCTATTTGTGCCTGTTAAGCAAAACCTTGCGCCAGACCAAGGCGGCCTAGCATTCCGGGTCGAGGCACCAGATGGAGTAGCTCGAATCTCTTGGGAGCTGGGTGCGGTTGCAATGGATGCCAATCTGGCGATGGGTGGCTTTGAAACGCAGGAGGATCACTCCGAGCGCCGAGAAGCCATGGATTGGCTCCAAGACATCCTCGGGCCTGGCCCCCAGCCCGTTCAGGAAATTAGGAGGCAGTCGGCGCAGGCCGGCCTGGCTTGGATAACCGTCCGGCGGGCGGCAGCTTCGCTTGATGTGAAGAAACGAAAAGCTGGTGGATCTGGTGTCGGGTGGGAGTGGTCCTTGGAAGCCGAATCCAAAGATGCTCAGCCCAAAGATGCTCACTGTGGGTACTCAGAAATGAGCACCTTTGACAACCAGACTGATAACACAGGAGATAGCTTGCCAAGAAAATCAAAGATGCTCACTCCAACCGATGTGAACACCTTTGACTTCAAGGAGGGCAGACTATGAGTACCGCAATCAACCCGATCGACCGACTCCAGGAGCTTGGGGGCAGGCTCTTTTTGGACGGCGATAGCATTCGTTACCGTATTCCCTGCGATAGCCTTGAAGCCGAGCAATTACTCGCGGAAATTCGCAAAGACCGCGAGACCATAATTGCCCTACTTAGGGACCGTGAAAGCAGCGCGCCATCTCTTGAGGAAATAAGGGCTGCATTGCCTCCTGGAGTGAGGATGGTTTCCTATCAGCCAAAGGAAGCCCCGTTTGCTGTCGCGCCGGTTTCGGTTGTCACAGACTCGGGAAAATTCTTTCGGGCGTATCTGAGAGATTTGCGTTGGCGGATCGAGCACCCCAAGGGTTATGCTGCCCCGCCTTTGGCTGGCATCCTGAGCAGGTTGGCTGACGCCGGCCTTGAACTTCGGCTTGAATGGGAGCTTGGCGGTGACGGTCCGGAAAATGGTGAGGTCCAGACGTAAATGATCCAGGCCACTCAATATGATGTCCCAATCCTGCTGCAAATGGCGGGCGCGAAGCCCCGCGGCAACCGCCACGACTGCCCCAAGTGCGGCACCCGTAGGACGGTTACCAACACAGCAGACTGCTTTTTCTGCCATCACTGCCAGTGGAAGGGCAACGGCGTCACCTTGGCGAAGGAACTTGGAGTCTACCGCCGACTCCCGGGGGCTGAGTACCGAGAACTTAGCCGAAGGCGTGAGAGGGCCCGTATTGCGGCAGAAAGGCTCCACGGGGCCATTCAGGCACAGCGCAACGGCCTTCTGGACCGCCTGCGCGACTTGAACCAACTGGAAATAGCCTGTCACAGAACTGGGCCAACTGAGGCGGGATGGGAGGGCGTGCAGATGGTGGATAGCAGGAGACCCGGCATCCTGGCTGAACTGACGGTGTTGGAAAACGCAACGGCGGCTGACCTGATCAAATTCTTTCTGGCTAGCAGCAAGGCCCGCAGAGAAACCATTGAACGCGTTCTGGCGAGCCGTGGCTTCTCCCCTCGAGTCGGAGAGTTCATTGAGGTGCAGCCATGAACCCAAGGCTCCGAGCAGCGCTGAACTATGCCCGCCGCGGATGGCCCGTGCTTCCTTGCGCGCCAGACGGCACAGCCATCTCGGAGGACGGCGCTTGCGAGGCGAGCGCGGATGAGGCTGTGGTTCGGGCTTGGTGGACACGCTGGCCGAGAGCAAATATCGGAACAACCGGCGTTGTCGTCTTGGATGTGACCGGCCGCGAGGGAGAACGGACTTTGGCAGCGTTGGAAGGGAAATACGGAGAACTACCAGAAACCCGGGTGGTCGGGACTGCGCAAGGTCGCCAGATACACTTCCTTCCAAACGGCGCAGCGGTGCCGTCCGACGGCGGAAAGCTTGGACCCCACGTAAATGTGCTGGGCGCTAGCCAATCCGTCCTGTTGCCTCCCTCGGCCGATGAGAGCGGCGTCAGGTGCGAATGGCTCCCTCTCATGCAGCCAGTTCCGTTGCCTGGGTGGGTCGCTCAGGCACTCATCGCGCCCGAAACGCAACAAGAGAAAGCCTTGGCGGCGAAACAGGATGTAACCCCGGCGCCAATTGGGAAGCTTGAAGCTGCAAAGCGTTTTCTCCAGGAGGCGCTAGGGAATGGCGCGGCGAAGTCCGAGACAATCGAACGCCAGGCGGTGAATGCAGGTTTCTCAAAGAAAACTATTTATCGGGCAAGAAATATCATGGGAGTTGAAGTCAAAAAGGTCGGCTTCGGGGCGGGCCAGCATTGGGAGTGGCGCCTGTTAGAGGGTCGCACAACGCCGAAGGTGGCCAAGAAGGTGGTCAAGAAGAAGGTCAAAAAGGCCATCTTCGAGTCATTGCATGGCACTCTTCGCAATCAGCCTGAAGCATCCGGATTCAAGGCAGGGGAGAATGGTGGCCTCTACGGAGCCATCCCGCCCCCATTTCCAGATGCCGAGTGGCAACCAGATGCTCAGAAAGGACTGCAGTGAACATCGTAACCAGACACCACAGCATAAAGAAAGCGACATTCGCCCTCGTCGCTGCGCATGTCCGGGTTGAGAAGGTGGAGTGAGCCATGACCGCAAAGCGCAAGGGTACAAGGAGGAAACTCTAGCAGATGGAACAAGATAATCCATTGAAAATGATGACGGAAGCCGAGTTTCAGGCTGTCATCCGGCGCTACAGAATAGAGCACCTTGAACTCATTGAGCCATCGCTACGGGTGCTTGAAAATCATGGGAAGCAGATGCGTGGCGCACGCGGACACCAATACCGCCGGCAACTTGCCAAAGCGAGGATAGTTGCGACGGAAGTGCAGAATGTGATGGAAGCCTATCGCGGGCAGGTTGGTAAGACTATTAGCCCCGAGGCTTTTGAAGCGCTAATCGATGACGCGCGTCGGCGTGGGCACCGCAAGGCGAGGATGGCACCCGACAGGTGTGAGTCCAAATGAGTCAGTCAAAAAAGAAGGAACGGAAAGCCGAGCGATCAGGGACCAGGGAGGCCGGGGGCGTGGACCCAAGGGCACAGGCGAAAACGGCACAAAACGGCAGGAAGCGACGCTCAACCTACAAGCCTCGTGCCCTCGTTGAAGAGGCAGCCGTGATGAGCATCCACGGAGAATCAAATGAAGAAATTGCGCGGCAGCTGGGCGTCAAACCCCACACCGTTCCTAACATGCTCAGAGACTCAGAACTCCTGAAGGAATACCGAAAGGAGCTTGCCGGGCGCGTCCCTGCAGCACTGAAGAACGTGGATTTGCTCCTGACGCCGGGAAGCGGTCAATCGGTTGAAGAGTTGGGTCGAACCACGAGATGGGTTCTGGATGCTACACAGGTGGCCGTCCGAAAGACAGAGGCTCAGGTAACGAGCCAGGATCCCTTCGACGGGATGTCCGCGGAAGAGTTACAGGAGCGCATAGACTGCTTGAGGGCTCGGGTAAAGGACTTGAAACCCGTTTAATAGGGCCGGAAAGGCGGAACTTATGGCGTGTGTTAACAGAGCGATGTTGGTTGGCCGCTTGGGGCGGGACCCCGAAGTTCGCTACGTTTCCAGCGGAGCCCCGGTCGCCACTTTCTCCGTTGCCACGGAGGAATCCTTCAAGAGCCGGAACGGCGAGCAGCAACAGCACACGGAGTGGCACAAAGTTGTAGCTTGGGGCAAGCTGGCGAAGATCTGCGGCGAATATCTCACCAAAGGCAAGCTGGTTTATATCGAAGGCAGCATTCGAAGCCGGCAGTGGGAAGACCAGTCCGGCAACAAGCGTACCGCCTACGAAATCATAGCCCGCAACATGCAGCTACTGGGCTCGCGCTCTGACGCTGAACGCGCTGCGGCCACCCCGGCGCAAGATACTAAAGAGCGCGTCGACACCGGCCCTGAGCCGTCTCAACACGGCGAAATTACAGACGACGATATCCCTTTCTGAGGTGAAACGCTATGGCAGCACAGGTGCTCGTAAAATTCGATTTCGGCGGCGTCGATTCAAGGTCCAATCCAATCGGCTTTCCTCCCGGACGGAGTCTTCGCTGTCGCAACTGGGTGAAGGATCGCTCGGGTGCATTGAAATTGCGCCATGGATATTCAGCACCCACCATGAGTTCCACGGACACCTCCTCAGCGATTCACTCCGCTTTTCTATTCGAGCGTTACGACAATTCCCGATACGTGATGTACGGACAGGGTACGGCACTGAAGTCAATGCAGATTGGCTCTGCCGGAACAGTGAGCACGGTTGGAACGCTCTCGACATCCTCGCAGTTCAACTGCTTCCTTGCGGACAATTACCTCTTCATCGGGAATGGCACGGACTTTAAGTTTTATGACAGCACAACCTTGAGGAATGTGGGAATCCGCGCACCTTTGGCGTCAGAGGGCGAGGCACTCCGGGACGATTTCGTGGTTCTTTCCGGCGGAGAGACGACAATCAGCATAACGCTTTCCAGTTTGCCGGTCATCACCGGTTCTGTGCAGGTTTGGCAGTGGGTATGGCATGTGGGCGGATGGTACACCGAGCAGCAAATAGGCTCAGACGACGGAGCTGGAGGGATCACCGGGACGGGTATCTCTACGGGATCAATTAACTACACCACCGGCGCGCTCTCAATCACTTTCTCGCCAGCACTTCCGAAGGGTTACATATTCATCTGGTACGATGTTCCGGGAATATCTGCCGCTGAGAGCACGGCCTCTGCTGGAAGCTGGAGCGCGACAACCCTCTCTGGCTACCAGTTCTACATGTCTTATTACAACCCGACCACTCAGGATGTTGGGAACAGGCTGGCCTTCGGGGACCGCGTGCAGGTCTCCGGAACCCAGTCGGTGATAGTGATTACAAACCTTCCCGACATCTCTTCGGTTGACAGCGAATGGGTAAAGCTAATCGGACGGACGGCGGACGGTGGAGAGGTTCCGTATGCGCTGATAGACCCTGGGGGAAACTGGATAACCGTGGGCGGCACTGTCTCAACTGCTACCTTCACGATTCCTGACGCGGACTACAACTCCGAACTTCCTACCCGCAATGATGTCCCGCCGGCATTCTCGAAGATGTGCTTTGCCGGGCACCGCGGCTATGCCATTGACCCCAGCGATCCTCACAAGATCAGGTTCAGCGAAAGCGAGAATGATGCGCTTTCGGCCTATTATGTGGGCTTGCCGTACTGTGCATGGCCCGCCGACAATGCCTTGCTATTCCCGACCGGCGAGGGATGCATGGCTATCCATGAGTACAGGGGTGATTGCTGGGTCTGGACCTCGAAGCACATCGGGATTATCTCTGAGTCGGGGAATTTCTCCCCTAACGGGCTTCCCTATCCAAATTGGGCGGGTGTCTACATCGGCGGCATTGCCGGGCAGAGAGCCTTTATCAATACCGCTCACGGCCCCTTCTGGCTTTCTGACAAAAAGCAATTACTTACCATGACGCAAGAGGGCCCTGCAGTGGCAAGCGCAGAGTACGAAGCCGGGCTGCTGACCCGGATCTCGGATGACAACCTATCGGCGGCCGAAGTTTCCTACTTCCGGGATACGTCGAAGGGCATTGATCGGCTCTACGTGCTCGGCAAGGACTCTAGCAATGCTCCGGTGATTATCGTTCACGATTTTCAGCACAAGAGTTCCCAAAGCCCGTACGGGGAAGGATTGGAATACTCTTATGCCGGCATGACGGCCTCGACCTTCGTGAGGAATCCACAGAGCGTTATCTCAATGGTTGACGAAAACGGCGCCGAGAGAATCCGGGTGGGTGACTCCGCAGGCGCGTTCGATCAGCTCGAGGATGGCCTCACTGACAATGGCAATACCTACTCAGCTGACTACATTGGACTTCTTAACCTGGGGCCGAGCAGACCTCAGATCGGGGGAGTGAGGTGGCACGGTGATGGCAACCTGAAGATTTCCCATGCGAACGTTCTGAACTGGACGCTTGCACAATTCAGCACTGCGCCGACAGAAGCAGTGCAGGACACGGAGGAGGACGAATTCCTATTCCGGGCAGACCTAGAAACCAATGGCAAGTTTCTCGTTTGGAGGCTTCAACTGGACAGTCATGCCACTGGTTCTGACACACTAGACTTGAACGACCCTCCTCACCTGCCATTAGAGGACTACGGAAGGGTTTATGTGCTGGAGCCTGAAATTGGAGCGGGGCGCTACGAAGGAGTGCGGCCTTAATGCCGAGCAAATCTTCGATCAAAGATGCTCCCGGCTATCCCATGGCAGCTATAGAGGGTCTCCGTCAAGTGCGGTGGGAGCACTGGGCAGCGCTTCTAATGGCTCTCTTACAGGGTGACCGTCGTAACACGTTATGTCGTGTAGCTTCCATTCGGCAACGGGTTTCATCGGGGTGGTGGTGGAAGATGCGCTGGCCGCTAATGTATGCACTCTTGCGTGAGATGCGCAATCTTCCCTTACGCATTTTAGCGACTCATGAAACAGGGATAGACCATCTGGGGGTTCATATGGGTTGCAGGAAAACTCTTGCTCATGCAGGTCGGCCCAGTAATATGGGTAGCCATTGCCGCAGTCAGGACATACAAAGTTTAAGGGATCTGTTCCCGTGGGTGACTGAGCTTGATCTAGAAATATTCCTTCTAGGAAGGGCTTCGGGAGAAACGTGTGCTGCCGACAACTCTTGCACCGGAGAACATATAGACTTGGCATTAGCCACGACCAATAGGATTTTTGCCGAAGAAGGGCAATGAACTTTTGAAAATGCAATCAATGCGACCGGACTATTCTCTACCTTGCTCCGGCCGCGGTCAAGCGGGTAGGGTCATCGGCCGCCGATCTGCCTTTTCGTGACTTACTTGCTTTTGTTAGGGCAGGGGGTCAGCATAAGGTCTATGTCAATCGAAGGAGCCGCACTGAGCAAACGCTTTGAGGAAGCTTTCTGTTACGCTGCAGCGCTTCACGCCACGCAGAAACGGAAAGGAACCGACATCCCCTATATCGCCCACCTGATGGCTGTCTGCGCACTCGTTCTCGAGCAGGGCGGGGACGAGGACCAGGCTATCGCCGCACTGCTGCACGACGCGGTGGAAGACCAGGGCGGGAAGCCCACGCTTGAGGAGGTTCGCAGACGCTTCGGTGAGCGGGTGGCCCGATTGGTGGAAGGGTGCACCGACGCCGACACTATTCCCAAACCGCCCTGGCGCCGCCGCAAGGAGGAGTACATCGAGCACCTCCAGACCGCTTCACCGGAAGTGCTCCTCATCGTGCTGGCGGACAAGATTCACAACGCACGTGCCATTTTGCGCGACTATCACGTGCTCGGTGACAAGCTCTGGCAACGCTTCAAGGGCGGCAAGGAAGGAACGCGCTGGTACTACCGGACTCTGGCGGCAACCTTCAGGAAAATCCATTCCGGCTGGGCCGTCGAGGAGCTTTCGCGCGTTGTTAGAAAGCTTGAGAGGTCCGCCCATTCATAGCCTGTGAATGCCTTGTTGACGACTTCCTGCCAACTCTGACATCGGTTTGTAGCGAAACGTCGAGTGGGCCGTCATTGACGAAAGTGTACTGGTTTATGCGTGCCTCAGGCAATATGGGTAGATTTGGTGTGGGTCCCTAAGATGAGACATCGGGTCTAGACATTGAACATAGCCAAGTAGTAGATCCGTCCTTTGTTTCACTCAACAAGTCTGCCCTCGGGAGTCCTCGTGAACCCCGCGAGAAAACCATGCGGTCACTTTCCGATAAGGCCTTTAACCGGCAAAGGGCCCGGCGTGGCGTGACCTACGGCGGG
>DATLWV010000324.1:0-25231 GCA_035576145.1 Terriglobia bacterium
CGCCCCTCACTCTCGGATGTTCAAGAACAAATGTCAGGCCGGGTTCAGAGAAAGAAACCAGCGCCACCCGAACAAACCAACGCTGAAAACTTCTACTACTTGAAGCAGATGCAGTCACGGACGCCCATGGTAGTGGTGCTGGACCAGGGGGAAACCGTCCATGGCGTGATCGAGTGGTACGACAGGCAGTGCATCAAAGTACATCGCGCCAATGAACCGAACCTGCTGATTATGAAAAGTTGTATTCGCTACATGTATAAGGAGTCAGACGCCGGCAACAACGGCAATGGTTCTTACGGTGGCGATATTGAAGTGGAATAACTTGCGTCGGATTCGGATCTTACTCCGGGGTTGCGCCTTTTCCGGGAAACAAAACACTTAGCACCAACCGGGAACAAAGGCATTTATCGGACCGCAAGGCGGTTTTCCGCGAAGGTACGGCCACGGCTGGAAAGGCCGGGGCATCCGACGCCCGAATGAAACCGCTTGACACCGGACTTCGAGTCTTCCTAGCATGAGAGGGAAGGGTGTCGCTTGAGTATTTCCGCAAGGTATCGGCAAGTTTCGTCATTTCTCCCGAAACCGCCCCGCCGGCATTTAGAATGCTGCGAGGGTTCCAGTGGAAGTGCCCCCAGGTTCTCGCTGAGCCTTCTGGCTGTCTTGCTGGGAGCCTGCTGGTTTTTTTTCATTCAGGCAGCGCCCCTTCACGCCCAGGACCACAAGAGCAAAGTTCCCATCGTTGGCAAGCTGAGTTCAGGCAACCGCCAGTCGGCCTACAGCGGAAAAGTTCAATCGGTTGACATGAAACAGAGGATCCTGAACGTCAACCCGCTTCAAGGCCGTAACGCCGAAATCTTCCCTTTTAAAAAGAATGTGCGCATTGAAAACCTCAACGGGAACAGGATGAACCTGTCCGCGCTGACTCCCGGAACAGCGGTGCTGATCTACTTTGACCAGAAGTCGGGGGAGCGCACGATCAAGAATATTGTTGTTTTGAGTTCCGGCAAAGAGCAGGAAAAAGGCAAGTCTGCGCCTTCTTCCTGAGAGCCTTGCCGGAAATGGCCGGCCTCCTGACACAATCCATGAAAATAGGAATCACGTGTTACCCAACCTATGGCGGAAGCGGCGTTGTCGCAACTGAACTCGGCCTGGAACTGGCCGCGCGCGGGCACGATATCCACTTTATCAGCTACGCTCTCCCAGTGCGGGTTTCGGAACTCTCTGAACACATCCACTTCCATGAAGTGGAAGTGATGAACTACCCGCTGTTCGACCATCCACCCTACACGCTGGCTCTGGCTTCGCAGATGTACAACGTGGCTGTCAACGAATCGCTCGACATCCTCCACGTCCATTACGCCATTCCTCATTCCGTCAGCGCCTACCTGGCCCGGGCCATGATGAAAGAGCGCCGGGTCCCCGTTGTCACAACGCTGCATGGCACCGACATCACGCTGGTGGGCTCCGACCGTTCCTATCTGCCGATTACCCGTTTCGCCATCGAGCAGAGTGACGCCGCCACCGCCATTTCGGAATATCTCCGCCAGAAGACTGTGCGGGAATTTGGCATTAAGCGCCACATCGACGTGATCACCAACTTCGTGAATTGCGACGTGTTCCATCCCCAGGACAAACAATCTCACCGCCAGGATTTCGCCTCGCACGGCGAAAAGATCCTGGCGCACCTTTCCAATTTCCGGCCCGTGAAGCGCGTTATGGATGTGGTCGAAATTTTTGCCCGGGTCCGGAAAGAGATTCCCGCAAAGCTGATGATGATCGGTGACGGGCCTGACCGCACCTCAGCCGAGTGGCTGGCGCGCGACAAGGGCCTGGCAGAAGATGTTCTCTTCCTGGGCAAACAGAATCAGGTGCAGGATCTGCTCTGCTGCGCCGACGTGGCGCTGCTGCCGAGTGACCTGGAGTCCTTCGGGCTGGTGGCGCTGGAGGCCATGGCGTGCGCCGTTCCCTGCGTCTGTTCAAAAGTTGGGGGGCTTCCTGAGGTGGTCCAGGACGGCGTGGAAGGGTTTCTGGTGACACCCAGAGATGTGGACACCATGGCTGCCCGCGCGTTGGATATTCTGACCAACCCCGACCTTCAGCATAAAATGGGAGAGGCAGGCAGGCGGCGTGCCCTGTCCCAGTTCTGTGCCTCCAAGATCATTCCTCAGTACGAAAGTCTCTACCAGCGTACTCTGGAAAACAGCTAGTCAAGCACCCCCCCTCGGGACCATCGTGTAACGCCTGCTCATGCCGGCCGGTGCGGGCCGCCCGGGAATATCCCCCCTTGATCGCGCCCAACACGACCGTATTAAAACATATATAATCGCATATTATTTCGCCTATCATTTGACTTATATAATCCATGTGACCTATCATGCTCCGTGGTCCGTTCCTGGGGGAACAATTGTAATACGTCATGTGACAGGAAGGCGCAGCCCTGACTTCGGCTGTAAGCATAACGGGCGTGTCTGCCAGATCACGTCATGTGCAGTTGGGACCGAGGCTCTTGTGATAAGATTTGAATTCCAGGAGTTGCGATCTTCTGCAAGTGATTCCAAACTTCCGATCCCAACAACTGTAAAGGTCAATTTTCTGTGTTGAAAGTTCAATGGTCAAGATGGCGGCGCCGTCTGCCCGTCGGAGTAGTTCTGGGTGCAACCCTGGCGTTGTTTCCCCAGGCGATTTTCGGCCAGGCCACAAGGCAGTACCCGCGCAGTGACTTTCAGTCATGGTTGGACTTCAGCGCCACCCATCAACTCAACGAAAACACCGATCTGCTGATAGGCGCCGGACTTCGTTACGGCAATGACCAGGGACACCTGATCTACCGCCGAATTACCTCAGGTTTCGCTTTCCACTGGCACAAGTTCCTGACGCTTGAGCCTTACTACCAGTATTCCGTGAGTGATTCTTTGGCCGGGCCGTTAACACCGGAAAACCGGCTCGCCTTCGCAACCACCGTCGGAACTCCCTGGAAGCGATGGTACGTCAGCGACCGGAACCTGGGCGAAAGGCGTTTTCTGGTGGGCGCGCGGGAATGGCGGTATCGAAACCGGGTGGAAATACGGCGGCCGGTTACGGTGGTCCGCAAGGAGTTGAGTGTTTTTGCCTGGGACGAAGTCTATTACAGTTCGCTCGTGGGCAGGTGGTATCGAAACCGCTTAGCTCTGGGTGCCGGGCGAAGGCTCAACCGGAAACTTTCCATCGACCTATTCTACGTGCATCAGAACGACGGGTATTCCCACCCAGGCGATCTGAATGGCCTCGGGTTGTCCCTCAAGACGCGATTTTAAGGGAAGCCAGGCAGTTTATGGGAGGGACGGAACTGGACCCATCGTTTCGGCTTGCCGCAGATCCCGCCTTGCGAGACGGGAGGAAGTGGGCTTCACTGCGGCAAGTCGATTGTCGTTCTCCAACGGCTACTGATGAATCAATCTTACGGGAACGGGAGAACTGCCGCCTCCGGCGACAACAGGCGGGCCACCGTTTCCGCCGCCCCCGGCTGACGGGCATGGGATAACGTTCATGACTGTGGTGTTGACATTTCCGCTGGTCTCGTTGTTGAGGAACAGTTGCAAATATCCAACCACCGTAACCGTAATCTGCGAGGCGCAGGAATTGCCCGGGCACAGCGGGGTGCCATCGTACAAGGGAACGGTCACAACGGAGTCAGAAGTGTCAATAGGACCACTCTGGCCGTAGGGATTCGCTGAGCCCGCTGTAATGGTCCACAGGTCGCCACCCGAGCCAGGAACGGCTATGGTGTCCTGACCCGATGAGCCTTGCTGATGAATCAGGCAATCGACTCCCTGCCCGGTGGGGCCAACCATGTTGCCGGTGATCGGCTGGATCACCTGGCTTCCACAACTGATTTGTGTCGTGTTGCAGCATTCGATGTTCTGCCTGTAAAGCGATCCACTGGAGGGACCACCACCTCCACCACCGTTTGCGCAGGAAGGGCACGCGCTTGCCACCTGGCCCGGGGGAAGGTAAACGGGATAAAACTTGCTGGGGCCGGACGCCTGCGAGGGGTCACTGGACTTGATCGTGATCGTTTCCCCTTGCACCCCGCCCCCGGAGGAGGACCCAGGGTTGAGAAGGGTCGTACTGTAAGGACTGGAAGGATAGGAGTCAATAAACTGAGACGCATACCCACTGGGGAAGCTGGAATCCGCGCATGCGGGATTCTTGTAACCTGATGTCCAATTGTGGCCTGGGTCACAATTGGGCATCAGCCATGGTTTAAGGCACTTTGCTCCGACCGGAGGGCCTCCGCCCGCTGGATTGAATGCCTCGGCCACTGCTTTGGCTGAAACGTTCGCCGAATAGATCCCAAAAATCTTCACAAAGAACGTCGGCATGGGGTTGGTGTGCGCGGTGTCCCGCCCTGCGATGACCTGTAGTTGCGGGTCGTTGGCGCTGGTCTCAATAAATGTGACGTCAGCCGTAGTGATGTTGGGGGTAACCCCGGCGATCAGGTTCGCGTTCGTAACAGCGACTGCCTTGTCTTTGGCTTTAGCCTGGCAGTCTGGGGTGAGTGTGCCGCTTCCCGCCGTGCATTTTAGCGCGATATACTGCGCTGCGGCCAAAGCGCCCGCATCAGCCGCGCGTTGGGCCTGATTTCGTCCCACATAGAGAGACGCGAGGTCAATACCGAGTCCGGCGATCCCGAGGACAAAAACCATCGAGACAGCAATGATCAGGATGCTGACTCCCCGATCGTCATAGCGATTTTTTCTGGCGTAAAGGTTCCTCATGTTTTTGCAGCCCCTCCTGCTGCTGTCCGTAATCAGCTGCACCGTTTGCGTGGCGCGAACGCGCCGGTACAGCTACGGGTCGAACAAGTTAGAATTCAAAAGCCTCGGACCCCCGTTTGGACCCCACATCCTGTAACCAAAAACCGTCCACGTACAACCGTTAACACTATAATCTACCAGCAAATTGCGAGTGCACAAGGCGCTAGCTAACTAATGTAAATTCGGCCATGGTGGAACGCGTCATTAACTACTTGTTAAAAACCCCTTACTGGCAAAAAACGCTGTAGCGCCCCAGCCTTACTTACCAATTCCATGCCTACCGGGTTGCATCACGTCCCGCGCCCGAGTCATCTACTTAGCAACCTGCGTTCCAAAACCACGCATTACGAGCGTCAAGGGCCCAGGCGCATCCCCACTTTTTGTCCGTGGATTTATAGGATAGCCAGACTGGTTACTTGAGGCGTCCCCATGAAACTCGGGCAACCTCTGTGATTACATTGCAATGCAACAGAATTCCGCAGTGCTGGAGCAACTGGTTTTCGATTGCGGGCACACGCTTGCCGGGATTTAGCCGGGCGCTAAGCGCACAGTCAAGTAGATAGGGACAATGACAAGAAAAATAAGAATTTAAGTCCTCCCGGCGAACATTTTTCGCCGCGTGCACCAAAAATATACTATCCTTCAAAATAACGTCAAGTTTTGGTCACTTAGAATGTAATTGTTCCGGGTTCCTCGAAATTCCACAGTGCTTGCTGTCATTCACACGCAGCGGTTTGCGTTTGAACTGAAAACATATGCCTGCAAAACTTTTCACATTGACTACTTGGGAAACCCCTCCCTGGCTGGCAATGACGGTTCGTCTCCCTGCCCTCAGCAGTCTCTAATTCGGATTTCTGGCACGCAAAGCGCCTACGGTCCAGGAAGCAATTCCCCATTCTAAGAGCCCGGCGAAAAGACCAACAACGACAACTTCCAATGCGAATGCGCCAAGCAGGTAAGTCCACACATGGCCTTGCGGGCGGGTGTAGAAGTGCGTTTTGAAGTAAGGGAAGGCCGCTCCCATCAGCATTGCCACGTACACCCAGAAGCGCCAGGTCCATCCGAGCACCATCGCAGGAATTAAGAGCTTGCGAGGCGTGGACAATCCTATCAAAGCCCCCACACCGCCCAGGAAGAACCCGCAGAGAAGGAAGGCAACCGTCGAGCTCCATGAGGAAGAAACAACGGGAGCCATGTCCAGCGCTTCAGACCAGAAGCGAATCACAACCAGCCCGCCCAGGACAGCCCCGGGCCCAACAGTAACCGGCCAGTGCCAGAGCACCAGCATGGCGGCCATCAGAACCAGGACAACCATGGCATCCGGAACGATCGCCAGGAGGTGCTCAAGAGAGTGTCGCATCAGGTGTCCCCAGTTGCCCCAGTCCTGCGGCTCGGCAAAATGGCTTTTCTCCAGGCTCAGCCCACCGGAGATGATGGTGAACACGATCACCCACCCTTGCGTCCAGGCAGCCAGCAAGACCCCGGGCAGGACAATTTGCCATGATTTTCGCACGCCGCGGAGCGGAGCCACGGCTCCCAGGTAAATGGCCACGAGACAAACGGCGCCGGAGCTGGAAAGGTAGCGCGTCAACTGGTGAGACATCCCGAAAATCTCCAGAACGAACCGAACGATGATCAGCAGGGCGATAAACACGAACGGACCCGCCAGCCAGGGGCGGTATCGGAGCTTTGATTGGCTTTGCTCTGTAACATCGGCCATCGGAGTCCTCCTTCAAGTCCAGAATGGATGCAACAGGTCCTCAGGCATAACGCACGTTGCGGACATTCTAACTCCGAACACCAATGCAAGACACCCGAAATTCAGTGGGGCAGGCTGGAAAGGAAGTTCTTGACCGCCTGCTCGTAAAGGTCATGGCCGGAAGTAAATCCCTCTCCATGGCGGCGGCCGGGAACCACCAGGATCGCTTTGCCGGGGCTGGTGGAATGGGAATAAAGCTCGCGGGCAACCTGGGGCGGGATGCGCCGGTCACCCTCGACGGCGATGAAGAGAATGGGACGCGGGTTGATGCGATCGACGGCTTTCCTCAGGTCAAAATCTGACGGCCAGAAACCGCCACGCCAGGCAGACCAATAGATGGTCTCATCCACAATCGGAAAGGCGGGAAGGTGAAAGAAAAGGCGGGCATGGTGGGCAATTGTGTGGCTGTATGAAAGGAAAGAACTGTCAGAGATCACCGCGGCCACATCCTGCGTGTCAGACGCAGCCATCAGCGAAGCCGAAGCACCCATCGAAATGCCCCACAAGACAATCGGACGCGCGGCTTCCTCGTGGTCCAGGGCGTAATGGACCGCCGCAATGGCGTCAAGCCGCTCCTGGTATCCCAGCGTTCCGATCTCCCCTCCGCTCTCACCCGAATGGCGAAAATCAAACAGCAGCCCGTTGTAACCCAGGCTGTGGCCAAATACCTCCATGGGAAGCATTTCAATCCGGGTGCGATTGAGCCCGTGGCAGTAGACGATGGTGCCGCGGGCTTCGGGGCCGGCCGGGACGTACCATCCCTTCAAAGGGATGCCGTCCGAAGAACGGAAATCAATGGACTGATATTCGAGGCCGTAGGATTGCGGCGTTTTGCCGTCATTCCGGTCGTGAAAATGAAACCTTCTTTGAGTGATGATGCCCGTAAGGAACCACGGCACGACGACAAGGAAAAAGAGAGCCACCAGCGTGAGCAGGACCAGAATGATGTTTCGAATGATTCGACGTTTTGACAATGTCTTCTCCTCCTCTGCCGGTTTATTGTTCCTCCGCCTGGTCCCCTCGATCATGAACGCGGATCGCTTGTGGCCTTGCCGGGCTCAACGATATGTGTCGCCAACAGGAGGGCGACGATGCCCGTCATCACCGCGCACAAAGTCGTCACCGCAAGATATCCGTGCCGTCCGTAAATGGCGCCGCCGGCCAGCACCACCAGTCCGATCCCCATCTGCGAAAAGACGTTCCGGAGGGCGATGAAGGAACCGCGTTCAGCGGTCGGAACCAGTTCTGTCATCAGAGCGGCCAGCGGACCTTGCCGTGTCGCTGCGCCCAGGCTGGTCAAAGCAAAAACAACCAGAAGTCCGGCGCCCCAAGGAAAGAACGGGACCAGCGCCACTGAAAGCGCCAGGAGCACGTTGCCTGCAATCGACATGGGCCGTTTTCCCCAGCGGTCCGAAAGGATGCCGGCGAGCGGCGCGCTGACCAGCGCTACAAGGCCTCCCAGCATGAAGACCCAGCCAATGGTCCGCGTGGGGACACCGAACGACGAATTCAGCCACTGGCCGATGTAGTAGAGAAAGCCGTAAAGCCCGCCCGAAACCAGGAAGGCAATTACCAGCCCGGCGCTGGTGTCACGACGCCTGAAAAACGACCTGCAGGCACGAAAGGTGGTCTTCCACTTTTCTGACGTGGGAGTAGCTTCGCGCCTGTCGCGAGGCAGGCGAATAGAAAGCAGGGCGACCACGGCGGCCAGAACGGCAAAGAAGTAAAATGTGTTGCGCCACCCCAGACGGTCGGCCACCTGGGCGGCCAGCGGAACTCCCAGGATAGGGGCGGCGAAATACGCTGTCGAGATCCAACTGAGCGCGCGGCCCCGGACGCTGTAGTCAAACCAGTCGCCCGCAAATGCGATAGAGCAGGTTGAAATGGCCCCGGCGCCCAGACCGGTGAAACCGCGGGCCAAAGTCAGCCCCATAAAACTCTCTGCGTGCGCGGACATCCATGAGGCACAACCAAACACCACCGCTCCGGCAATAAGAAAACGCTTGCGGCCATAATGGTCAGAAACAATCCCCGTGACGAGTGACGCCAGGGCCGCTGCCGCCGAGTAAAAAACAGCCAGCAATCCTGCCTGCTCAACGGTGATGTGGAGGGAATCGATCAGCAGAGGAAGAAGCGCGGGAATGGTCTGGTTGTCCGCCAGACCCAGGAACAGCAGAAGAAACAGAATGCAGATGATCAGAAAATTCACCCGTCGTCCTCGCAAAGTGGTAACCGACAGGCTCTGAGGCCTTCAGGAGTGCCAAGGTTGTTCGAATGTCCGGAGTCTTCATGCCGCCCCGCTCCGGAGGACTCTTCCTGCCTGCGCTATTCGAAATGATGGAGATCCAGGTGGGTCGCAGCTTTGTCGGTCATGTCAACAACACTTGCTGCGCCGATTCCAACGGCAACAACAATGGCGTCCGAAATCTCTTCCTTGGTGGCTCCCAGTTCCAGGGCCTTCTTGATGTGGCCCCGTGTGCAACCTTCACAGTGGGCCACCAGCGAGCACCCGATCGCAATCAACTCCTTGGTCTTGGCGTCGAGCGTGGTGGTGCTGAAATAAGTCTCCTTGTAGAACGACTTATAGATGTTGCGAAAGCGGGGCTCAATCATGCTCATTGAGCTGGGAGTGATTTTCCCTTTGTCGGAGTCGCGTTTAGCCATCAACCTTCCTCGGACATATGGATTTGCGGGCAAGGAAACCAGCGTCCTGACCGATCAACCTCTTGAATTCCGCCACCGGCTGGAACGGATATTGAAATCCTGGTACAAAACTTTGATATTAACACAGATTGATACCACGTACGGGCGACAGGGGTTTTGGGCGGCTGCCGAAGCCTGTGTCGCCTGACTATCTTCCATGGAGTGGTCATGGAAAAGTGCGTCGGCAGCCGTTCCCAATCCTTCGTGGAGCCAGCTCGATCGGCATAGGGCAAAACTAATCCTGTGCAGGCAGAAGCCGCAGTGTATACTGGCCCAACCCTGTTCGGGAACCCCGATCAATCTCAGAACGAGGATAAGACTATGGCGTAGCAACCAACTGGTCGATCAATCAAGGTCGGGATGTTCATGGGTGCAACAGATCCCGGCATCACTCTCGATAGGAACGGGCCGCCGGGGTATTTGGGAAGGAACGGTGATGGATGAAGGTCAGAATCAAGGTCGCCAGGCTGCACCCGAACGCTACACTACCTCGATACTCACATACGGGACCTTTCGGCGACCTCGCCGCGGACCTTTCGGCAGCGGAAGCGGTTTCCCTTGCAGCCGGGGAAACCAATTCGGTCGGCACGGGACTGGCGTTTGAGTTTCCTCCTGAATTTGGGGCGCTGGTCGAAGATCGCTCGGGATTGGCGCTCAAGGGCATCACCACGCTGGCAGGCGTGATCGATCCCGGCTACCGTGGGGAACTCAGAGTTGTGATGACCAACATGGGAAGCATGCCTTTCGATATCAAGCCGGGGGACCGGATCGCCCAGCTCCGTATTGTTCATCGCATTGAAGCAGAGTTCACCGAGGCCGAATCAGTATCTGAAACGCAACGGAATACGCGCGGCTTCGGGAGCACCGGCAAGTAATCCGAACAGCCATGAGCGGAACTTGCCGCCCCATCGGGTGAGGAAAAAAGGAAACGGCAGGAGGCCTGGTTACGGTTCAGCCTGGGCGGTTTCAACGGAGACCGCTTCTTCAGCCGCCACCACCTCCGGAAGCTCAAAGCGTACGGTGGTTCCCTTTCCGGGCTCGCTTTCCACCTTCATAGAAAACTCGTGGCCGTAAAGCACCTTCAGCCGTTCCTGGACGTTCATGATTCCGATGCCGGAAGCGTAAATCTCCGGCAACCGGCTCTTGGGAATTCCCAGGCCGTCGTCGCTGACCTGGATGGCAATCCGTCCGTTGCGGCGCGTCGCGCGCAGGGTGATGGTTCCTCCTTCGATCTTGGGGCCGATGCCGTGGCGAATGGCGTTTTCAACCAGCGGCTGCAGGATCATGGTGGGAACAATCACATCCAGCGCGGCCGGATCAATTTCCTCCACCACCCGCAACTTATCAGTCCCAAAGCGCACCACCTCAATGTCCAGATAGTCGGCGATGAAGTCGAGCTCCTGGCGCAGGGGCGCAAAGTGGGTCTGGGTCTTGAGCCTTCGGCGCAAAATGTTGGAGAGTTTCACCAGAACCTTGCGGGCGGTGTCCGGGTCCAGCCGGATCAGCGAGGAAACGGTGTTCAGCGTGTTGAAGAGGAAATGAGGATTGATCTGGCTGATCAGGCTGTCCATGCGGGCCTGGATGAGGCTTCGCTCCTTCTCTTCCAGCTTTCGCTCAATGCGGGTGTTGTTCCAGATGCGCAGCGGAAGCGCCACGGCAATGGCCGTAGCGAAAAGGACCAGGATTTCCGTCCAGAGTCCCGTCGGGTTCAGGAAAAAAAGGTTACCGTTGGATACTCGCCCCAGCTCTACGCGCGATAATTCCAGGAAAACGCAAATCAGGAAAAAAAGGACCTGCCAGTCCATCGAAGGCTGCTTGAACCGCTGCTTGATGGAGCGATAGAGGCTGAGGTCAATGAAAGGCGAAAATTTCCACACTTCCTCTTTGTTGGGGCAGAGCCAACGCGCCGACCCGGCCACCACCGCGTAAAGCACGGCCATGGGAACGGCCAACAGTTCATGCTTGATGAGCACCGCCGGCAGGCTCACCATCATGCCCACCACCAGGCCAACCATGGTGCCGCCAAGCAGCCCTCCGAGAACGGTGATTTCAAGGCTCAAATCCCCGCCCCGGTAGTTTGCTATCAGGCGAGTCAGGACGCCCAGCATGAAAGGCACGCCAATGAATGAGGCGAAAAGAAGTTTTTGTTTTGGGGTGCGAATTTCAACCAGGAGGAGGCGGCAAAATTTGTCAAAACGCGCGATGATGCTGGCCAGCGAGGCGATCACGCCCAGTTTGATCAGCAAGGTGACGAGGACAATCGCAGAGGAACTGGCTGCCGTGGAATTCATGCAGAGCTTCCCTGGCCGACAGAGGCCGGGACGGACAAGCCGCCACCGACCATTCGGACGATTTCAAGCCGGTCGCCGTTCTCCAGCCGCGTCTCGTTCCAGCTTGCTCTCTTGACAACTTCCAGATTGCGCTCGATTGCAACACGGTCGGCCGGAAGCTCCAGCCATTCGACCAGACCCGCGAGGCTCAGACCATCGGGAACTTCACGCTGCTCACCGTTCAATTGCAGGGTCATGATTCTCCCAGGGAACCAGCGACCGGAGCCGCGACCGACGGCGGCCTGATTTCTCCGGCCCGAACCTGAGCGATTACCTGGCGATGCTGGCCTTCCAGCAGGAGTGTAAACTGCTGCCCATCACCGTCATGTGCCATGGATAAACCGGGATGCGAGGTCTTGAGAGAATGGACAACAGCGCCTTTGACATACACGGCGGTTTCGATGTCCGCTTCTTTACGAACTTCAGTCTGAATGTGAAAAAGTGTTCCTTCAAACTCTACTTCAGTATTAAAGCCACTTACCATGCTCCGGACCCCCGAAGCACCCCCTATTTCCCCTGTCAGCCCAAACTTATAAAAATAGTAACGATACAGGCGCTGCAAGGCAACAGAAAACTCATAGGACGCACAAGCCGGGTATATGGCCTGGCAAGTTGAAGGGGCAGGACTTGTACTAGGAGCCTGGCGGAGTTTCAGAAATTTAGAGCCGATTCGAAGCCCACAATCACCGGCAATGGACGGAATTGTCCGGGGCCGGGGCAAAACTCCTCCCCAGCCCGGGTACCTGCATAGCGCTTCCTCATCGAAAGACGGCTGCCGTTTCATGCGGGAGCGGGAGGCCAGGCCTCCCTCATCCCGTGAAACCGCACAGCACTATCGAACTTTGACGAAGATGATCGCCAGTGTGTAAAGGGCCAGTGACTCGATGAAGATCAGGGCCAGAATCAGGAAGAGCTGGATTCCAGGCCGGGCGCCTGGATTCCGGGCCAGACCTTCGCAGGCCCCGGCAGCAGCCTTTCCCTGCCCCAGTCCACAGAGACCTGACGCGATAGCCATCGCAAAACCCGAAGTGATGGCCACCCAGTTGGCGCCACCGCCCGAGCTTGCCGCAGCAGCTCCCCCTTGCGCACCAAACAGCGGGGCCGTGAGCAGCAGGCCCGCAATCGAGGTGCAAAAGATCATAATCTTCCGCATCATCTTTCCTCCTTAACATTAGCCCCACCCTACCCAGGGAGGCTCTGACTATAAATTTCCGCCGGCCGTTTTCCCCCGTTCCTAACTCAGGGAAGAACCACGCAGGCGGCAGTTCCGGCGCTCGGCTGCGGCCAAGCGTACTTTCCTGCCTCCGATGGCGCCAAACTTTTTCCGAACCGGCTCCCTCAGGAGCTCGAATCTCTTCTCATCCCGGGCGGCGAACCGGACTACCCACATGGCCGCGGGTCACACCCAGTTCCGGGGTCCGCGCTCTGCCCGTTTGACGGTCAAAACACAATTCCGGAGAACCCGCCTAGTGTTCCTCTGCCGTTGCCAGGCTGATGTAAAGCGCCGGCAGGATCATGAATACATAGGCCTGGAGGAACGACTCGAATATGTGCAGTGCCATGAAAATGGCCGGTATCGCAATCGGAATCAAGCCCGTAAACACACCCTCAAGGATCCCGCCCACCAGCATGTTGGCCCAAAGACGAACGCTGAGCGAAAGCATCCGCAGGAAGTTGCTGATGAATTCAGTCGGGAACATGATGATGGCAATGGCCATCATGGGTCCGCAGAGGTGCCGTAGATAACCCAGGACTCCATGCCGGCGAAAACCCTGAAAGTTGTAATGAATAAAAACCAGGACGGCACAGCCAACAGGCACCTGAACGCTTGCTGTGGGTGTTACAAACGTTGGAATCAGGCCAATAATATTGCAGACAACGATAAAGAGTCCGAGCGTCCCAATCAGGGGGACATAACGCCGGGCGCCGTGGCCGATCATGTCATCAACGAGGTTCTGGGTGAATTCCAGGAAGATTTCCATGGCGTGCTGGAGCTTGCCAGGATTCTCCACCGAAAGTTTCCGGCGCAGAAAGATTGCTGCAACAACGATGAGCAGCAGCACCAGAATCTCTCCGCCAACGTAATCCGGAATGGGATAGTGCGGATTCGCAGGCGGGATCCCGGCCTTGGACATCAGGGTGGCCACAAGACCGCCAAACAGGTCGTTTAACAGCTTCGCAAACCAGAAATGTTGTTCAGGCACTCAGAAATTCTCCACCAACCAAGGTTCGTTCACGCCGTGTCCGGAAACCGGACGGCTGCACCAAAGACTTCTCAGGTAGCCTTTGGATGGCGCAAGGCCGCACCGATTTGAAATATCGACTCCGCCAGGGCCCCGGCCATGGGAACAAACAAGCCCAGCACCACGGCTTCAATCGGCAACCAGTTTTCACGATAAAACACAAAAATTACGGCAATTGCCAGCGGATAACGTACCAGCAATTTGCCAAGCATCATTCTGGACGGCCTTACCCGGCCGGCATTCATCAGGCTGACCACCGCTTTATGCAGCCACGAATAACCCACCATGGCGACTGCAGCGCCCAGGGCAAATCCGCCAGCCGCGCGGGGCCCCGCCACAAGCAATGCCGCTATCGCACCGCCGACGGCGAAACCCATCATCCACCGCGGCAGCCTCGCCTCGGCGCGCTCCAGCGTTGCCTGATCAATCGTCCCGAGCCGCACTTTTTTCCGTCCGGGTCAGAATCTGGTATATCTCCATGATTCCGCCGATGGCGCCTGCCAAACCTCCTATGATACTCAAAATCGGGTAAGTGTGCAGATGCTCATCGAGAAACCAGCCTAACAGGACGCCCCCTACAACAGCGCCTGGGATGATGAAACCCAGACTCGAGTAGAACGCAACCTGCGCCCAGATGCTCCCGGAATTGGTTTTTTGTGGGAACGCCATTCCCACGCCTCAATCAGAGAAACCAGCGGGGGGCAACCGTTACGCCCTCACGAAAAGGTGCCACGGAACGTTTTTCAAGGTCCACCGCTTTCCAAGCGCCTTGAACCTGGCCGCACAGGTGCCGAGGCTCACCGCCGTCGGCACCTTTTTCGGGGCCCTTTTCACCGACATTCTTGCAATAATGTCAGGATTTCAGAACTTAAGGCAGCGATCCTGTCCGTGACAACCAGGACTAATAGAATATAATGAATCGGCCCAATCAGCGAAGCAAAAAAATAACCGAAACATCGGAATTACAGGCGGCAAAACCGCCTCATGCACCAGCCGTGCGCCCTACGAGCCCTTCGAGGGGTTCAATATTCCCTTTAAACCGCCTGCCGACTTGACATGCACGTCCCTCTGCGGGAACGGAATCTCCACACCTTCGCGCCGGAAAGCCGCATCAATCGCGAAATTGAGGCGACTGCGGAGCAGAAAATGCTTGGCCGGTTCCACGGTCCATACGAGCAGTTCCATGTTCAGCGAGGAATCTCCGAACTCAATGAATCGGACCTCGGGCTCCGGGTGTTTCAGGACGCCTTCCGTCTCATGGGCAACCGCGAGCAGCACCCGCGTCACGGTTTCCAGGTTCGAACCATAGGCCACTCCCACGGGGACGTGGATCCGTACCTTGGGATCGCCAATCGACCAGTTGATCACCTTGCCGTTGATGAACTCGGAGTTGGGCACAATCACGGAAATGTTGTCGTTGGTCTGGATAACGGTTGACCGGAAATTGACCGCGCGGACGTTGCCTTCCACGCCTTCCATGGTGATGCGGTCGTTCACGCGGATGGGCCGCTCCACCAGCAGCACCAGACCGCAGACAAAGTTGGCAACAATGTTCTGAAGACCGAAGCCGATGCCGACACCGAGTGCGCCGGCCACAACGGCGATCGCGGTCAGATTGATGTTCAGGATCCTCATCCCAACCAGCACTCCGATTACCCATAAGGAGTATTGAGTGAGCGAGGCGACCGCGTATTGAGCGCCGGTCTCAACAGGAACCCTGCTGAGGAAGTACACCTCCAGCAGGCGCCTGATCTTGCGTGCCACCGCGGCGGTGATGAACAGGACCAGAACGAAAGCAATCAGGCTGTACAGAGTAATCGGTTCCCCACCCACGCGGAAGAGCGTGTAGCCAAGGATCTTTTCGATATGGGTGATCACTTCCATATGTAAGTTCCGAATGGGTGATAGATGCATAACTTAGCCGGAATCCGAGCCCCTGGAACAGCACCTCCGGCTAAACATCGCACAGCCGACGCGTTCCCGTTACTAAACACACCGAGCCAAGATTTTACCGGAAGAACGGCGCCTCTGCGGTGATTTTTAAACACCGGAGCCCCCCGCAGGAACCGAAACTTAAAACGGGGTGTAACAACAACCCTTGACTCTGGACCGGCATAAAGGGTATGAGTTCCATATCCCTTTGTTTCGAGGTGACAACTATGGTGTGGGTTCTGGCGTTGCTCATGATGATAGCTTCACCACTGGCTGCCCAAAACAATGGAAAGCTGCATGTGATTGCTTTCGGCGCGCATCCGGACGACTGCGACGGCAAGGCCGGCGGGCTTGCCGCCAAGTACGCAGCACACGGTGACCTGGTCAAGTTTGTGTCGCTCACCAACGGCGATGCCGGCCACTTTTCAGAAGGCGGAGGCGCGCTGGCCAAGCGCCGCCGCGCGGAAGCAAAAGAGGCAGGACGGCGCATAGGAATTGTCTACGACGTGCTCGACAACCACGACGGCGAGCTGGAGCCCACACTTGCGGTACGCCGCCAGGTGATCCGGGAGATTCGCGAGTGGCACGCTGACGTTGTCCTCTCGCCCCGTCCCAACGATTATCATCCCGACCATCGAAACACCGGGGTGGTGGTGCAGGACGCCGCCTACATGGTGACGGTGCCGAATGTGGTCAGTGATGTCCCGGCCCTGCGCAAGAATCCGGTCTTTCTTTATTACTCGGACCGCTTCCAGCGGCCGCAGCCTTTCCGGCCGGACATCGTTGTCTCGATTGACGACGTCTATGACAAAAAGATCGACATGCTGGATGCGATGGTCTCCCAGGTTTACGAGTGGCTGCCATGGCACGACGGAAAGCTGGAACAGGTGCCCAAAGACCACACGGCACGCAAGCAGTGGCTGAGCACGCAGCGGCCCGACCGGGTCCAGGCCGCCTGGAAAGCTGGACTGCAAAAATGGTATGGCGCGCAGGCGGATTCCGTCCAGCACGCCGAGGCCTTTGAAATCACAGAGTACGGCAGCCAGCCCAGCGACGCTGAAATTCGCAGGTTGTTCCCTTTTTTCCCGAAACAATGAGTACGGCAGAGCCGGTGCACAATCAGTTGCGCGCCGGTAGTCTTTCTGCTAGAAAATCATAGGGGTCAATTTACCGAAGCAACCATGAGGAGGCATTAGGATGGCTAGTCTGTCTGCGATCCGATCTGCGGAACCCTGGGTCCGTTCCCTGTTGAGAATCGTTGTAGGCTTCACTTTTTCCCTTCACGGGTTTCAAAAGCTCTTTGGGCTGTTCGGTGGGCACGGACAATTTCACCTGTTATCGTTGAGAGGGGTGGCCGGGGTGCTGGAATGCTTCGGAGGCGTCCTGCTGATTCTGGGACTCTTGACGGTTCCCGTAGCATTCATTCTCTCGGGCGAAATGGCCGTCGCGTACTTTAAAGCGCATTTCCCCAGAGGGTTACTTCCAATCCAGAACGGCGGCGAGCTGGCGATGGTGTATTGTTTCGTCTTCCTGTATCTGTTCGTAGCCGGGGCTGGCCCCTTTAGTCTTGACCGCCTGGTCCGCAAGAAGAACTAGCCGCCGGATTCCCGAATTACTTTCGCCGAACCTGAAATGTTTTTGTGTGCTTGTGGGTATTGCCTGTGGGCGTTGCAGGAGTGGAATGAAGGGCAACCGGGAATGATCGGGGTGTAAATGCAGCTTGCTCTTTCCTGCCGTTTTCTGCCAGCACCGCCTTTCGCGTGGCGGTCAGCATATCGGTTACCGCTTCGCGGGCGATCTTGCGAATCAAGGGGTTAACAAACCAGGCGATCAAAAACGGTACATCGCGGGAAAGCGAGATCGATTCCCACTCGACAACCACGCCATTGTCCCGCTGCTGGTAGCGCCAGTAGGAGTTGATGCGCCAGAGGTAACCGCTGTCGTTCCCAACCGGCTCAAGGTGCTCCTTTGGCGTTCCGGCATCATCCACTTGCTGGATGCGCGTCGAAACGCTCCGGCTATATCCGCTGTTCTTTCCGATGGGCGTGAAATGGATGTCATACCATGTGTCGAGCGTGACCGTCACAATGCTTATCTTCTGAAGGCGAATATAAACCTTGTAGGCATCGTCGTCTTCACGACTCACCAGCCGTGAGCGGATGACCTCCGGGTTATAGATGTTCTTGAAATTGTTGTAGTCGCGCAGAATATCGAGCGCTGACGCCGCTGATTTTCCCGGGATGAAAACATCTCCAACCCAGTGATGGATCATGCCGTCGGGAACATCGAAGGAGTCCCCGCCTTCGTCCTTTAATCTGACCGGCTGAACATAAACCTGGCCCTGCCTGAGGGTTGCCATAATGGATTGATAGTCAGGCTTGGGCAGGTTTTCAATGTAGAGAAAGTCATTTGGGTGGCTTTCATCACGCTTCATGCGCGCCTCAGCCACTTCGACATAACGGTTAAACACCTGCAGCGTTTTCGCCTTCAATTCGGCCGCAATAAGTTCAGAGGGATCTGCGGCATGCAACCCAATTGCTGCAAACAGAAACGCCAGGCCCAGTCTCCACAATAAACGCCCCATCACCCGTTCCGTGCCCTTGATCATATTCTTGAATGTTAGCATGCCCGAGCCGTCGACACCCAGCAGCGATTCTCATCTAATCCTTTTTCCAGCCAGCTTCGGAACACTACAACGACATTTATTTCAACCCAGGTAAGGCTACGGTCCACTAGTCCGCCCGTCTGCCGACCCAACCGAAATCCTGTGATATGCATCACAAGCTAAAGACTCCGAATGGAATTTTTGTGATACACTCCCACGGAACTTAAATTGATGGGGCAAAGGGTCATGGCACAAATCAAGAAACCTTCACGAGTTTATGACGCAATTGTTGTAGGTTCAGGAGCCGGCGGCGGGATGGCGGCTTATGTTCTGACAAAAGCCGGGGCAAAGGTTCTGATGCTCGAGGCGGGCGGTTGGTATGACACCGCTAAGCAATCCAAGATGCTCGAGTGGAATTATCAGGCCCCGCACCGGGGCGCTGTGAAACCCAACACTACCTTCGGCTACTTCGATGCCGCCGTGGGTGGATGGCAGATCCCGGGAGAACCCTATACCAATGCCCCCGGCACCGACTGGACCTGGTTTCGCTCGCGAATGCTTGGAGGGCGGACCAATCACTGGGGTAGAATCTCTTTGCGTTTCGGGCCTTACGACTTCAAGCCCTATTCGCGCGACGGCAAAGGCTTTGACTGGCCGATCACGTATGAAGACCTGGCTCCGTATTACGACAAGACGGAAGAATTGATTGGGGTTTACGGCTCCATCGAAAATATCGAAAACGCGCCGGACGGCAAATTCCAGCCGCCGCCCGCGCCCCGCTGCTACGAATTGCTGATTCAAAAAGCCTGCCAAAAACTTCGAATTCCCTGCATCCCTTCACGCCACTCAATCCTGACACGACCTCTCAACGGCCGGCCCGCTTGTCATTACTGCTCTCAGTGCGGGCGTGCCTGCGCGACCTCGTCGAATTTCTCCTCACCGACGGTACTGATCCCGCCGGCCATGGAAACGGGAAACCTGGACATCATCTGCAACGCCATGGTGCGCGAGGTCCTGACGGGGCCCGACGGCCTGGCAACCGGCGTTTCCTACGTCGACAGGACAACGCGAAAGGAAGTGCAGGCACGCGGCAAGGTTGTTGTGCTGGCGGCCAGCAATTGTGAAACCTGCCGCCTGCTGCTGAACTCCCGGAGCACGCAGCACCCGAACGGCCTGGCGAATTCCAGCGGGGTTGTGGGCCGTTACCTTATGGACACCGTCGGCGCAGACGGTACGGTGGGGTTCTTCCCCGTCCTGATGGACCTGCCGCCGCACAACGATGACGGCACCGGTGGGATGCATATCTACATGCCCTGGTGGAACTACGACAAGCAGCTCAAGAAACAGATGCCTTTCTCCCGCGGCTATCACATTGAGTTCGGCGGCGGCCGGGACATGCCCGGGGCCGGGATGTTCGGCGGCTCGGAACGCTACCTTGGGGGAGGGTACGGCGCGGAATTGAAAAAGGGCTGCCGGAAACTTTTCGGAGCGTTCGTCGGATTCTCGAGCCGCGGCGAAATGATTCCCAACGACGACAGTTGGTGCGAAATCGACAAGAACGTCGTCGATGAATGGGGCATTCCTGTGCTGAAATTTCACTTCAAATGGACTGAGGATGAAATCCTGCAGGCCCGGCACGCGCGGGAAACCTTCCGAGAAATCATCGAAACCGCCGGCGGAGAAGTTGTGCGGACTGCGGGTGCGGAAGAAAACTGGGGCATTTCCCGCGGCGGCGAGATCATCCACGAGGTGGGAACGGCCAGGATGGGATCAGAACGCAGCACGTCAGCCCTGAATCCCTATTGCCAGGCGTGGGATTGCAAGAACCTGTTTATTACGGACGCTGCGCCATTCGTCAGCAACGCCGACAAGAACCCGACGCTCAGCATTCTGGCTCTAGCCTGGCGGACCTCAGAGCATATTGTGGATGAGGTAAAGAAGCGCAATGTGTGAAAGGGGGCAGGTGGTAGTCGGTAGGTGGTATGTGGGAGTAGGTAGAGCGGCATGAGCATCGTGAGATTCGAGCAGCTCGAAGTCTGGCAGGTCGCTCACAAGATTGTGTTGGACGTTTACAAAGCCACTCTGCACTTGCCGCGAGAGGAGAAGTTCGGGTTGGTCTCACAAATGAGGCGGGCGGCCGTGTCCGTGCCAGGCAACATTGCGGAGGGATTTAAGAGGAGAGGCGCAGCCGACAAGAAGCATTTTTACAATATTGCCCAGAGTTCTCTTGAGGAGCTCAGATACTATGCGCTTCTTTGCCGCGACCTTGGTTTTCATACGGAGCCGGATCATCTTGAGGAGCAAATCGAGAAAGCCGGACGGATGCTGACAGGCCTGATCCGGTCCATAAGGAGCTGATGAGCACGGACGCGCATTTCACAGGCCACCCGGTATCTGCCCCGCAGGCCGAAATGCCATCTGCCACATACCATCTACTGTGTGAGGAGTAGACATGAAAAAGAAGACCACCAACGGACGGTCTGCCATCGGGCGGCGCGACATGCTGAAAGTCTTCTCGGCTGTTCCAGCAGCTGCATTGGTCCCGCTGGGGACCGCCATAGCGGCCCCTCAGAAGTCTTCCGGGAGCGCGGCAGCGAAGGCTGCGTCAGGCTATCAGCGGAAGGTCTTCAGCGATCATGAATGGGAAACGATCAAAGCTCTGAGCGACCTGATCATTCCCGCCGACGAACGCAGCAGCAGCGCTACCCAGGCTGGTGTTCCGGAGTTTATCGATGACTGGCTCGATTTCAAAGGTGGAAGACTTAAGGCAGAAATACTGGGAGGCCTCACCTGGCTCGACCTGGAATGCAACCGGGAATTCAGCCATGATTTCATCGCCTGTACCGCCCCCCAGCAAAAGAAGATCCTGGACCGTATCGCATATCCCGACAAGGCCGTGCCTGAAGACTCGAACTACGTGGCATTTTTCAACCATTTGCGCGACCTGGTGGTGGGCGGATTCTTCTCAAGCAAGGAAGGCGTGAAGGACCTGCCTTATCTGGGCAACCAGGTGGTTCCGGTGTGGGAAGGCTGCCCGTCCAATGTTCTGGCGCAAATCGAGAAGAACCTCAAGGCAAAGGGCGTGGGCCTGAGCCTGGAAAACGGCAAAGCCTCTGCCTGAAGCAGTCCTCGTTGTCACTGACTTTTGGGATAGACGCCGGGATGACTGTTACGCCGGCTATTCACAAAGGACCACGCGATCCTCGCCGTCCACTTCGCGCAGGCGCACTTCAATCACTTCCCTCTCAGAGGTCTGAAGGCTGCGGCCAACGTAGTTGGCCAGGATAGGCAACTCACGATGCCCACGGTCGATCAAAACGCACAATTCCACCCGTTGCGGACGTCCAAAGGCAAGCAATGCGTCGAGCGCGGCACGCGTGGTCCGGCCCGTAAATAGGACGTCGTCCACCAGGATCACCTTCCTGCCGTCCACTGAAAATCGTGGAGGTGCTGATTCCGCCTTGGGACGTGTGCCGGCCTTGGGCACATCGTCGCGATAAGGAATCGTGTCAAGCGTTTCCACCGGGGGCGCGGCTGATTCGATTCCGCCGATGGTCTGGGCAAGCCGCTCAGCCAGGGGAACACCTCGCCGTTCGATCCCTACCAGCATCAAATTTTCAATTCCATTGTTTCGCTCGAGAATCTCGTGGGCAAGGCGCACCAGCGTCCGGTCGATTTCCGAAGCCGACATGAGCTGAGCTTTTTCCCCAGCCAGCGCGGGGGTCGACCTGGATGGAATTTCTGTTTGGTTGGCTTTGTTCGCTCTCATTCAGCAATTATAACCCACGGCGCGGCCGCCAACGCCCGGCGAGCGGCGTTAACGCTCCTGCAGCTTCCGCTGAAAAGCGCGGCGAAGATCGCGCACGTAGTGGTCGGCCTCGCGCGTCGGCCTGGGAATGCGGTAGCCGTCCGTACACTTGCGGACCACTTTCACCGCGGTTGCCAATGAGATGCGGTGCCCCTGGGTCACAAAAATGGGCCTCGTATTGTCGCGCGTCCGCAACACCGTGCCCACGCGCTCTCCGTGGAATTCGAGCGGCGCAGTCGATCCGGCCTTCGAGCCGGGCTCCCCGGCTTCCCCCACCAGGAGTGACTTCGCGCATCCGATGGCTGGTTTGTCAAACAACACACCGATGTGGCACGCAAGCCCGAACAGCCTTGGGTGTGCTCGGCCGTGGCCATCAATAAGAAGAATGTCAGGCTCGGTCTTCAGGCGCGCAAAGGCGGCCATCAGGATCGGGATTTCACGGAACGAGAGCAGGCCGGGCACATAGGGAAATTGCAACTTGCGGCGTGCCATTCGGCGCTCAACTTCTTCGAGCGCCGGAAACCGGTAAACAATAACACCGGCAAAGGCCACCTCAGTTGCCGGATCAAAGGCGATGTCTGCGCCGGCCAGGTATCGGATCTGCTTGAAGCTGTCTTCCAGCACCACCCGCTCTCGGAGACGGGCCTGGAGCCGCATGGCCTCGCGCGGAGTGATGTTCCAGCGGGTTCGGAGTACGGGAGTCATGATTTTCTCAAAGCCTGATCATACTTCACATCCCGTGTGGGCTGAAATTGCCATCGTTGGATTAAGGTGCATTCAGGTGCAACTGCGGCCAGTTGGCACCAGCCTGAAATCGCGGTAAACTTTATGGCCTCTAGCTTCTTGCACGAAAGACTTTTCAGTTTTGAACCTTTCCCGGAAGCCTTAAGAGGACCAAAACGACGGACCGCATCTGCGGTTGACAATCGTCCATGAAAATCGATTTTCATTTGGAAACCAGCCTGTTTCAACTTCTTGAGGAAATTTCGCTTCATCCCTCAATCCAGCTAAAGGCACTTGCCAAAAAATTGAGCCTGCCCCCTGCCGCCGTCAGGAATCAAACAGGGAGACTGCGCCGTGCCGGGCTTGTCGTCCCTTCGGTTGACCGCCGTGGGATCAGGTTGAATCCTGATTACGGCTGCCTGGTGGGAATCGACATGGGAGCCAGCCATCTCCATTTTGCCCTGGCTGATTTTTCCGGAGAGATCATTGCCGATACAACTGAAAAAGTCCGGCCGGAAGACGGACCCAGAAGGACCATCAGCCAGATCAAGAAAGGTATCTACCGGCTGATTCCCTCGCGAAAACGCAACACGCTTCGAGCCGTTGCGATGGCTGTCCCCAGCGCTGTCGATCCTCGCAACGGCCTGGTGCTGATGGCCAACAACCTTCCAGGCTGGAAGAATATTAACCTGAAGCGCGAACTGGAGAAGGAATTCCGGCTTCCGGTTTGCATTGATAATGACGCCAATATGGCTGCCATCGGGGAACGCTGGCGAGGCGTGGCACGCGGGCTCGAGAACTTCGTCTTCATCGCGCTGGGGACCGGCATTGGCTCCGGGATCTTTGCCAACGGGCAGCTCTATGTGGGACGCACAGGCGCGGCGGGTGAGTTGCAGTTTCTGAACGTTGAGTGGCCGCGCTGGAATGAGGATTTCGGGGTTACCGGCTATTTTGAAAGCTATGCCTCCGGGCAAGGGATTGCAACGCTCGGACGGAAACTCATGAGAACCCGGGGGACCAGCCGGTCAGCGGGCCTCGCAGAAACGCGCGATGCCTACTTTGTTTTCGAGGCCTTTCGCCGGGGAAATGCCAAGGCACGCAAGACACTGGGAACAATCTTCACTATTCTCGGTGTTGGCGTTGCGAATATTGTTGCCGTTCTTGACCCTGACATGATCGTATTGGGCGGTGGCATCAGCCGGGGCGCTCCCGAGTTTATGCTTCAAACCGTGGCCGGCGTGGCAAAGAAAATCCAGCCCAACTGCCCGCCAATCCGCATCAGCAAACTGGGTGACCAGGCGCAAACCAGCGGAGCCATCTACTCAAGCATGATGGCCGCGTGCAGGGCTGCCGCACACAAAGCCAGGTGAACTGTGGGGGACTGCTACAGAGACTACTGCGGTTGGACAATGCCCTTCTTCACAGCGTAAAGAACCAATTCCGCAGTACGATGGAGACCAAGCGTTTCCATCAGGCGGGCACGATGGACGGCCACCGTGTTGATGCTGATATCCAGCAGGGTGGCGATTTCCTTGTTGGACTTTCCCTGGGCGATAAGCTGCAGGACTTCTTTTTCTCTCAGCGTCAGGCGGTCGTAGGGATCCTGCCCTTCTTCCTGCATGGTTCCCGTCTTCAGTCCTTCCAGCACCAGGTTTGAAACCGCCGGACTCATGTAGGCGCCGCCCTGCGACAGCACCACCACGGCCTGGGCCAGGTCAACTTCAATCGCGTCCTTCAGAATATAGCCCTTGGCGCCGGCCTCGATGGCCTTGCGAACATAGGCCGGGTTGGAATACATGCTGAGAATCAGCACCCTGGTTCCCGGGTTGGCCTTCAGGATTTCCGCGGTGGCCTCAAGCCCGCCGATCTCGGGCATCAAAAGGTCCATCACGACAACGTCAGGCTTGATCTTCCCGCACTGCTCGATGGCGGAAAGGCCCGTGTTGGCTTCACCCACCACCGTGATGCGGGGATCGTCTTCCAGCAAACGGCGAAAGCCCTGCCTTACCAGCGCATGATCGTCGGCCAGGAAAACTCTAATCTTTTTGTCAGCGGAAGCGGGCGACATGATTGTTTATCCTACCTTTTCTGCTATTCGTGATTCCGGCGCTTCTTTCAGAGGTATTCGAACGTTGATGGCCGTGCCTTTTCCCGGAGTTGATTGCACTTCCAGCGTGCCGTTCAGGTGCTCAGCGCGCTCGCGCATCCCCATCAAGCCAATACCGTCATTCGGAGAGCGTTCCGCCGGGTTGCCTACCTCAAATCCTACACCATTATCGCGTATTTCCAAGCACAGTTCGCGTTCGCGCTCTTCCATTTCCACCCACGCCTC
>DATLWV010000325.1:0-2741 GCA_035576145.1 Terriglobia bacterium
TATTCCCGAACGCCTTCGGAGATAGCGACAATACGGTCGGCAAATGGATACAAGGACCTGTTAAGGAAACTGATGACATATGAGGTCAACCGATCTTTCCGGAATTCCAGCGCCCCCGCTCCGTGTTCGCCAATGATGACAGCCATTCTGATCCTTGCCAGCCCCGCCGCAAGAATTAATCCCCAATTGGTCATTCCGCCCATCCCGACCACAATCTCGGGTCTTTCCGAGCGGAGTACCCGCCGCAAACGGAGCACGGCTGTCAGATTGGCATTCAGCTTCCCGATAAGATTGCCGCCCCCCCGGACCTGGAGAATATGTTCGGTGAGGCCCTCAGGAATTGGGAAAACTCTTGCGTCTGAATAAGTGACTAAGACTGGATCAAATTCATTTCGGTTCAAGTGGTTGAGAATGCCCGATAGTACCTGCGGAGATCCCCCGTCTCTCAGGTCGTAACAGAAAAATAGAACCTTGCGCATCGGCAATGTATCTCTTGGCTCAACTGACGTGGGGGTGGGAATTCACCTATCCACTCCGCGGCCGGCGTGCACGCGCACTTGAGGTAGCCTGGAAATTTTCCTGCTGGCCGAACTGCGATACCTTCGGGCCATCGGCAACAGGAAGAAAAGGCCAAATGGAATGAGCAGGGCTAAGGCCGGCATCGACGATAACACAATACCCTCTAGACCAACCAGGATGGTTCCCGTGCTGCTGAGCTGGATGCCATAACTAAGGATTGCGCCCCACACAACCAGCGAGACAAGGTTCATCGTTTCCTTATGGAAAAGATGCCTGTGGACCAGACCAAACCCCAGTCCCTGAAGGAAAGAATATAACAACAGCCCCACCATTCCCCACTCTACGTATCCCACCCCTTGGGGTGTCAAAGTCACAGACAAATCTGCGCTGTCAGGCGGCAATCCCTCCATCCGGTTGTACACAAACTCTGAAAGGATCGGTGTCTTGGGCGCGCCTGTCAATTGCTGCCGGATTCTCTTCGCTTCAAGACGAAATCCTTGCTTGTTTACAGGATCGAACCGATTCGAGTACTTGAAAGCAAAGTCCAGGGGCTCCGCGGCTATGGTCGTAAGCCGCTTGTAGTAGGTTTCGAAGATACCCGCAGTCTCCCAGTATCCTTGTGTCGATACCATACGGACCGCCACGATTGCTGCCGATACCGGAACGACGATGATGATCAGGGGCAATAGAGTTTTCCATAGTTCCCGTTTCTTGTTCATATAAAAAAGCAAAATGTTAAACCAGACAAAAACCATGATGGCTGCGCTCTTGGTCGCAAGCAATCCCTGGGCGACGATTGCAAGCCCAAGCCCCAGATACATCATTCCCTTTGCCATGCGGGAGCGGGTTTCACGATGAATGGCCCAGGCGATAAGCCCGAGAATCGCGTAACAGCCGGGACCGAATACGCTCATTAGCCGATTGACGACGCCGCTTGTGGATCGTACCCAGGCGAGGGCAGGATTACTTGCCAGGATCGGGAATCCCTTGTCAGAAAAAAAGATGATCGTCACAAATGTTGCAGCAGAAAGCGACACAAACAATCCCACGTTCAATGGTAAGGCTGGAAACAGCAGCCTGATCCTGGTAGGTCAGGGTTGTTGAGCGGGTTTCGAGTTTGGGTCCTCTGATTTACCGCGACTATGCCGATGCTGGCGTCTAAATCTTCTGCCGCCGGGGCGATAGAAAAAGAGAAACTCGGCCACGACAAGCCCCAGAAAATACATTCCGAAACCCTCCGCTGCGTACATGTAAGAGGAGCCACCGGACTGAGCATGGATTTGCAGCAGCCCCATGTATATGAACGCGAAGAGAGCCGCCCAGAAAAACGGGAGACAGAAAACTGTTTTGTATCGCCAGACGATAAGGGCGATAATCGCAAATACCCCGACGGAAACCGCAAGTTCACTCACGTTGACTTCCTAAGCGTCCTCAGGAGGATCATTCTCAAAATATAGAACGGGTGAAGGGTCGCCGTCACGTTACTTGCACACTTCAACCGATACGGCCATCTCCTTTTTGAGGCCCTCCCTGGGATGTGGCGTAGGCGAAGAGAGAAAATCCGGCAAAATTGGGAGCTTGAAGGGAGAGTTGTCGGATGAAAAGAACCCGCTACGCGGAAGAGGCGATCCTATACGTCCTGCCAATGCGCTTTGGAGGGCCCGCCGAGGCTCGGGTCTGCTGCGGGTACTATCGGATTTACATTCTGCTGCGGCGTGAAGGATGGAAGGTGAATTACAAAAGGGTCTACCGACCGTACGAGAAGGGGGGCTGAGCCTACGCAGGAAGCGGCCGCGACGGCAGGGGATCGCTGCCCAGGGGGATGGAACGAATCGAGGCAGGGGCTGGGAATGAATGCTGTCGGAAGTTCTACTCCCTAGGTGAACCCAGAATGCGAAGACCTCCATTTAGATCAGTTTCTGAGTATTCTTGGATGGACCAAGAAGGGCCAATAACCCTCGCTCCTGCCGTGCACTCACCCGCAAATTTTCCTTTCAGACGAGTATTCCTTGCTCACTTCCTGGCCTTCATCTTTGTATGAGATGCCTATATATTGTTGATTATGAGGCGTTTCACTCGGGAACCTGACTTGGAACCCAACGTGCGGGCAAAAGGATGGGGAAGCCTGCCAACGTACTTGCATATGCTACCAAGCACGCAGAGTCGTCTGGGAGGGTACCCGAGGAGGGTTAATGGGTCCAGTCAAAGAAAAATGGAGTGTG
>DATLWV010000326.1:0-1964 GCA_035576145.1 Terriglobia bacterium
AGGCTGAGTTCGTCCTCGCTGCTGGAAATATAGACCCCTGCGGTAACACCGAACGCCGACCTGATTCTGGGCAAGAAACGGACAAAGGAGGCGGGAAGATAAATATGCCGCGGATAGGCGTATTGGGCTTTGTAACCCGACTCGCACTCGATGACCCTCCCCCAAAGGCTCACAGTGCCAAGCGCAACCTCTACCGACATGCCAAACAGCCTGTCACGTACCCTCATCGAGTAAACAAACGCCTCAAGAGGGTCCCGGAAGGCATAGATCCCGCATGAGCAGCAGGGATCCAAAAGGCCGCGGCAATTTACCCCCAGATCGAAGCTGTGCTCGGCCAAAAACCACCTCCTGGGTGTCCAGGGTGTTTCCAGGATCACGCTGCTGAAGGCCGGGCACGAATCAGAACCAGATAAAGGAGTCCGAATTCTCCACGCGCGCCATCCCCGGAGGGGCTCAACGAAATCAGGAATCCCCTCAACACACTGTTCAGGATGATCTGCCGGGTGGTGTATCGACAGGCCTCTCCTCCGGCCTGCGACCCGGTTGAGAAGGTCCTTCAGGCTCATGCGGTATCTCCCTTGGAACAGGGTCTCTCAAGGGCTCCACAATCACAATCCTTTGGGGTTCGCCTATGTTTGTCATACCAGTCTTCCAGCCAGGTGACACTCGAGCCGGATGTTTACTCCCAGGCCGTTTGGGTACTCAGCTTATCTATTTTGGACCAATACAGCGCCAGGAAGAAGGCAAAGAGGTAATTCCTCCCGACGGGGCCCCAGGCCGCCTGCCGAAAAGAGGCTGTGTTTCTGGTATTTGATAGAAAAAAAATGTAAAACCCATGTAAAGACCGAAACCCGTCCGTCGCCACAATCGTCTAAACTCAAGTAACGCCCGGAGTCACTAAAAATGAATATTTGGAAAACTTGCCTTAAATGGGTCGTTCCTTGTTTGATTTTGATACAAGCATTGGCAGTGGCCCGGTCTTCTCCCCAAAATGCAGCCAACAGCGGGAAGGTTCGGCCGATCGGCGTAGTAACAGAAGTCCAACCCGGGCAACTGACTCTCCGCACGGATGCGGGCCCAAGCCTCAGTGTCAGCCTGCCTGAGGATGTTTCGGTCCTTCAAGTTCCACCTGGAGCGAAAAGCCTGAAGCAGGCCACCAAAATCGCAGTGAGCGACATCCATTTGGGTGACCGCGTGCTGATCATGGGCCCTGTATCGGAGGACCAGAAATCCGTCAGCGCCAAGTCCGTCGTGGTCATGAGCAAGACGGCGCTGGAGATAGCCAGGGAAGCTGAGCGCCTTCAATGGGAAAAGAATGGTATCGCTGGCGTGGTCAAGTCTGTGGATCCGGGAACAAAGGAGATCACCCTGGCCGTGCCCAACACACCCCCCCGGCCGGGCAACCTGACTCACCCGGTGATTATCACGCTGGCGCCTAACGCTTCGCTTCTGCGATATGCCCCTGACTCGGTCAAGTTCAGCGACGCCAAACCGGCCGCTTTTGACCAAATCAAAGTTGATGACCAGATGCGTGCGCTGGGGACGAAGAGTGCGGACGGGACTCACTTCACGGCCCAGAAGCTGGTCTCAGGTACCTTCAGGAACATTGGGGCAACCGTGATATCCGTCGACGCGACACAGGGAACCATAACCATCAAGGATCTGGCCACGGGAAAACCTGTTTTGGTACTTACAAATGCCGACTCAAAGCTGCACCAGTTGACTCCGGACGTAGCGAACACGATCGCCACATTCAACGCCGGAACTCCTGAAAGAGGGTCCGAGGGCCAGCAAGCCGGAAACCAAGGCGGTGAAAGACCTCGCCGGTCGAGTTTCCAGGGCAACGGAAAGCCGGGCGGCCCTGGTGAAGGTGCAAGAAGCGGCATGCCGAGAGGACGCTCGGGCAACTTCGAGCAAATGTTACGGCAAATGCCAGCCCTTTCACTCAGTGAACTTAAGTCCGG
>DATLWV010000327.1:0-12419 GCA_035576145.1 Terriglobia bacterium
GAAGAACCAGTAGCAGGGTTCGGACTAAAGCCGGAAGTTGCACCGCTCGGAAGTCCGCTTACACTCAAGTTGACGCCCGCGCTGAACCCGCCTGAAGGTGTAATCGTCACCGTATAGGTGGTATTGCTTCCGGCCGTCACAGTCTGACTTGGTGGTGTGGCTGAGAGTGAGAAGTCCGGCTGTGAATTGACGGTCAGACTGACGGTTGTGGTGTGAGTCAAAGCGCCGCTCGTCCCTGTGATGGTCAGCGTATACGTACCACCCGGGGTGGAGGTGCCAGTCGTGACTGTCATGTTGGAAGTACTGGTCGCCGGATTAGGGGAGAAACCGACAGTTACGCCGCTTGGGAATCCACTCGCATTCAGCGTTACATTTCCAGTGAATCCTCCCGAAGGGGCAATAGTTACCGTGTAGGTGGCGGCGGTCCCGGGAGTCACAGTCTGACTTGGTGGTGTGGCTGAGAGCGAGAAGTCCGGCGGCGGAGGATTGACCGTCAGGCCTGCGTTTACGGTATGGGTCAGTGCGCCGCTGGTGCCCGTCACGGTGATCGTGAAGGTTGAAGAAGTCGATACGCTGTTGGTGCCGCTGATAGTAAGACTGGTCGACCCGCCGGCGCTGATGGAAGTAGAGCCGAAAGTGCAGGTCAGCCCCGTTGGGCAAGTCGTTCCCACACTAAGGTTAACAGTCCCTGCGAACCCATCCAGGGCGTTTGCTGTGATGGTGTAGGTGGCGTCCGTCCCACCAGTTACTGTTTGAGACGTGGGGTTGGAACTGAGTGAAAAGTCGGTTACCGCAAGCAGCACCGACGTCTGGCCTGTTATTGAGGAATTAGAATGGTCTGTACCCTTGACCACGATGTTGTAATTTTGCGCTGTGGTGCTGGTGCTGGTATCGACGGTCAAGATAGTGGTCGCCGGGGCAGAACTGGATCCGAAATCAATCTGTGAAGGTGAAAGGGAACAGGTGGCCCCACTGGGGCAGGTGCTTCCAACACTCAGGTCGACGACGCCGTTGTAGCCGCTCGCAGGCGTGACCGTAATCGAATATGTTGTGCCGGTCGTTCCGGCAGTGACGGTCTGGGTGGTGGGAGCATTCGCCGAGAGCGCGAAGCTGGAGGGCGTCGATCCGGAGCAGTTTCCAAAACTGAATTTGCCGACGACGGTATTCCAGAGAAAGTCAAAACTCAGGACAGGCGGCTTGACGTACTCGTTGGTGTACCAGAAACTGCAATCGTCGGATGGGTCAACACTCACGCTGGAGTAGTCCCCCCAGCGGCTATAGGTTCCCTGGTAGCTCTGGTCGCTGCCATTGTACATACGCTGGCCCAGTTCCATCAGGTCGTCCGTGCCGTTCTTCAGTCCGGTGACGGAGATGCCTGGTACGCTGGTTACACCTGATGTGCTGTATCCAAGGCCTAAATCCCCATCCTTGTTCTGAGCAATGCTGCCCATCCACCGGTAGGTGCTGACGTCAGGGCTGAAGGTACTTTCCTTGTCAACATAGAATGGTCCGCCCTGGTCGCGCCGGACCACGTACCAGCGGATTCCAGTCTGGTTGTCGCTGGAGTTGATCTGCACCGAGTGGTTGGCGACCATCTGGTCATGATCGCCATAAGAACGGAATGAAAGCCGGTACATTAGCCGGTCACCCAGCGAATCGAGCTGCTGTGCGGTGCCGTACTGAGGGATGCAGGTGCCTCCGCCGCATGCGTCATGAAAATCATTGACCGTCAGGTTGTTCACGATGTTGAGCGAACCGGCGCCTGGGTCAAACTGATAGATCCTGAGTATATTTCCCAAACTGGGGCCCAGGTTATCCACATACTGCATGTAATAGTCCGGGCCGCTGGGCAGGGTGGCGGTGCCTGGGAGATTTTCCAGGTCTGCCGGCAGGATATTGTAGATGCCGGCGTCATTTGCCGGGGAGCAACTGAAAGTTATGTTGCCGCTGGGCGGCGGGTTCGCCACATTGCTGCGCGGAAAGCTGCAGGCCTGGGCGCCCGTAAACTGAAGGGTGCTGCCATTGCTGGAGTAAATGTTTGCAGAGAAATAGATTCCGTCCGGCCAGACGGCGAGTTTGGGATAGTCAGGCAGATTCGAGCCGAATGCAAAATCGTAGGCATCGTAAGCGCCTGTAGCGTCTGAAGTTTGTGAGATGGCCAGACAAAGGTGGTTATCAGTAAAAGTTGAATCGTAAGCGAGCTGGCTGATGATCCACCGTCCGTCAAGCTTGTCGAAGAGCACGATCGGGTCGCCGCCGTCCACGGTGGAGCACAAACTGTTGGTCAGGCCTCCAAAAAAACTAGAGGACAGGTAGCCACTCTTGATCCCGCTGCCGGAAGCGTTGTACACGGTATAGCTGGTGTTAACAGTCAAAACTATCTGAGTCTGCGGGCTGCCGCCTGTAGTGTTGACACCGACAGAAAGGTTTTCATCTGGCGGGATCTTTCCGGTAAAGCCTATGCCCCCGAAAACGTTGCTCACGGTTAATTGGGAGGGGCTGTACGTGGTTTGTACGTCGGCGTCAGACCAGTTGCCAACGCTGGGGGCGGCTGGGCCTGCTTCACCTCCGCCGCCATTCGTCTCGAGACCGGTTTCTTCCGGCCGATGCAAGGGGATAACGCGAGCTGGTCCGAAAATCTTCTTGCTCGTGTCTGCTCCGGATGAAGCCGAGGGATGAGACACCGCGTGCGCGGCCGAGGTTATATGAACCGGACCATGCGACTGTTGAGCACTTGCAGATGAAAACAGACCAGCAGCAAGCAGTCCGGCCAGCGTGAGAATAAGACTTCGAACCTTCATCAGGGCCCCCACATTTGAAGTTTTGACATCCGGCTTGAGGCTTACCGCCCAAAAACACTTCGCTGTGCGGTTGTGTGAACGCGAAGCGCACCGCGGTAGAAAATGGCAGCCTGCCCTGCTCGTTCATCAACGCAGCGGCTTTTCTGCCTTGCCTTTTGCCGAATATCCTTAAGGCCAGGACCCCAGTAGCCTTTAGACTTGAACCCAAGCTAACACAATCGACCAGACGATTCAATTATAATTAGGATATGTACTGACTGGTAACACCAGCGTTGGGTGCAACCGCAGGTCCCAAGGCCTCGACCCGCAGCAGTGGTTCTGGCTATAGAAAGGCCTCGCCGTTGAAGCCGGGTGAATTCCCACTTTCATCCATTTCCTTTAACCGCTGGCGGAATAGATGCTTGCGGCGACCTTGGAAAGTGCCCAGGCAAGTGCGGGAATACTCCATGCTAGCCGCTGCCCCGCTTGCAGCATCCCGCTGTGGCTTGACTTCAAATCGGGTTGTATTGAGATGGCGAGTGACGTACTATAAACATACAGTTCAGAATGACTTTATCAATGCTCCGCTGCCGATACGCAGCGTGGGTGTATTCGGTCGCAGGTGGGTAGCGTAGAGTTTGGCAGGCTGCAGGGTCCCTGTGCTGAAAGGACGTGTCCCTGGGCGCCTTGCCTGGTGTCTTGAGCGGAAGTGAACATTCTCGGATCCCGGTGGCCCTTGCAGAAGCGGAAGAAGAAACAGAACGGGAAGAGGACCAGCGAGTCCCGGGTTGAAATGGTGGAAGTGGTTCTGCCGAATGATGCCAATCCGCTGGGCAACATTCTGGGCGGCAAGGTCATGCACCTGATTGATATCGCGGGCGCGATTGTTGCCACTCGCCATACACGCAGCGTGGTGGTGACGGTTTCAGTTGACAACCTGGACTTTCTCCATCCCATTCGGGTTGGACAACTTATTATCCTGCGAGCGCAGGTCACGCGGGCTTTCCGGACTTCGGTTGAGGTGGCGGTGAAGGTCTATCTTGAAGATTCTCTCACCGGCGAGCATCGCCAGACGAGCTCCGCCTTTGTCACTTATGTGGCGCTTGACGCGGGCGGAAAGCCCGTCAAAGTTCCTGCGGTGATCCCGGTCACGGCGGAAGAGAAACACGAGTACCGTGAAGCGTTGATCAGGCGCCGCCACCGTCTGGAAGCGGCAACGCGCGCGCATCGCCGGTATTTTGAAAAACATAAGTAAGAATTGTTCGACCGCAGACAGCAGTTCACAACCATGAGTTGAAAACTACCCCGGGGATTCCTCATCCGGGAGCTTCGAGGAGGGACTGATGAAGAACAAGCGCACTAAGATTTTTTCCGGAACCCCCTGGGAACCCAAGGTCGGATACGCCCGCGCCGTGCAGGTGGGCGATATGGTTTACGTTTCAGGAACAACGGCGACGGACCCTTCAGGAAAAATTCTTGCCCCTGGTGATGCTTATGCGCAGACCGTGCAAGCTTCGCGGAACATCGAAAACGCCCTGAAGCGCCTTGGTCTGGGCCTGGAACACGTGGTCAGAACGCGGGTTTACCTCACCAATATGGACCGCTGGGAAGAGGTGGCCAAGGGACATTCAGAATGCTTTGGCGAAGTCCACCCCGCCACCAGCTTTGTGGGCGTCGCCCGGCTGGTTGATCCGGAAATGCTGGTGGAGATTGAAGCTCTTGCTGTTGCTTAATCCCAGGGCATGACGCACACAGGTGAAGGCGCCTTGCGCGCCTTCACGAGCTATGGTGTTTTCCTGGCACTCACGCTGTTCCGCTGTGGGCTCTCGCGATCTGCCACCCTCTTGACGTGCCTTGTTCCCGTGGGTAGTGGCACTTTGAGGATTTCAGGAATCCTGGGGAACACTTCCAGCGTCTTCAGTACCTGAGGGTCACCTCTGATTTCCACTTCGTTTGCCGTTGCCAGCCCGAAAACCAGACTGAACACTTCCACCTTGATCCTGAGCTTCAGGTAGTCCTGGTCATTCTCCCAGTACTCGGCCGGTGTCCGGATCTGGCGGCTGGCGAGGAAATTCCGGAACTCCGTCATCACGTCGGAGTCGGGCTCGAAGTCTTTTTTCAGTTCCGGGTGGTAGGTGAGGTATTGCGAGGCGAAGTCGGTAAAAAGACCGTGCTGGGTAATGAAGACAGCCCAGGGGTCGAGCGTGCGGGCAGGAATAATGACGTCAGGGGTTATCCCTCCGCTGGCGGAAACTGACCTGCCGTCGTCGGTGTGGAAATCTGTGCTCTTGCCAATGCCTGTCTCGGCTTCAGCCAGCATGGTTCCGGGCAGGCGGCGCTGGATGGAACGCCCACTGGGCGTGAAATATTGGGCAATCGTGAGGGCCAGCCCCGTCTCATCAGAAAGCGGCATTACGTTTTCCACCACGCCCTTGCCGTAGGAGACCTCGCCCGCCACCACGGCCCGATCGTGTTCTTCCAGGGCTGCCGTCAGCAGTTCTGCCGCGCTGGCCGTGTCGCCGTTCACCAGCACCACCATCGGCATGGTGAAGCGGACCCCCATGGCCGTTGTACTGTACGCCTTTTCGGGCACGCCGCGGCCACGCATGGTCAGGATGGGCAGGCCGGGTTGCAGGAAGAGGCTGGCCACGCCGGCTGCTGTTGCAACCACCCCGCCGTGATTGTTCCGGAGGTCGAGAAGAAGACCCTTCAGCTTTTGCCCGCCCAGTTTTTCGACCGCGTCCTGGACTTCTTTGGTTGTTTTGGCATCAAACCCCGAAACGTGAATGTAGCCGATCTGCCGGTCCTGAAATTCAAAAACGTTATCCACTGTGGGCAGCTGAACTTCCTTTGGCACAAGGCGAACTTCCTGTGCCTGATCCTTGCCCGGGTGCAGAACTCCCAGCGTTACAGGATGGGAGCGGGAACGCTGCAGTAGTTGGATGAGGGATTCGAAATCAAGCTGCAGTACCTTCTCTCCGTTGACCTCAACAATTTCGTCGCCGGGTCCGAGTCCCGCCCGCCACGAGGGCGAGCCCTCAGCCGCCTGCAGCACCAGAACCTTTCCGGGCTTGACGTAAAGGACGGAACCAAACCCTTTTGCCTCGCCGCGGGTCTGCTCTTGCAGAAGTTTGAATTGCTGCCGGTCGAAAAAAGCAGAAAAGGGATCCAGCGTGTCGAGCATCTTGCGGATTGCGCCGTCGAAAATTGCATGATCAGGGTCAATGGGATCGACGTAATGCTCCTCCAGCAGGCCGTAGATCCGGGCAAACTTCAGACTTTCCTGCGTGGTGGGGTCGTTGGGAGGAGTTTCCTGCGGAAACAGAAAGGCGGGAACCAGAAGCACTAATCCTGCCAGAAATAGACTTCGATGTCGTCGTCGCTTGGTGTGCAACTGTTCCCCATTCCCCAATTGCCAGTATAACTCAGTTCCCCGTGGCCGCTGTTGAAGCGCCGGCGCGGGTGCGAACAGCGCTCAACGCGCGAAGGGCTGCGGCGGCGACATCGGAGTTACGGTCGTGTGAAAGCTGTTGAAGCTGAGGGATGCTGGTAGAGTCACCGGCATACATCAGGACGTTGCAAAGCTGCTGCCGGACCTGGTCGTTGCGGCTGTTCATGTATGGATAGAGCTGGGCCAGAAAATTCGGTCTTTGGGCCAGTTCCACCAGGTAGGCCCGCGCCGACTCTGCCTCTCCGGAATCCAGTGAATCGACGATCGAGCTAAGGAAATCATTTCTGCCCATGCTGGTAATGGCAAATTCCATGGCCAGGCGGGCGTCTGCATCTTTCTCTGCAGGCGCGCTGCGCATAAGGTCCGGGAGGGTCTTCTGGTCCCTGGCGCGGCCCAACCCCTCCGCCGCATACGCCCGGACGGAAGCTTCCTTTTCGGAAAGGGCTCTGACGAAGATCGGCACTGAGACGGGATCGCCAATGTAGGCCAACCCCTGCAGGGCCTTCTGCCTGGTCTGCTTGTCCGGGCCGTTTTCGTAGAGGGCCTGAAGTTTCGGGACCGCCGAAGTCGTGCGCAGGATTCCAACGGTTATGGCCGCGTCCCTCTGGACATTCCTGTTCGATGAACTCAGCAGGTCAACCAGCCGGGGGCCGGCGGAAACGTCCTGGATTTTCGCCAGCGAGTTCAAGGCTTCGCGTGCGAGATCTTCAGAAGGGGAGTGCGCAGTGATCACCAGGTCAGGGACGGCCTGCCGGGCCATCAGGATGCCGAGCGCCCGCGTGGCCTCCTGCGCCGCCCGCTGGTGCTGGGTATCCATCATCACTCGATCCAGCGCGGAGACAGCGTTCGGATCAACCCCGGTTCCGGGAGTGATGCGAATCGGGCCGCCCAGGAACGTTCTTTTGGCGCTGCGATACTGCCGTTCCATATAGCCGAAAAAACCTGTCTTGGGGGCTTCGCCCGTGTAGTAGCCTTCGATGCCCTTTACGGCAAGCCATCGGACTTCCGAGTCGCTGTCGCTGGTGGCCTGGATCAGGCCCTGTAGCGACTGTGCCACCCGGATGGACGCCAGTGCTACCACCACCTGCCGCCGCACTCTGGTGCTGGAATCATTGAGCGCAGATATCAGTGCAGGGACTGCGGAGGGATCGCCGGTCTCACCGATTTCACGCGCGGCTTTTGCCCTTATCTTCGGGTTGGGGTTCCTGAGGTCTTCCATGTCAGAACCGCTCACCGGCTTGGAGGGCGCTGCCGACTGGGCGGTTGAACTCGCAGAGGTTTGTTGCGCAGCCGTCCCATATGGAACCGCGCCCGCAATTATCGCCAGAACCAGAATTTGTGACAGGAATAGTGCGCTTCGTTTCACGTTGTTGTTGCTCCTTAATCCCGCGTATCGGTTCCCGGTGTTCCCGGGTCCCTCCTGATATTGTACAAAGGTACGGTAAACTTTGAAGCATGAAAGCTCGGGCGAATTCTGAAACGAACTGAGGTTGAAAATCCACCTTGGGGGCAGGGAATCAGATTGCAGCCTGCAAGAGTGCATGCTGCATCCAATGGATAAGCCGCCAGGGGAGCATTCTGCCCCTGGATGACCATGGACGAGGAATAGCGGCGCATTCAACGTAACGGAGGCTTTGCCATGGCAGAAATTACGGCGTTGTTCTGGGACGTCGGGGGAGTCTTGCTGACCAACGGCTGGGACCGGCACGGCCGCGAACGCGCGGCAGAGAAATTCAGGCTGGACTGGGAGGATTTTGAAGACCGGCACGAGTTGATTGCCGGCCGCTTTGAAACCGGCAAGCTGACGCTCGATCGTTATCTGGACCGCACGGTTTTTTACCGCCCACGGAATTTTGCAAAGGAAGTATTCAAGGTCTACATGTTTGACCTGTCCAAGCCGATTGCCGGAGCGCTGGGCGTGGTGGACCGAATTGCGCACTCTGGACGATACCTGCTGTCGACACTGAACAATGAGTCGCGGGAACTCAATCTTCATCGGATTGAGCATTTCGAATTGCGAAAGTACTTCACCCTTTTCTTGAGTTCCTGCTTCCTGGGGGTCAAGAAGCCGGAGGATGAAATGTTTCGCCTGGCGCTCGATCTGACCCAGCGCGACCCGGAAGAGTGCCTGTTTATCGATGACCGCGAGTTAAACCTTGAATGCGCCGCGCGCCTGCGGCTGCAGACTTTGCACTTCAAGGATGCCGCGCAGATCGAAAAAGACTTGCGCAGCCTTGGGCTCAATTTCTGATGGAATCGTGGCACGGCCGTCCCGGCCGTGTTCATGGGCGAGACGCCCATGCCACGCCGAACGGTTCTTTCAACGACAGGTCCGGGCGTGGTTAACTGTTTTTGCTAAGCTCGTTTCGGCCGTTCTCTTCCTTTGACAGGTCGCGCAACAGCATCGGCAGTTGCTGGCTGAAGGCTGATCTTGCCATCACCCGGTCGCATCCCGCGGCGTGCGCCGCCTGCGCGAGGTCCGTTTGAACGTGAGAAAGGAAGGCGACAACGGGGATTGAACGGGTGGCAGGAGCGCTCTTCACCCTTTCGAGCACCTCGATTGCTTTTCCCGAACGATGATTCAAATCCAGCAGAATTACGCGAGCACCATTCTCTGCCAGGCTCGCCCCGAGTGAATCGGGCGAGACGGGCTCAACCGTGATGCCCAGTTGCCGGGCAGTCTGTTGAATCTTGGCAAGAAAGAAGATGTCGTCAACCACAGCCAGAATTTTGGCAGGCACATCCGCTCCTTGTGCATTTGGTCCGCCGCCGGGAAGGTTCCTGCAACCACTGAATCCTTCGCCCGCGTCTCAGCGGCACCAATTCAGCATACCTCAAAGCGCGTGTGCGGCGGTCCCGTTTACGTGTTGAAGGCTGGAGGCGAATAGACTTTCTCTGATCGCCCGGTTCGCACTATTTTACTGACAGCTCAAAAGCGAGCGCCGCACTTCTGTTGGCGTCGAGAGGACTTTGTCAAAGCCGGGAGTTAACCAGAGGTGCGTCGGATAGCCATCCGGCACGAGGAGCAAGTCGACGGAGGAGACTTTTTCCAGAAGTTCGGCTGCTCCGTTCAAGCCAGTAACAAAAAACGCGGTTGACAGGGCATCGGCAGTGACGGCGTCGGGGCACAGAACGGTCACGCTTGCTGTGCCGGTGACAGGATACCCTGTGCGCGGATCAATGATGTGGGAGTAGCGCTCGCCCAGGATGTCAACGAAACGCTCGTAGCTTCCCGACGTGGAAACAGCCGACCTGCTGGGCAGGGTGATTTTGCCGAGGATGCTGGAACCGTCAAAAGGGTCCCTCACTCCAATCTGCCAACCCTGTTTCCGCGAGGGGCGCCCGGCAGCGCGTACATTGCCGCTGAAGTCGATGAGGAAGTCTCGAATCCCCGCGCTCAGGCAGTAGTCGTAGGCGCGATCGACGGCATACCCCTTGGCAATTCCTCCCACGTCGACCGCCATGCCTTTGGCAGGGAGAAATGCCGCTCCGTCATTGAGAACCAGGCGGCAGTAATCAGACAGTTCCAGAAGCTCGCCGACGGACTGGTCGGAGGGCAGGGTCATCGGAACCGCCGCGCCATTGAACCCCCAAAGGGCCGCCAGCGGCGAGGCGCCAATGTTGAAAGCGCCGGCAGTCAAGTTCCCAAAGTGCTGGCCCAGGCTGAGTACGCGATAGGTGTCTTCCGGCACCCTGACCGGCGCAACTCCCGCCATTCTGGAGAGCTCGCTGATAACACTGCTTGGCCGGTAGGCGCTCATCTCGCTTTCCAGGCGGTCGAAGATTGCGCGGATTTCCTCCGTGACTTCTTCGATGCGGCCGGCATAGTCGCCGCCGAGGGTGACAGCGGCCATGGTTCCCATCGACCGAAATGACCGGCTGGGAAGTTCAGCGGTGCGGAACAAGCCGCCGCCAAGACCTGCGCGGCCCAACAGGCTGCTGAAAAACCCCCGATTGTCATGCTGTGCCACGCGAGGCGCCCCTGTCCTTGTCCGAAAATGTTTGTCGGGATATTCTGCTTCGCTCAACATGATATGTCCAAGGCTTTCCTCTGCGTACTGCTCAGGCATACCACGGGCGCTTCCGGTTTTTCAGGCTGGAAAGCACCTCGATGGCTGCGTTCACGTCCTCGACAACCTGGAAGTCAAACATCCCGACACAGATAAAGTCGCCACCGTTTTCAAAAGCGAAGCGAAAGCCCTCCCTGGGAGGGAAGGCCCCGGCTGCCAGAACCTTGAAGGCAATCCACGGCTTCTTGACGGTTTCCATAAACTCGATGGTCTTATCCGGAAAGAGGTCCCACATGTTGTCGTGAATATGGCCGTGGGCAAGCTTTTCATCGATCACCGCAAACTCCACGCGGTCTTTCAGCGGAGTTGCCGACCAGTAGTTGTCACTGTGCAGAGTTTTCACGTAGTAGTCGGGGTTCAATCCGGCCTTCTCGCATTGGATGGGCACTTCAATGGAGTGGGCGCAAACACCCGCCATGTAACCCTGGCTCTTGATGTAGTCGAGACCCTTACCCATGACGTCAACTCGGCCGTTCTTCACGTACCTGTCGGCATCGCCCCCGAAAAGGTATATCGTGCTCACACCAGAATCGATTGTCCGGTCAATGTTCGTCTTCAATTCCTGGGGCGTGGGGAAGTACACCAGGCTGATCGTTTGAATTTTGGAACCGGTCAGGTCCTGATACTTCTTAACCACGCGCATCGCTACCGGGTTGACAAACATTGTGTTGATGCCCGCGCGCTCAGCCAATTCGAGGGTCTCGAAAACCTTGCGGTCCGTGTTGTACGCTTTGAAAAGCTGGGAACCGTAGACCAGATCCCGGGTATGCGCGATTGCGGCGATCAGGTCGTGGCCCATAATCAGCCGGCTGACTTTGAGTTTCCCCAGCGTTCCCATGGGCAGCTCGCCTTTCAAATCTTTCAGACTCAGGTCCTGCAGCTTGATCGTCGCCCCGGTTATGGCGTGGACCTTCTCCCAGTGGTATTTCTTGTTCGCGGCATATCCGAGAAGTCCCAAAACCGGCACGCCGAGCAGGTTCTCGAGAGTCTTGCGCCGGGTGAGGGAAACGGCGGTGACCGCCGGGCCGGCGTCCAGCGCGGCCGCCTTCTTCCGCGATCGCCAGCTGCGCCAGAATCGGTCAAGCCCCCACAACGCTCCCGCGGGCACGAACAGGAAGACCACCAGGACCAGCAGCTCCACCAGATTCTTGTTCACCACCATGTAATGGCCTTCAACCGGGGCCCAATAATTTGTTCGGATCAGTGGTGGTTGCGCCAGGTAGTAAAGCGCCAGCATTACAATCCCGCAGGCGCTGGCGAAACGGGTGACAACGCCGAGGATCAACGCCAATCCGATCAGGGTCAAACCCCACGTGTTCAGGAAATTAACCACCCCCAGCATGCCCGAGCTCGACCCCAGCCAATGGAAGAAGCTTGGGAAGAAACCGCGCGACAACAGCAGATAGGGGGCTGCCGTCCAGTCCGGCGTGAGCAGCTTGGCCAGCCCTTCGTAAAGGAGCTGCCATCCGACAACCAACCGCAGGCACAAAAGGACGGCGGGCATCGGCTTCCACGCCAGAGCCTGTTCAGCAAGCCCTCGGTTGTTCGGTTCAGTCATGGTATTGGTCCCTTTTATCCGGTGTCTGCCAAATGCGGCAGGCCCCTTGATGATTGCAAAATGGAGGGAAAACGAAAGGTGCAGCGGCAGCCTGTGCGAGCAGTTTTTCGCCGCTCATGGGGCACCGCTTTAGAAGACGCACTTCAATCGATTTTGCCATCCTCCTCAGGCGTACCACGGTCGCTTACGGTTTTTCAGGCTGGAGAGGACATCCGAGGCGACGTTGACGTCCTCGACTACCTGGAAATCAAACATTCCCACGCAGATAAAGTCGGCGCCGTTTTCGAAGGCAAACCGGAAACCGTCTTTGGGATGGAAAGCGCCGGCTGCCAGCACCTTGAAGGCAATCCACGGCTTCTTGACGGTTCCCATAAAATCGATGGTTTTTTCCGGGAAGAGGTCGAAGATGTTGTCCTTCCAGTGGCCGTTGGCAAGTTTCGGGTCGATGATTGAGAACTCAACGCGGTCCTTGCGCGGAGTCGCCGACCAGTAGTTGTCACTGTGCAGAGTTTTCACGTAATAATCGGGGTTCAATCCGGCCTTTTCGCATTGGATGGGCA
>DATLWV010000328.1:0-14059 GCA_035576145.1 Terriglobia bacterium
GAGTATGGCTACGACTATTCAGAACCCTCCCAGCAAGAACCCGAACCACGGCCCCGAGGATGACGATTTCAGCGGCAAGCAGATGTCGTTCCTCGAACACCTCGAGGAACTTCGGCAGAGGCTGGTTCGCAGCGCCATCTCCGTTTTCGCCGGCTTCCTGATCTGTTTCTATTTTTCCGACTACATCTATGCCTTCCTGGCCCGGCCGATAACCGAGACCCTTGCCAGTCTGAATCTGCCGCCCAAACTGGTAATGACCAATCCGGTCGACGCCTTCAATCTGTACATCAAGCTGTCGATCGTGGGCGGGATCTTTCTGGCTGCGCCATACATTCTGTTTCAGCTTTGGCTGTTTATCTCTCCCGGCCTTTATCGTCATGAAAAGCGCTACATCTGGCCTTTTGTCGGCATGACGAGCGGCCTGTTCTTTGCGGGTGGCTTCTTTGCCTATCGCTTTGCATTTCCCGCAGCTCTCAAGTTCCTGCTGGAATTCGGGCATCAGTTCACGCCCATGATTACTATCCATGAATACTGGGACCTGGCGCTGACCATCATCGTCGGCGTTGGCGTTGTCTTTGAGTTGCCGGTCGTCATCCTGCTTCTTTCAATCTTCGGTATCGTCACGCCCAGGTTCCTGATCAAAAATATCCGTTATGCTGTGGTCATTACGGCCGTGATCGCGGCGGCGCTGGCTCCAACTCCAGACTGGACCACCCTGTTTATGTTCTGGATGCCGCTGGTTGGCCTTTACATCATCAGCATCGGGCTCTCATGGCTGGTCTATTTCCGGAAAGACTGGAAGCGGCGGCATGAGAAGACCTAGCGCCGGCAAGCTTTCAAGTCTCATTTTTCTATTCAGCTTCTTGTTAATCCTCCTGGCAAATGTCCGGCAAGCCAGGGCGGCGGACCCCTATGCCTTTAATGGAGGACGCGCGTTCGCTGACCTCCAGCATCTGGCCGGATTGGGCCCGCGGCCGGTCGGCTCAAAAACTTTGGAGACCTCCCGCGCATGGATCATCGGGCAGCTTGAAAAGGCCGGCTGCAAGGTGGTGCAGGACCGTTTCACAGGCGCCACTCCCCTCGGGAATATTCCCATGGTGAATCTTATTGCGGAGATTCCCGGCACAGAAGCCAGGCACATCGTGATGATTGCCGGCCACTATGACACCAAGCTTGAGAATTCCTTCCGTTTTGTCGGCGCCAATGACGGCGCGTCAAGCGCGGCGTTTCTGCTTGAGATGGCCCGCGAACTGGCGCAGACGCGGCACAAGCTGACCTACTGGATTGTCTTTTTCGACGGGGAAGAGGCTGTCCAGAACTGGTCTGAGACCGACAGCCTTTACGGAAGCCGGCATCTTGTCCAAAAGCTGACAGCAGACGGGCAATTGAGCCGGATCGAGGCCATGATTCTCGTGGACATGATTGGTGATGCGCACCTGAATATCCACTGGGACCAGAACTCAACCGGCTGGCTGAATAAGCTGGTCTTTGGCCAGGCGGACAGGCTTGGCTACTCAAGCAACTTTCTTCGCCGACCCGTCGCGATAGATGATGATCATATTCCCTTTGTTGGAGCGGGCGTCTCCGCCATCGACCTGATTGACTTTGACTACGGTCCCAACCACAGCTACTGGCATTCGGCGCAGGACACGGTCGAGCACTGCAGCCCTTCCAGCCTGACGATTGTGGGCCGCGTGGTCAAGGCAGCGCTCAGCCAGCTTGAAAGCTCCTCGCGCGTGCAATAATGCCAGCCGAATCTGGCCGGTCTTCGGTTGCAGGCAGGAATAGAAGGTTGCTGAAAAAAGACGTGTGAGGTCATCCTGAGTGAAGCGAAGGATCTGTTTTATTCATTTTCAGTAAGGTAAAGCAGATGCTTCTCCCGCTTTGCGGGATCAGCATGACGGGCAGCCTTCTTCAGGCGGCAGTTACATTCGCCAGGCATGTTACTTGTGAGAAGCCGCTGACTTTCCGCTGAAGTCAGCCGGCAAATTCTGAGCAAAAGAAACCGGGGTATCCTTCCTGACAAAGGAGTGGCGGGGAGGCGTTGAATCATCCTTAAAAGGCATGTCGGTGCGGTAGTGGGCGCCGCGGCTTTCTCTTCGCGCCAGGGCCGAGGAGGCAATCAAACGCGCGACGGTCAGCATGTTTTGTGCTTCGTGGCACGGCCGGTCAAGCGGGACCGGTTCTGGAATGGAGAGTTCATCAAGGCGGTGCACGGCTTCCAACAGCGCCGCCTGCTCGCGGATGATCCCGACCTTGTCCCACAGGATTTGGCGCAGCTGTATAACGATCTGCGAGATATCGGCCGTGGGTGCGGATGGATGGACTTCAGCGTGTCGACTGGCTTTGGGCTCACCCGCCGACTGCTTTGCGGCGGCAGCTTTGGAATGTGAATGGCAGGAGTGCCGGCGCGCGCTCGCCCCGGCCCGCGCTCCGAAGACCAGCCCTTCCAGCAGGGAATTGCTGGCAAGGCGGTTGGCGCCATGCACTCCTGTTGCGGCCACTTCACCGGCGGCGTAAAGGCCCTCGAGTGACGTGTTGCCGTTGAGATCGGTGGCAACGCCGCCCATGGCGTAATGGGCGGCAGGGCGGACCGGCAGCAGGTCGGTCGTAATATCCAGGCCGTATCGCAGGCAGGTGGCATAAATCCTGGGAAACCGGTCCTTGACGTGGTCCGCCTTCAATCCCGTCAGGTCGAGATAAACGAATTCGGCGGCGGTCTTGCGCATCTCCATGACGATGGCGCGCGAGACGATGTCCCTGGGAGCAAGCTCACCGGCCTCATGATAGTGGGGCATAAAGCGGTGCAGATCGATGTTTCGCAGGATGGCGCCCTCGCCCCGCAGCGCCTCAGACAGCAGGAAGCGAGGGGCGCCCTTTGCGTAGAGCGCGGTGGGATGAAACTGTATGAATTCGAGATCACTCAAGATGGCGCCGGAGCGATAGGCGATGGCAACTCCGTCGCCGCAGGCAACGTCGGGATTGGTGGTTTCCTTGTAAACCTGCCCCATGCCTCCGGTAGCGAGCACTACGCCTTTGGCCTCAATGGTCCGCAGACGCGGGCCTTTAACATCAATGTAGTTGACGCCGGAAACCTTTGCTCCGTCCATCAGCAGATCTGTTACAAAGGTATACGGCCGGATTTCAATGCTGGGAAGGGTTTTCACTTTTACCATGAGCGCCCGAAGAATCTGCGCGCCGGTGGAATCTCCGTGGGCGTGGAGAACACGCGAACGGCTGTGTGCTCCTTCGCGCGTGAAGGCCAGCTTGGTCCCTTCGCGGTCAAACTCCATGCCCCAGTCGATCAGCTTCTTGATTTCGTGCGGCCCCTGTTCCACAAGGATCTTCACGGCATCTTCACGGCAAAGCCCATCGCCGGCCTGCAGGGTATCCTGAAGATGGAGGTGCACTTCGTCATCTTCCGCAAGCGCCGCGGCAATGCCTCCCTGGGCGTGCTCGGTGCTCGATTCGTAGATTTCCCCTTTGGTCAGGACCAGAACCCGGGTGGCGTCGGCCAGTTCGATTGCAGCGCGCAGTCCCGCGATGCCCGCACCAAGAATGAGGTAATCGACCTGCTCGTTTTTCTCACTCATAAAGGTCAACACCATCATACGCGGGGCGGAGCAACCCCGCAACTTGTAGCCAGCCTGCCATCCGGGCCCGGGAACTTGCCTGGATTCCGGTGGTATGCTATGTGTTTTCGTCTACACTCAAGAGAGGGTTGATCATCAACGCATGCGACAACTTCGAGTGAAGTCCCGTGATTTTGACTACCACGTTGTGGCCGGACGCGGCGCGTGGAGCGCCTTTCAGCGCTTTCCGCACCGCGACTATTCTTCCATTTTCGTGCTGACGGAACGTTCACTCTGGAAGCGCTGGGGAACGAACTTTCTGAAGGCCAGCCAGCTCATTGCTCCGCGTGAGATCTTTGTTCCTTCAGGCGAAAATTCAAAGAGCATCCGAATGGCGGAACAGGTGGCCGCCACGCTGCTGAAGAAAAGCGCGGACCGCCGTTCACTCCTGATTGCTTTCGGCGGCGGGGTGGTGGGAGACCTGGGCGGATTTGTCGCTTCCACCTACATGCGGGGAATCGATTACATCCAGGCGCCAACCACCGTGGTGGCCCAGGTTGACAGCGCCATCGGAGGCAAAACCGCCGTCAACGTGGGCGAGATGAAAAACCTGATCGGAACGTTTGCGCCGCCGCGCCTGGTGCTGGCCGACCCCGTGGTGCTTAAGTCTCTGCCGCCCAGGGCATATCTTTCCGGCTTCTATGAGGTTGCAAAGCATGCCGTGCTTTCCGGCCCGTCGTTGTTTTCCCTGATGGAGAACGCAGCCGGAAGGCTGCGCCCCGGGGTGGATGGGACGCTGGACACCCTGCTGGTGCGTGCGGCGCAGGTGAAGGTGGACATCGTCAATAGCGACGAGCATGAAGCAGGTTTACGCCGAGTGCTGAATTTGGGCCACACTTTTGGGCACGCGCTGGAAGAAGCCACGGGCTACCGGCGGTTTCTGCATGGTGAGGCGGTGGGCTGGGGGCTGCTTTGCGCGGCCCGCCTAGGAGTTCTCCTGAACATGCTGGACCTCCGGGAGGCGGAACGGATTTCGGCCCTGGTTCGAAGGATCGGACCGCTGCCCTCGATTCGAGACCTGTCGCCGGCAAAAATCCGGAAGCTTTTCCCGCGTGACAAGAAGGCCGTTGCGGGCCAGGTTCATTGGGTGGTGCCGGAAAAGATCGGCAAAGTAAGTGTTGTGCGTGATGTTCCGATTGAAGCGGCGGCTGAAGCGCTGCGCAGCGTGCAACAACCGGAGACCCATGGCTAAAGTGAAGCCAACAGCGGTTGAAGGCACGACGGTAGGCAATGGCGTGGACGAGCAGGCCACCGCTTCGGCTGTGCGGACGATGTTTGCGGCCGTAGCGCCCCGATATGACCTGCTCAATCACCTTCTTTCAGTTGGCTTTGACATCCGCTGGAGGCGCGCGACCGTCCGGGCGCTAAAGCCTGTGCTGTCCCAACCTTCTTCCGTGGTGGCCGATCTTTGTTGCGGCACGGGTGACCTGGCTCTGGCCGTGAGGCGGGCCTCATCAGGGACGGTGCTGGGGGCTGACTTCTGCCATCCCATGCTGCAACGGGCCCGGCAAAAATCGGAGCGCCTGACTCAGAGCACAGTTTTTCTTGAAGCGGACACACTCCGGCTGCCGTTCCGTGACGCATCGCTCGACGCCCTGACCATCGCCTTCGGTTTTCGCAACCTGGCCAACTACAGGCGCGGCGTTCAGGAGATGCGGCGGGTGCTGCGGCAGGGTGGAATGGTCGCCATCCTGGAGTTTTCGCACGTCGCCTGGCCGGTTTTCGGTCCGCTGTTTCGGGCTTATTTTCGGCGCGTCCTGCCGCGATTGGGACAGTGGATATCAGGGGTTGAAGGCCCGTATCAGTATCTTCCGGATTCGGTTTTGCGTTTCCCGGACCAAGAAGCACTAGCGGACCTGCTTCGTGAGGAGGGATTCAGCGGGGTGCGTTATCGGAACTTCACGGGCGGGGTGGCAGCTCTGCACCTTGGCGAGAAGGCGTAGTCTCTTTCGTTTTCTACTGAGCGGCTGAACCCTTCTCCTGCACCCAATCCTGGGGCGCGTCGCTGTCTTTGAATTCCTTCTCAAGTTTTTCCAGGGCCTGCCCGGCTTTTTCCGTCGCCACTCGTTTCGTTTCAAGCTCGACGGTTGAAGCATCAATCAGTCCGTTCAATTTTCTTGAACGGTCGGGATCGAGTTCTCTCGCCTGCTGAATCTGGAGAAGCCGAAGTTCATCCTCCACAAGGGTCTGTTCATCCTTGGCGTGGGCCAGCACAGCGCGGGCTGCCTTGAATCTTGCCTGCCAGTACTCTTTGGATTCCCCGCTCTCTTCTCCTTTTACTTTGGCAGTCCGTGCGGTTGATGACGGGACCGTAGACTTGCCGCCCGTTGTTGCAGAGGGTTGAGGTTGCGCAGGGGGTTTTGTTTCTTCCTCGTGGGAGGACTCCAGAATTGCGATTGGGGGCATTCGGGCGATGTCATCATTGGTAAACACGCGGACCGGGATTTCCCCCCTTTTTTTCCGGCCCTCTCGCTCTCTGCGAGCCCTCCGTGCCACGTCCCCAAGCGATTGTGCTGAATTCGCGAGAGGAAGCGGAATCAGAAAGATTACCAGGAAAACCAGAGAAAGTTTTGCGTTCACGGCTGGAGTCATGCCTCTAATTATGGCCGGAATTTCCAGATTCAGAAGCGGCGGGACAGCGGTTCTACTACCGGATCCAGCCGGGGTTGCCACCCGCACGGCGAAGTTCCTGCTGCAAATCTTCCATTGCTCTCTGGTCGTCAGCGATCGCCTTTTCCGCGTCTGCGATCTTGGCGCGCAGCTTGATCACGTCCGTCTGGAAGGCCGGGGTGCTTTCCTGTTCAAGAGTTTTCTGGGGGTCGGGATAATATTGCATTCCCGCCAGCCCCACCTGCTGCTTCAGGACGGCCAGTTGGCGCTGGTGGAACTCCATTTGTGAGCGGATCTTGTCAGCCCTGGTACGAAAATACTTCTCACCACGTTCTTCGGCTGTCTCCGGAATTCTTCCCCCCGCGGGTTGCGCCTTTTCCTTCGTACCCTCTTCGGGCTCAACAGCAACGATTCCGAGCGAACCCCGGGAAGGCAGGTTGTCATTCGTATATACGGGAACCGGCTTTCGGTTCTCGTTCGCGCGTTCACACTTAAATTTTCGTGCGATTTCGCCGAGTGACGGTACCGTAAGAGCCTCCTGACCGCGGGCGGGGGCGCCTGCCATGAGCATCATGCCAATAAGGAGCGCGTAAGCTGCATGTTCACTGCTATTTCGCATCGGCTTCCCACCGCCCGGTGTCGGCGGCTCCTCACGGGTTGAGCCGCCAACGTGTGCCTTTCTTTCTATTAGTCGGCAAGGAAATGTGCAGAGGCCATTAGAATTATCTAATGAGCGGCGCGATCGGGTAACGCTTTGCGGTGGTCAACTGTGGCGACATCTAGTGTTAAGAGTGGGAGGCGCCATTTTTTGATATCCTAAAGTACTCAGTTCTTAAAATTGCCATGGCAGGCAAAGCCATCATCTCACATAGGAGGGTTTGCGATGAAGCTTCTAAACCTCGAATTCACGCGAATCGCACATGACACTTTCCGGGTGGCGGGTTCGAAGGTGATCTACACCGACCCCTTTAAGGTGTCCAAAGAGGACAAAGCGGATATCGTCCTGCTGAGCCACGAACACTTTGACCATCTCAGTCTTGACGACCTCAACAAAGTCTGCACCCCTGAAACAACCATCGTCGCCAGCCTGTCGTGCAAAGAGGGCTTGCAGAAGGTTAAGGCGAAGGAAAAGCATTTCATCGAGCCGGGCATGAAACAAAATGTTGGCCAGGTTGCGATTGAGGCGGTTCCGGCATACAACGTCAACAAGTTTCGGGAGCCTGGAAAGGTCTTCCACCCGAAGGACGTGAAGGGAGTGGGTTTTGTGGTCGAAATGGACGGAACTCGTGTCTATTATGCCGGGGACACGGACTTCATTCCGGAAATGAAATCCATCCGGTGTGACATTGCCTTACTGCCGGTATCCGGAACCTACGTGATGACGGTGGAAGAGGCGGCAAAGGCCGCGCAGACAATCAATCCCCAAATTGCCGTTCCCATGCACTATGCCGCCATTGTTGGCACTGAGGACGACGCAAAGAAGTTCAAGTCAATGGTGACCAACTGCGAGGTTCAGATCGTCTGATTTCGTGACGGGCCGTTCCTCTGGAAGTGACGGTCTGCTTGTGCGCACCGCAGCGGTGGGTTTCTGGCGGACCAAATCACTTCCAGGTGATGCGTGGGAATTTTTTCGGGATGATGCCGGCGCCTTCCTTGACGGTGATGAACTGGTTGATCGGGACTTTTGACAAGTTGTCAACCGCCCCGCTGGGCCACGTGATCTGGAGTGATTCGATACTTTTGCGCTTGCCCAGCCCAAAATGGATGCGCGGGTCGCTCGCTGACATATAGCTCATGCCGCCCTTGGCCTGCCTGACCTGCGTGAATCCTTCCGAGGTCAGTTTCAGAACGCTTCCCAGGCCGTCGCGGTTTGACTTGGTGCCCACCAGGTGAACGGTGAGCCAGTTGTTGGCATTGCCGCCATCGTTACGCAGCAGTTCCGGATAATCATCGCGCACATTGATGGCAAAGTCGATGTCGCCGTCGTTGTCAAAGTCAGCGGCGGCAAGACCACGGCCTGCAACCGGACGGATAAACGCCGGGCCGAGTTTTTCAGACACTTTGGCAAACTTCCCTTTGCCGAGGTTGCGAAACATCAGCTTGGACTCTTTGTAGGTGACTTCGGAGTGGTAGAGGTTGATGTTATCGAGCATGGCGCCGTTCACCTGCATGATATCAGGCCAGCCGTCGTTGTCATAATCTGCAAAAATCGCGCACACTCCGCTATTGAAGATGGCGCTGTTTCCGATCCCGCACTGGTACGTAACATCGTCGAACGTTTCATCGTGGTTGTTGTGGTAGAGGCGGTCGAGTTCAAAGTCGAGGTGCGTAACGTAGATATCCGGCCACCCATCGCCGTCCACATCGGTCGCATCGATTCCCATGCCGGCTTCATACTTGCCGTCGGCGCTTGCCGCCACTCCGGAAATAAATGAGACGTCTTTAAAGGTTCCATCTTTCTGGTTTATGAAAAGAAAATTCGGCCAGGTATCGTTGGCAATCGCGATGTCGGGCCATCCGTCATTGTTGAAATCCGCGGTCACAACGCCCATGCCTTTGGCTTCCGGGACCCCGATACCGGATTGCTTGCTGACGTCGGTAAAGGTGCCATCGTGGTTGTTGTGGTACAGTGTGAGCCGCTGGCCGCGATAATTGTCGGGGTGGCAATACGCGCGGTACCCGGTCCGGTGTTCGCCACACCAGATGTTATTCTCGGGCGACCACTCGATGTAATTGCAGACCACCAGGTCAAGCCAGCCGTCTTTGTCATAATCAATCCACGCAGCGCTGGTGGACCACATACCTTTGTCCGCCACGCCGGCCTTTTCCGTGACGTCTGTAAACGTGCCGTCGCGGTTGTTGTGGTAAAGGATCGCGCTGCCGTAGCCGGTGACGTAGAGGTCGGGGTAGCCGTCATTATCGAAGTCGCCGACGCACACGCCCTGCCCATAATGGCCCTCACCGGCCACCCTGGCCTTTTCCGTGACGTCGGTGAAAGTTCCGTCGCCGTTATTGTGATAGAGAGCGGACCGCAGTGGGTGCGGCGGCGTATAAATCTTGGTGGCGGATGTCTGGACAAGATAAAGATCGAGCAGGCCGTCCTGGTCATAATCAATCCAGCCCACGCCCGTCCCCATGGTTTCCAGGTAATACTTCTCCGCGCTTCCTGTGCCATCCTGTTTGAAAGTGATCCCCGTTGCCTCGCGAACGTCGGTGAAGGTGACGGAAACTCCATCATCCGTGGACTGGGCTCCAGCCGCTTCGCCCTTCAGGTCCGCCCGAAGGGCCAGCCATGCGCCCATGCCTGCTGTCCCCATCCCTTTTAATAATTCACGGCGCGATACTTTCCTGGTCAAATGGTTTCTCCCGGTGGCGCGGAGGTAATACTGAGGTAAGGCTCCAATTCCATTTCTGCTTGCCCCTTATACGACATTAAATATTACGCGGTGTCACTGGTTTTCTCAATAATTGGCCGGAGGTGCGATGGACATCTGGGATTGACGAGGTACTCACTGCCTCCAAAATCTTGCATGGGGGCACGAACGGATGTATATTCCCGTCGGCAAGAATTTGCCAGGAGTTGCAAGAGCATCGGGCAGCTTATTCGCGGGAGGTTTTGATGAAGGGCAAACTTTTATGTGTGCTGGCATGCCTAGTGGCGGCTGGGCCATCTGCTGCGCAAACTACTGTAAAGCGCCCCAAAATTCTGGGCATTGCCCACATGGCGTTTTGTGTGAGCAACCTGCCCAGGACGCTGGCCTATTATAAGGACTTTCTCGGTTTTGCCGAGCCTTACGACCTGAAGAATGCTGACGGGGCGGTCGGCATTGCCTTCATCAAGATCAACGACTACCAGCACCTTGAACTTTTCAACCAACCACCCAGCGGCGACGGAATGCTCAACCATATCGCCTTCTACACCGATAACGCCGAACAGCTGCGCCGCTATCTGATCTCCCGCGGCATCCACGCGCCCGCCAAAGTCGGTAAAGGAAGAACCGGGGACAAGAATTTTACAGTCAAGGACCCTGACGAGCACACAGTGGAGTTTGTCGAATATCAGCCCGGTGGCTGGGCTATGAAGGGAAAAGGGAAGGACCTGCCGGCTACCCGGGTCTCTGAGCACATCATGCACATCGGCTTCACCGTCACGGCCCTTCAACGGTCCAAGGATTTCTACAGCAACATTCTCGGGTTCAAGGAATTCTGGCGCGGCAGTTCGGATGACGTCACGCTGAGCTGGGTGAACCTGCGTGTGCCCGATGGCAAGGACTATGTTGAGCTGATGCTTTACAAGCAGCTTCCCCCACAGGACAAGCGTGGCGGAGCAAACCACATCTCGCTGATGACCCCGGAAATCACAAAGGCCGTGGCCACACTCAAGTCCCGCGCCGCTGGCGTAAAATACACGCGCGGTATAGAAATCCACGTGGGGCATAACCGGCGGCGACAGGCCAACTTTTTTGACCCGGACGGTACCCGCGCCGAGCTGATGGAGCCTTTCACCATTGACGGAAAGCCAGCGCCGCCCTCGAAGGCTCCGCCACCAAGATGACGGCAGGAAATTGGGCGCCATCTTCGTCCCCTTTCAAAACCGGCAGAGAATCCGGAGTGTCGCCGACGTACATGCCGGCGAATGGTTACTCAATCTCGAGGTCAGCTGGCGCCTCGCGCATATGCGCCTGATACCGTCCACCCTGTAAACAAAAATCGAGTAAGATGAAGATGGCAGTTCCTTTAAAGTCCGATGGTCATAACCGAGATTTTCAAGTCAATCCAGGGCGAGTCTTCCTTTGCGGGCCTTCCTTGCGTTTTTGTGCGTCTCACTGGATGCAATCTGCGTTGCCACTGGTGTGACACGGCCTATGCCTTCCACGGGGGAGAGAAAATGACCCCGGAACAGGTCCTGGACCGCGTTCGGCAGCTGGGCGGGAAGATGGTGGAACTGACCGGAGGAGAGCCGCTGCTGCAGAAAGAGACTCCTCTGCTTGCTGAAAGCCTGCTGGCTGAAGGCTATCGCGTCCTGATTGAAACCAGCGGTGAGCGTTTCGTGGGTGACCTTGCCCGGCCCGTAGTTAAGATTATGGACGTGAAATGTCCGGGAAGCGGTGAGAGCGGAAAGTTTAATCTGGCGAACCTCGACGTGCTCGAGCGAAAAGACCAGGTCAAGTTCGTGGTGCTTGACGAAAGGGACTATATTTTTGCCCGCAAGTTTACGGACACACATCGTCTGGCCGGGCTCGTTGATGAGATCATTTTCTCGCCGGTTTTTGGCCAGTTGCCCCCTCTCCAGCTTGCCCAATGGATTCTGCGAGACAACCTGGATGTGCGAGTCGGACTCCAAATTCATAAGTTCATCTGGGACCCCGAGACTCGCGGGGTCTAAGATAGAATTGTCGCCGGTTTTGTGGAACCGATTGTCCGGCTAAGTTAGGCAGAGGCAGAGATTTTGAAGAACGACGCCTTGACATCAGGAGAAAGGCCTCTGGCGGTAGTGCTGGCCAGTGGGGGTATGGACAGTTGTGTAACCACAGCCATCGCCAATGTGGACTGCCGCCTGGCGCTGCTCCACGTGGCGTACGGCCAGCGGACCGAGGGCAGGGAACTCAAGGCCTTCAATGCCCTGGCGGATTACTACCATGCTGAACGGCGCCTGGTGTGCCGGCTGGACCATCTTCGGCAGATCGGAGGCTCAAGCCTTACCGATCCGAATATCCCGGTTGAAGCTGCAAACCTCGAGCGCAAGGATATCCCCACGAGTTACGTGCCCTTCCGCAACGCGCATTTCCTTTCTGTGGCAGTTTCGTGGGGTGAGGTTATCGGGGCCAGTAAGGTATTTATCGGAGCGGTAGCTGAAGACAGTTCCGGGTATCCGGATTGCCGCCCTGAGTATTACGAGGCCTTCAACCGCGTCATTGAAGTTGGGACAAAGCCCGAAACCACCATCAAAATCATGACGCCGGTTATCCACATGCGCAAGAGTGAGATTGTGAGAAAGGGATCTGAACTTGCGGCGCCCCTGCATCTTACATGGTCATGCTATCAGCAGGAGGACGTGGCGTGCGGTGTCTGTGACAGTTGTGCGCTTCGCCTTCGGGCTTTTCAGGAAGCGGGCCTGGAAGACCCCATTGCGTACGCCGTCCGTCCGCGATACACTCCGCAGGCGTCCCGGGCGGGCTGAGATTTTTTGGCGCTCCCCGCGGGAAGGATTGGGTTGAGCGCCGCAAAGGATGAAGTTAGAATAAATATTGGCCAGTACGAGTTGAGGAGGTTCAAATGAAGTCTATGTCAGCGCGGAAGATTTTGGGGGTTTTTGTTGCTTTCGCAGCTTTGGCGGTGATGGCGGTGCCCGCCTATGCCCAGACTGGTGGCATACAGGGAAAGGCCATACAGGAGGACGGCCAGCCGTGTGTCAAGTGCGTTATTGTAGCTGACCGTTTGGATATCAAAGCGAGCTATCACACCAAGACGGGCAAGAAGGGTGATTTCGTGTACATCGGACTGCCCATTGGAAATTATAAGATCACTTTGCAGAGTCCCACCGGGCAGACCCTGTTCTACATCGAGAAGCATGTTGGCCTGGGCGAACCCACCGAAGTGAACTTTGATCTTCCCAAGGAAATGGCCCAGGAAAAGCAGCAGCGTCAGGAGGAGATGAAGAAGAATCCTGAAATGGCCAAGGCCGCAGCGGAGTCGGCCAAGCAGGAAAAGGAGTTCAAGGGACTCAAGCAGTATTTTGATCAGGGAAATGCCCTGTATAACCAGGGACAGTACAAGGAAGCTGCATCAATGTATGAGCAGGCGCTCACGCTGGCCAAGGAGAAGAACGTTCCCGTGGTGCTGTCGCGCCTGGCTGATGCTTACGCCAAGGCGAAGGAGAACGACAAGGCTGTCGAAACATACGATAAAGCTCTCCAGTTGACCCCGGATGACGCCGCTCTGCACAACAATCTGGGCAGCGTATACGCCTCGACGGGCAAGCTTCCTGAAGCGCAGGCAGAATTCGAGAAGGCTGCGACGATTGATCCGACAAACGCCGGCCGGTACTACTTCAATATCGGCGCCATCATGTACAACTCCGGAAAGATGGACGAGGCGCTTGCCGCTTTCAAGAAAGTCATCAGCCTGGACCCCAAGAATGCGGACGCGTACTATCTGGAAGGGCAGGCCTTGATGGGCAAAGCTACGATGTCGGCAGATGGAAAGGTGAAGGCTCCTGACGGGACTGTCGAGGCTTTCCAGCAATACCTGGAACTGAATCCCAATGGCCCAAACGCCGAGGCCGCCAAACAGATGATCGCGACGCTGCAGGGGACGGTGGCGACGCAGTACAAAAAACAGAAGAAGTAGCTGAGCTCACAATTCCATCATGGAGAACTACGGCCCCGTTTTCACGAAAGGCGGGGCCTTTCTCATGCTGAATACGCTTCAAGCAAAGGCCCTGCTGCTATCCCTTTTCCTCGTGGGGCCGGGAATTCCGCTAAAAGCTGATACCATCCACCAGGCAACGGCGGACGGCCGCCAGCGCGTCATTCAGCGTGACGCAATCCTGGTCCATCACGATTCTTCAATCCTCATTTATAAACATTTTGACCTGCCGGACATGCGGGTTGAGAAGGTCCAGCTGTCAGAAGGCAGTCTGCCCTATACCGTCATCACCAGTTCTCAGGAACAACGAAAGAGTATTGTTGAGCTCTGGAAGCGGTTCGGCTACACGGCCAACGTGACGGACACGAGCGGCAAGACCACTCAAGTTTTCGACGCTTATATCGATTACTACCCTCCCGGCGGCCGCGGTTCGCTGCTGGTGTCCGTCC
>DATLWV010000329.1:0-9418 GCA_035576145.1 Terriglobia bacterium
GATTTCAGGTTGCGCCGTTCCCGCACCTCTCGCCTTCTTTCCTCAAGGAACGTTCGGGCTTCTTCATGGTTTTGAGCGTCGATGGCTGGCTTGCGGACCCGCTTATCTTTGTTCGTGCTGTTGGGGTCGATGTAGGAGACCCACCACTGCTTGCGATCCTTCCGCCAGTAAATTGAGTCATACTTTTTTTGCTTTGGCATGTTACCCCTTCTTTGCGGTTCTCCTAGCCTTCTGTTCGGCTTCTCGCTCACGGAAGCGCCGAACGTTTATCAATACGGTGCATCTTGCACTGCAAAACCTCTGGCCCTTGCGTGCAGCCAGGAAAAAGCGTGTTTGGCATTCAGGGTTTGCACAGACCCTCGCTCGCCCTGAAAAATGGTCCTGTAGAAACATGATCCGGATTAGATTCCACAAGTCATCAACGACAATTTCCGGGCCGGATGGTTTGAAGCGCAGAGAAGCCTTAAGATCATCCGACATCTGGGCGAGCATCTTTTCGTTGCCTTTCCATGCCTGCTGTAAGTAGCCTTGGAATCGTCCCACGTCATCCGGGGAAACGAAGAAGACCCCACTGTACCCTCGGGCCGAAACTATACCGTAGCGGCGCGTGAATGCTAAGAAATCGCTTGTAGTGGCGAGCATAAGGTGAGGTGGTGCCGCCCATCTGCGTATGTCAAATAGTCCAGGGGGTGTTTCTGCCTGTTTGACTTCAAGGACGCCATTCTTCATTTCGACTGAATTGAGCTTCCTTCTGTAATACTGAATCGCTCCGGTTAGTGCGTAATGGCTTCTCATGAATTGACAATTACACACAATGAGCGTAATGTCAAGAAGAAAGACGGCAATTACACACAACTATTGCAGGAGGCAAGGATGCAAGGCAAGCAACCAATCACAAAGGAATTTGACTCCCTCAAAGAGCTTTCTGAGCGTACTGGAAAGACATACCGGACTCTGCACCGGGCGGTTCAAGCAGGAAAGATCAAGACGATTCGCCTGGGCGGTTCTGTAATGGTTCCCAGGCGTGAGGTGGAACGGGTCTTGACGAAGGGTTTCTGAGGCGTGCAATGGTTGGTGACAAATGGGTTCCAAAGCACGGCCCAGAGAAAGGGCCAGAAACAATACCAGCCGAATCGGGTAGAGTGCCTGACCAATCGAGCGGCCCGGACCCGGTATGCACCCGCGAGCCGTACCCTCGATATGAGCCGGGTACTTATGAGGCCGAGTGCGTTTCTGCCAGGGCTGAGTATGATCGTATGTTTCACCGCTGGGGATGCGTCCTTCGGTTTTCGATCTTACCGGATGGGGTTCCAATCTGTTGTTTCCTTAACTACGGCAAAGAACAAAAGCTCGGAGATCGTCCAAGATCAAAGTACTACCGGGCGTGGGTTATCGCCAATGGCGAACGTCCGCGTAAGCGCCAAACGCTCAGTCACCGCATTTTTGTGGGGAAAATATTCGAGATTGAGATTGGGGATGTTCTCCAAGATTTTGAGAAAAGGGACCATCCAAAAGCGATGATCTATTCCGTCGTACGCAGTATTGTCCGGCGAACGTTTCCATGAGATTTGGCAAACATTTCAGGACCGGTCAAGCATTTAATCTCGTAAGCACCAAAGCACCTAAGCAACCTACCAAGGGAGGCATGGTGCAACTGCTTGAGAGAACATGAGCTTATTGCAGGAACGTGCAAAAAGTTTCGGCCCTTGCCGGGGTCGAGGGTAAGTCGTTACCAACCTAAACCCAAGGGCGGGCGGGGTCGTTTTCGGCGGCTCCGCCCGCAAAGGCATCCAAGCCACGGATTGGTGGTAGGATAGCACGATGCCAAGAACGTGTCTTGCTTGCGCAAACCCGAATCGAACCGCGATTGACAAAGCCCTTGTTGGTGGTGAGCCATTACGAAACATAGCGCAACGTGTTTCGATATCTCCGGCTGCCCTACTGCGCCACAAGGCACACGCGGCACAGGCTATCGTTAAGGCCAGCGAGCGCCGCGAAGAGCGCCTAGGCGATAACCTGTTAGACGAAATGCGCCGAATGAATCGGAAGGCCTGGGACTTGCTTGGCAAGGCCGAATTGGAAGGCGATTACAGAGGTGCGATTGTAGGCTTGCGTGAGGCCCGAGAGTGCATTGAGGCCCAAGACAAGATGCTTGCGAGAGCGAGTGAGAGCGACTTCGCGAGGTCCCAGTTTGTTGTGAACGTGGTTTACAGCCAGTCAGTCCGGGATGACCCCGAAAGCGCGGCGGCCCAACCCCTCTGATTTTCAAGCACCCCCGGATACCCCCCTTTGGGATTGAAAAAATCCGCGCTGGCATGCCCGAGCGCCGGGTTCAAATTTTGAACTTTTGGATTTCGTTTGAGCCGATGTCTGGCCGACTATCATAATGGTCCTTTTGTGATCCGTGCCATTTTGTAAGCCGCCTATTGAGGTGCGACGGTTTCGAGCGGATTCGTCAAGCCGCCCTCGTGAACCCACTTCGCGGCCTCTTGAATTACGGTGTGTATCGGGTGATGTCCTTTTCCACCTAAAGGGATTCCGGCATATGTGTGAAAGAGGCCCTTTTGCTGAAACCGATGCCGCGCCTTCCAATTTTTCGGGCCATCTCTGGTTTCGATGGTTAGAGTGCAAATGTCATAATTTACGTCATATGGGACAGTAGATTCACTGTCCGTTGCGGTTCTTGCGGTTGCGTCCACATCGCCGCTTATATCGGTCTTGGACTGGCTCTGAGTTGTTACCCTCCGAGTCCCATGGTAGACCGCTGGACTCGTCGATATGTAAAACACCAACGGGACTTCAGGGGCGGGGGCCACGTAGCAAACGTCAGGATATTTTTTTTCAATTTCCTTTTTGAACCACTTGACATCTTTATCCGCTAGTCCTTGCTTGATATTATGCAGGTCATCCTCTATCACGACTGTGAATTTGGTTTCGCAAGTTGGTGCCGGAGCGGGTTTCTTGGCTAATGCCGGTACAGCGAGGAACGCAACGAGAAAAGCGGGAATAACCTTGCTCATTTTGCCCTCCACTATTCGTGCCAGAAGTGCGCTTGCTGTCATACGCGAGTCAAAAACAGCCATACTCTACCACAATGGGCAAGTGCAGGAAACCGCAAGGGCACCGGGTTGGTCAGAGACCTCGTACTCGCGCAGGGTACGTCACCATCGCGCAGAAATGCCCCAGGATGCAACTAAAGTGGTAGACTTCTCCCCCACACCTGCAGGAAACTCTAAAATCGCGCACGGAGGGCACTGCGATGACCGAAACAGAACTATCACGGCGATTGGCAAAACTTGAGCGTGACAACCGGAGACTCAAACACTTAGGGCTGGCCGCATTGTTGATCGTGGTTATCGTTGGGACCATTGGTGCAACGCAGCCCATTCCCCAAGTCATCAAAGCGCACACTATTCAGGTGACAGATGCTGCGGGAAAGGTTCGCTTTGAACTGAAATCCGACGAAATACGTTTTTTCGATGGCCTGGGGGTACCTAAGTTAGCGATGGGCATCGCATCAGGCGAGCCACCTCTGTTACTCCGAGGGGAGACAGGAACAATCGGGCTGGACACTACCTCACGATCCGGCATGCCCGGTATTTGGCTCTTGGACAGAAAAGGAAAGACGCGGGCCGCGATGCAGATGGTCGGGAAAGGGACCGTGATTTCTCTTCACGACGCGGATGGGGATGGCAAAGTGACATTAAATCAGTTTCCAGACGGTTCGCTAATTAGCCTTGCTGATGGCCAAGGTTTTGACATGGACCTAGGGAGTACGGCGACGGCGAGTCCAAATACGGGTGCAAGTGAGCACACCTCTGCTGCCTCGATTGTCATGTTCGGGAACGACAAAGAGCACCACGTCATCTGGAAAGCGCCGTGACCAATTACGAGTGAGGGCCGGGCGGGCGGGTACAGCCATTCCAGGCCCGCAGCCTGATTGAGCTCTTCCTCTAGTGGGGTTGCTTAGGCGAGAGTAACTGCCGTGAGCGGTTCGAAATCTGCCGTTGTCATCGGCTCGTAATCCGGCCAGTGTCCGGAGAGCTCTACCAGCAGCCGCTGCTTGGATGGCGCTGGCATAGGATTAACCTGAATCACTTTCGCTTTGTAATCTCCGGGAGCCTTGGCGATTGCACTTACCAAATCATGCACCAAATAACGCGGTGCCCAGCCGATCATGTAATAATCGGCGGTTTGGATTTGGACCGCCAGCTGAGTCGCGGGGTTCGTCAGTTCGAGGGCAACATACAACTTCTCTCCCGACTTCAACGACTGCATCCGGCGCTGAGCGTCGTCACTGACGTGTCGCCATCCGTGGAGAAAGAAGCGGCACCGAAATGATCCATCCTCTCGGCGTTCGATCTTGGGAAAAACCTCGAAACTGTCGGTGGCACGATAACCACCGTTTACGGACAAAATTTCAACGGGGTCGGCCTTGTCTGACAAATCAAGGAGCCGGAGGTATTCGGGGAAGTCCCGGCGGCCCGGCGGGACCAGGCGGTTTTGAAACAGCGGAAATAGGTCAGAGGCCTCGTATGCCTTGTAGAATTCAGGGAAATCGAGCAATGGCTCAAAGCCGCTTTTCTGACGTGCCATCTCTGCTCCTCGCAAATAACGAAAGCGATATAGCGATTGCGCCATCTGCACATCCAACCGGCCCACTGGAAACCACTCGCGCGTTCGAGCTTTGTCTTGCCAAGCTAGAAACAGCGTTTTTTCACTCATAGTCGAATATTCCCTAACTCCTCGGAATTATAGCACATTAACTCAATCGAAAATTCACGGGCAATGGGGGTCATCCAGGCATCTGGTACCCGGGCAACGATATCCTCCGCCTTGTGTCTGTCCAGTCTGTCGAGACGGCCTAGCGCCGGTTTGAATATTTCTGGTTGCGCCACGGCTGCCCTTCGAACCAGTTCCAGCGGGCTTAGCCCCCGCTTATCCGTCTTATTCCAAAAGATGGCGCCATGAGCGTTCTCCGCGTACCTGCCCACGTGGCCCTCTCGTAGCAACCTCTGTCTGCATTTGCCGTCAGATGTGTCCACTAGTTCGCGCCCGAGCGAGGATGCATGGTCAAAGGTAGGCGCAAGTAGCCCCTGCCAGTGCTCGCCTACTCGCCGCCGCAAGATGCCCCAGTTCTCATGATGCCGGTCGGTGTTGCCTATAAGCGCATCTAAAACAATGTAACTTGCAAACAAGATCTTAGTCCTGTGTGCGGCCTCCGGCGTCAAGAATGTCTTATCGATCGCGACAAAGATGTTGTCCAGTGTATGATCCGATTGGCGAAAGGCTTTTGTGGGGTCATATCCGAGGACATTGCCAGCGAGAATCTGATTTCCATGAAAGAGGTTACGACCTTCGCGGGCGAAGGATTCCGTTGCTGAGCCGCGTGTGTCCTGAAATATAGCAAACTCAACGTGCGCGTGAAGGATTTCCAGACAAGCCGCTACCTCCGCTGCAATTTTTTCAGCCCAATGTTGTCCCGTGTTCGGTTGTGGAAACTTGAAGAGCCATTCCGGCTCATTGTCGTCAGCCCGATACCAAAACTTCTCCTTGCTCCCTAAGGCTTCTCCCTCCAGCACCCATTGGGGCTGGATTTCCAAAACAATGTAGGCGGGCTGAGGCATAAACGGGAATTTCCGTTGCTACCTTTCGCACGACCGGTAAGGCACACCCGAGAGCCGGTGATTTCAATGTCTCACGAGGTAACCACGGTCGGTGTAGTCCTGACCGTGGCATTTTCTCATGCCGACAACCGTTACGGCAACAGCATGTCATAGGCTCGCCACCAAGAAACAAAAACTTGAAAAATAAAAAATGGCTGACCCCAGGCAGGTGAAACAGACGGCCAGCGCCCTCGCCCCCTAGGCAGTGCCCGCTTCAATCATCATGTTCGGCAACGGCAAAGAGTATCACGCTATCTGGCAAGCTCCATAGAATCTTAGGACCGCCCTTTTGCCAGGCTTTAAAGAATTGGGCTGAGGATCGACAGAAGGGGTCCCCATTTCATACGATGCCCGGCCTGTATGAATCGAGAAAGCCCTGGGAGAGCCTTTTCGATGTGCTGGGAAAACGTTTTCGGGTCGAAGGCAAGAAGACGCTTCGCTCGACGACGGTGACGAAGCGGTGACGAACGAAGTGGGAAAGCGGTTCATCAGCGTCTATCGCTGTCAGATCGTCACGGGGTTCGGCGGGGGATAAAGCCTTGAGGGTGTTACACGTGTCATAGCGTGCCCATTCTTGGCAGTAGCTAGTTTCGGGACTTTCACGGCGGTAACGCGGGTTCAAATCCCGCCGGGGACGCCAACATTCATATTCAGTTTTGAATTTCCCCTCTTTAGCCTTGTGGCTTGTTGTAACTAAATAGTGATTAGTGTCACTTTTTTCGTCCTCTTCGGTTACGCGAAGAATCCAATCTAGAACCTTCAAACCCTCCCTCGGTCGAGAGCCTGCAATCCTCGCATAACACTTCGTCATCCTCAAATCCCCGTGGCCTGACTGGGCCTGTGAGGGAGGGAGGGCCCGGGCTCAAAAATTCTGATTGACAATGCCAAGGGTCCGGGGTTATGGTTTGGTTATTAGTCAGGTTGGGGAGGGGCATCCGAATGATCAGTGGAGGAAAACATGCCACACTTGTCTTGGACCCCCAAGGTAGTGTCCCCCCATGTACCTTTCGTCTCCGCGCGCAGCATCCTCTTGGTCGACCCGGAAGCCAATGATCGTGAAAGGTACTCCCGGTACCTTCGCGAGCGGGGATTTGCTGTTTGTGCCTGCGGTTCTTATGAAGAAGGCGCACGATCCCTGGAAGACAAGCATTTTGACATGGTAATCGTTGATCAGGGAAGCCCGGCCTTTGAAGGGGAACTCGTTCTGGAGATGTCAGTGGCAAGAAACCGGAAGGTGCCAGTCCTCGTCCTGGCCCGGCACCACGATATGGCCTCTTACGTTGAAGCAATGCAACGTGGGGCCGTTGACTACCTGGAGAAACCCATAACCCGTGAAAATCTCATGTGGACGATAGAAACTCACTTGCCATCTGGCCGTGGCTTCCCCTCGAAGCTCGCGAGTTAACGCTGCCCACTTGTTTTTCAAAATCTTGTGCCGATACCCCGAAAAGGCCAGCCGTGCGAGGCAAGGCCCAATCATTTAGCAGGTTTACACCACTGTAATCGTGTAGCTGAAGCAACCAGCCCGCCACATTGTGACGTAAGAAGTTTGCCTGCCCAGAAAATTGCACCTGATCCAATGACCCCATTAACTTGTTGAATACTGGTGTGCATCATTGCTGTTTTCAGTTTTAGAATGACACTGAAACCCGCTCCTGGTCTCTTTCTCCGCTACGGTGATGATAAGGCAATTCGTTTGACGGACCCAAGGCGCTTTGGCACACACTCAACAAGCAGAATTCTCTTGCTATCCGTCAAGAATCGCGGGAAAAAATAGAGGACCAAGGAGCTGAGAACGGGCCGGCCAAACCCTCTGATGACCATAAGGCCCGCGTGCCCCTTTTATCATTGAGAAAATCCGCGCGGATCCATCCGAAAGCAGGGAGGTGACTGTGAATAACAAGCCAGAGAGCGCCAGGCTCACACGCCGGGCGATGCTTCGAGGGGCCGCTTCCGCAGCCATGTTCGGTCCATTGTTCAAGGCCACCGAGGGATCGGTGAGTGCCCAGGAAACGGTGAACCGCAACTCCGCCCCGAGCAGTCTGAAAATCACGGACATGCGTGCCTGCCGTGTCGCCGCAAACTACGATTATCCGCTCATCAAAATCTATACCAACCAGGACGTTTACGGGTTGGGCGAGGTGCGCGATGCCGGCGTGGAGGGGATTGCTCTGGTGCTCAAAGCGCACCTGGTGGGCCAGAATCCTCTGAACATTGAGGGCGCCCTGAAACGAATCAGGAAGTTTGCCGGGCACGGACGCATGGGCGGCGGCTACAGCGCGGTGGACATGGCCCTGCATGATATCGCCGGCAAGGTGTACGGTGTTCCGGCTTACCGGCTGATCGGCACAAAGAGGCGTGACCGCATCCGCATCTACGCGGACACCACCGCCCACCCGGATGTGAAGGTATATGCGGAGCGGATGCAGCGGCGCAAGGAAATGGGGCTCACGTTCTTTAAGATGGATTTGCAAACCAGCCTGGTGGCCAAGCGCCCCAACGCCGTGAATGATCGCGGGGTGGCCACCGATAAGGGCCTGGAGTACCTGTGCGAATTCATCGCTGCCAACCGTGACGTGCTCGGGTGGTCGGTGCCGCTGGCCGCGGACCATTTCGGGCCGCTTGATGTAAACGATTCCATCCGTTACGCCAGGGCGTTCGAGCGCTATCAGCTGGCCTGGGTTGAAGATATCCTCCAGGTGGGCGAAGGGTATCACGAGCCGTGGCAGAACTGGCGCGCCTACAAGATGATTTCAGAATCCACCACCACGCCCATCAACACCGGCGAAGATATCTTCGGATTGGAAGATGGTTTTCAGCCGTTGATCGAAAACCACGCGGTGGACACGATTCATCCGGACATTGAGACCTCCGGCGGGCTGCTGGAGACCAAGAGGATTGCTGACTCAGCCGAGCTGGCGGGCATCCGGGTGGCCATGCACCAGGCCGGATCTCCCATAGGCGGCTTCGCGGGGTACCACTGCGCCGCCACCTTCGGCGACAACTTTCTGGCCATGGAGAACCACGCCCTGGACATGCCGTGGTGGCAGGATCTGGTTACCGGTGTTCCCAAGCCGATCATCGAGAAGGGCTACGTTTCAGTTCCGGACAAGCCAGGACTGGGGCTGGAACTCAACGATGCCGTGGTGAAGGAGCACCTGCGCCGGCCTGGATACTTTGAGCCTACGCCGATGTTTGACGATCTGATCGTTTCCGGATTTCACACCGGCGGTCCATGGCCTCATTACGATGAAACGGGCAAGTGGTGCAACTGTGTTACATACGAGTAGGCGGGGAAGTTTTGGGGGAGGCAATGTTAATTCGCGACATCGCCGGTCCCATCAACTTGCCGGACGATTGAGTAGCTCCTCCAAACTCTGAGTCTAACTTTGTCGCTTTCCGAGTTCCTCAATCGCGTGGTAGCGGTTGGGGGCAAGGCCGGAAATCTTCTGCGTCTGTCCGCTGGGCCAGCGAATCTCCAGGGCTGAAAGGGAGCTTGCAGGCGCCGGACCCAGACCGAAAACGACGCGCTTATCCTGCGACGAAAGATAGCTCGAACCGCCGGTAATCCAGCGCACCAGTCGACGCTCGCCGGATTCGAGGGTCAGCCTGGCGCCGATGGCATCTCGATTGCTTTTCGTTCCCGTCAGCTCGAAGCCGATCCATGAATTCTGATGCGCCACGTTGTTGCGTAGCAGCAGGGGCGAATTCTTCAGCCGCGTGAAGATGGCATCCGCGCCGCCGTCATTATC
>DATLWV010000330.1:0-28584 GCA_035576145.1 Terriglobia bacterium
TCGGCGGGCTGCTTCAACAGGCACTCGAGCTGCGGGCCGGGTATTGGCGTGAAAGTTCCGTCGTCATACGGCGTGTTGTCTCCTTTAAGCCAGTGCTGGATCCAGGTGGCCGATTCGCGCCGAAGCGGGACGTTGTCTCCGTGATGGGCTTCCTGGTCAAATGCAGAGATCTTATTTTCGGCGCCGTAGAGTGCGTAGATCGGTTTCAGTTTCTCATAGACGGCGTTGTAGCCCGCTGGAGGAAACATAGGATCGAGCCGCGCGCTGATTATCTTGAGCGGGCGTGGGGCGATCAGAGCTCCCAGGATTGGGAAGTCCTGCTCATAGATGTTGGGGTAGTACATGCAGTCGCAATTTTCAACCACGCCGTGCAGCGAAACCTGTGTTCCCGCGGTCCAGGTGGAGATGGCCGGGACGGCAACAGCAATGCGCTCGTCCAGCGCCGCGGTGTACCAGGTGATGGAGCCGCCGCCTGATTCTCCCGTCAGCGCAACCCGGTGGATATCCACCCAGGGAAGGGTTTCGAGATAGTCGAGACCCCGAATGGCGTTCCAGACTTCCACTCCCACGGGAGTGTAACCGAGCGACAGCCACTGCCACATGTTCTGGTCGTAAAGTCCGTGGTGGATGCCGGGAACTTCTCCGAACTCGAGCGTGTCGAGAACCAGGCAGGCGTAGCCATGCTGGGCGAACCAGATGGCGTGACGCTGGTAGACGACCTTGGCTCCGTAGGGATTGGGGGAGTGACCGCAGAGGTAGAGCACCACAGGGAAGGGCTTCTTGCCCTCCGTGGGAATATAAAGGTTTCCGGTTACGTAAAGCCCGGGCATGCTTTGGTAAACAACTTTTTCAATGCGGACGCCCTCTTTATCAAGGCTGCCGACAATCTTCGCTTCGAGCGGCGTCCGGGCGGGCATTGGATCAAGCCCCACCATGTAGGCCAATTCACGCCGCAACTCAGGTTTCACTTGTTTCAACTGCTGAAGGGTATGGACGTTGCTCAGAGTTTGCCGGCTCATTTCGGCCCCGCGTTCGGTCAGGTACTGGTAAAAGGCTCTGCTGCGTGCTTCCTGGGCAGCCTGCCTTCCTTGGGCAGAAGCTGTAGATGGAATCCAGCCGAGGCAAACCGGCGTGGCCAAAACCAGGCACCAGATCTGTGCCCTTTTTCTGTAACTCTTCGCTGCTTGGCGCCACATTTGTAACATCTTCACCCCCCTAGATTTATGAGGAATAACCAGTCGTGCTGAGGGCTCAAACCGGGGTATGTATAGTTCTCCCTGTCCGGCCTCCGTTTCGCATGCCTCCCGCCAGTCTCAACCTGCCGCTTTTTTCCAGACGACAATTTCTTGTCTCTTCAACCGGGCTATGTCGCGGGCGTAATCACGACATTGCGAAATGCCACCTGCCCGTGCTCTCCGCCCTGGAAATAAATCGGGCCCGGCTCTCCTTCATTACTGTCGAGCGCGCCGCCGGTAATGCCAGGAATCTCGCGTTGGTCAATGATCGTCTGGCCGTCGTAGGCCACGGTAAGGGTTCGTCCCACAAGCGTGATGTCGTAGCTATGCCATTTCCCCAGCGTAGCCGGTGGAGCGGGTTCCGGCGCAATGAAGCCGTAAACCGCACCCATGCTACGGTTCGGGGGGAGATCATCGCTCGGGCCCGCTGCAACTTGCACCTCGTAGCGGCCTCTAAGATAGACGCCGCTGTTGCATGAGCCTTCACATTTAAACTCGACGTGCAACTTGAAGTCCTCGAACCTGGATGTCGAGATGATTTCAGAACTGGTTGCGGTCTTTACGAGTGTGCCGTTCTTGACGCTCCAAACATGCGCGGGATTGCTGAACCTCCAGCCGTCAAGATTCTTGCCGTTGAACAACCGGACGGGTTTGCCCCATTCCGGAACGCCTGTCCGCTCCAGGCTCGGTGCTTTGCGGCCGGTCCATTGCCAGACGACGCCTTTCGGATCCGTCGCCGTGCCTGCAAGCTGCTCCCCGTCGAGCTTTCCCTTAAGCTCGGTGCCGTCGGCGTAACCCGCACCCTTGGGCGCGAGGAACTCAATCTCGCCATCCTTGACTTGAATTTCGCCTGTGGGAGTGGCATGGCCCCAGAATCCGGTCATCAAACCCTTTGCCTGACCCTGTTCCTCTGTGATCTCGATCCATGACGGGCGTTCCTCGGTTGCAGTCTTTACGGTTAAATCCCAGCGTCCCAGGAAAGGCTTAATCGATTCGGCCTCACCGGAAGACGAACCTGCCGGGGCCGAGCCATTTTGCGAGCACCCCCAGCTGAATAACAACGCCCCAACCATTAGGACCAGAAACAACTTCTTTTGACCTGTCATCTCCACCTCCTTCTCTACGCGATCTTCCAATTCTAGCTGATCAGTCAGAAAACCCTGCTAATTAGAGTTGGATTTTGCGAGCGCTTTGAGCACGGCCACGTGGGCCGCCTCAATGGCCGCAGGATCAGAAGTGTAATCTTCGGGTGACTTCGCGACACGGGCGGCAATCTGCCTGCCTTCTGCTTGCTTTCCGCGCGAATCGAGCATCAGCAGCAGCTCAGCATCTTCAAAACCGTCGCGCAGGTTTTCAAAACGCACGGATGAGAGAGGCTCGCCATGCGGGCCGGGATAAAGAAGCCATCCGTCACCCAGTGGCCAGCGGGTCCGCTTCCAGCTTGTGTGCGTGCTGCCTTTGTCAAAAGATGCCCAGTCCTGCCGCCCGGTGTTGGCGCCCCACTGGTTCAGTCCCCAGTATTCGAAGCCCGTGACCTGGTAGGCATACGTTAGCCAGCCGATGATGCGCGCGTCCATCGCCGGATATTCGATGAAGAGATTGGGGTGTTCGTGCGGATAGACACAGACCCCCCAGATGACGGTTTCACCCGCCTTGCGGTTCCGCTCCACGCCCGATTGATCGTATTGCCGGATATAAACGTCCCACATGTCGGTGAAACCAGCCAGTGCCCGCACTCCTTTGACGTTGTTGAGGCACAGCCAGGTCTTGAGCTGCGTGTCCACCGATTTCACGAATTCATAGTTCTTCCTGACGGTGTCCCACATCTTCGGGCCTGGCTCGTCAGCGTTATAGACATAGGCATACTTGTCGAGGCCTCGCTTCTTGAGCAGCGGAACATAGGCGCGAAGGAAATCTGCCATCGCCGCGTGGGTCCTGGGGTCCTGCTGCTCCCATTGTTGCTCGCGGTCGAAGATCGCAATGCAGAAACGCTCGAGCCCGTAGGGAAGGGCAGTGTCGATCACTTCTTCAGCAGTGCTGAAGTCATAGCCCTTCGGACTCCAGTGGACCGGCCACGTTACATGACTGCTGGGCCCGAATTTTGACGCCAGCATATCGGGAGTTGGTCCCAGGCTGCCAGCTTCAAGCGGCTTGCGCAGTTCCGTCTGATTCCAGCCCATGAGCATGTCGAAGGCGGGCCCCAGATGGTGCTGGTAGGCAAATTTCTCCCATCGCTCATATAAATGGAGGAAGGATTTGCCGTTGATGCCGCCCGGGACCTTATATTGCGCTTCCAGGTTGCCGGCGGGCATGAAGGCTGCACTACGCAACACCTGTTTTTTCGGCAGCGTCACGTTGAAGACTTCAACCTCGTAGCTGCTTTGCGCAACATGCTGCCCCCCCAGCATTACGGTCAGCTTGCCGGTATAGATTCCCGCAGGTGTTCCTTCCGGGGCGAACACTGTGACCCACACAGGCTGTGTCTGGCCCGCAGTCACGTCAAAAGGACGGTTGGGCAGCAGTGGGTCAGGCCACCATCCGATCTTCGTTGCCTTGCCCCAGGGCCGGCGGTCATCCGCATGGGTCAAAACATAGCCCACCAGGTTGAGATTGACCTCGATGCCGGCGCCGTCCTTTGCGGCCTTCCTGGAAACCAGAGGCTCGGCCATCACGGACACGTCATGCAGGTTGTTGCTCTGCGCCTCGACAAGGAGCTGGAAAGACTGGTACTCGCCCCGGGCCATGCTGACTTTTTCTGTAACACTGGTCCCAGGGCTTGGCTCGTCCTGAAAGACCTTCATGACCGGACTTTGGAAGGAGAGCTTAAGTTGGCTGGAAGCAGTCCATCCGGGGAGTGCACTCAAAAGTAGACAAGAAATGAAGATGACCAGATATGGAACCCTTACCCTAATTTTCAAGCAGGGACCCCTCCTCGTTCGAGACAATTGTAACGCTAAAAAGGAGCCCCCACGGCTGGCTCGGTTTCTTGAATCAACCCTGGGTTACTCCTTGCAATGACCAGCGCTAAAAACCCGGCCAACCTTTGCCACAAATCTGATTTGCAGTTTCGGCAAGATGGCCAATGCTATTTCGTGGAGTCCCCTGAAGGCCCAACGTCTTGACCAGTTTCATCCGGGTAGATAAGCTGCAGCATTTCAGCGTCTTTCTTTTCCTTGTCGAGGACGTCCTTCTTCCGCAAACGGGCATAAAGGTCTGATTCCTGCCGGGCCCGAGACTTTTCTCCCGCGCGCGCCAGCACCTCGCTCAGGCGGTAGTGGGCTTCGCCCAGGTCGGGCTGCAGTTTGATAGCCTGCTCGTACATCCGGATGGCCTCTGGGTACCTGTGGGCCTCGTAACGCAAGATCCCAAGCTGCAGGTAAGCGTCGGCCATTTTGGGGTCAAGCCGAACTGCGGTCTGAAGAAGGGACTCTATCTCGGCAGGGTCTGTCTTCCTGCCTGAATCGTGAGCCTCCTTGCGCAGGCTGATCGCGCAGTAGTATGAGGCCCGGGGGTCATTGGGTTTGATCCGGACCCATTTGCGCATAAGTTCTGTAATGCCGTCCCCGCGCATCTTGGCGAGTGGGACGGAGTTATAAGCTTTGGCCATGACCAGGTAAACGTTCCCATTGGAAGGGGCTATTTCCGCGGCGTGGATGAAAGTTATTCTTGCCCTGTCATAATCCTGGAGCAGATAGTAAGTGTATCCCAGCCCCACCTGGATTCTGGCAGAGCGAGGGTAACGCTCCGCCGCACCCACAAACACTTTTTCCGCCAAATCCAGCGCATGATAACGAGCGAATTCAATCCCCAGGTTGATAAGGTTGTCTTCGCTCGGATTCATCTGAGCGGCGCGGGAGTACTCCTGGGCTGCTTTGGCCGGATTGCCGGCCTTGTCCTCCACCTCGCCCAGCAGGCTATGCAACTCCGCTGTTTCCCGTATTTTGAGGAGCGCTTCGATTTGCCTGCTCGCTGCCGGGTAGTTTCCAACTTGCAGGTAAGCCAGCGACAGGTTGTATCCATTTTCGTAGGACCCGGGGTTCGACTTTTGGGCCCGTTCTAGATAAGGAATCGCATCACGCAATCTTCCCTGGCTGAGGTAGAATTCACCCAGGTTACGATTGGCGTTAAAATCTTTGGGAGCTTGTTCCGCCGCCGAGCGAAGTTTTCTCTCCGCTTCCGAGCTCGTCTGAAACGGATTCAAGGTAGCCAACAGGATGGCATGTGACTGCGGTAAAGCTGGCTTTGACCACTCCAATCTCTTGAGGCATGGGGCGGCCTCTGGGTATCGATCATGAGCAGAATACACCCGTTCCGGCAGGCCGTTGAGTTCAGAACCATCGGGATAGCGGAACCACTGTATTTCGTTTTCCTTACTTGCTCGGGCATGCAGGCGAGCGGCATAGTAGGCCTGCGCGCGTTCGAACTCAGGGGCGAGAACCGAACGACTTGCCGTTTCGGCCCTCACCGCCAGGTTCGTACTGAGGAGGCAGCTAACGGTCACGAAGAACCTAAGACTTCGTATTTCTCCTCTCCTTTTCCCAAGTCTCCCGGCAGGCAGGGCCGGCCCAGATAGATTCCGGTAGCCGAGGTCGAAACGTGCTGCAAATTCCCGCGGCTACCGGACTCTTGCTGCTCATCCTACGGAAAGGATGAATAACAGTTCACGAAACAGGACGCGCTAGAAATCGACACGCGCCCCGAAGAGCATGCTGCGACCTCCGCCGCCGCTGGAGGTTCGCCCAAAGTTTCCGGACGTGATATTCGTGGTGCCGTTTCCGAAGTTCGCACGGTTCCAGGCGTTGAAGAGTTCCCACTGGATTTGCAACCGCACACCCTCATGGAGCATGATGTTCTTGGTAAGGCCGGCATTCCACAGGTTCCTACCCGGTCCACGGAGCACGCTCCGTGCGCAATTTCCGTAAGACCCCCGACCAACAGTCTCATTTGGGTCCCCAGGGAGTGAAAATGCGCTGAGATTCCACATCGGTTGACCGGCCCGGACGAGGTCTCCGATGCTGCCGAGGTTGCCGTTGCCCACGCAATCCGGACGGCCACCGAACTGGTTTGTGTTTGCAGGATCAATACCCGAAAAGCTTGGGGACAGGTATTGACCGCTAAGCATGGTAGTGATCCCCACGACTTCCCAGCCTCCCAGGACTGTGTTGGCCACGGGGTTCATGTTGGGGAAGAATCGCTGTCCGTGCCCGAATGGAAGGTGGTACATATAGTCAAAAATCAGCCGTTGAGGACGGATGCTGGGATCCGGCGCCCTTTCCAGAAAACGCTCGTATTGGTTCTGCTGGATGCCCGGTGCGTAACCATTCAGCGCACTGTCCGTGAGTGATTTCGAGTAGGTGTAATTCACATTGAACGACAGCCCGTTGCGGAATCTGCGGGTCGCCTGAATAGTGAAGCCGTGATAGATTGACGACGCCCCGGAGTGTATTTCACTAATGGTGCCGAAGCTCGTGTAGGGGCGGTTTGCAGCATCAAACGGTTGTGTGCTGGGCTGCAACAGATTGAGGTTTTCGACAAAAGGAATCCGAGTGCCTTTGGTTCCCACGTATCCCACGTCGATCGCGGTACCCAGGAACTGGCGTCCGATGGACACATTCCACTGCGAGGTCCGTTCGTTCATCATCCGGGGATCCGCCACGCTGATGTTCGTAACCCCCTGGAAACCGGTGCTCGCTGTAAAAGGATTGGGGAAACTCTGGGTCGGGGCACCCCCGAGATAATCAAAGCTCCGGGCCGTTTGCCAGGGGCCTCCTGTCGAGTAGTCGAGGGCCAGCAACCCGGGCCATACCTGTGTATACCAGCCATAGCCCGCCCGGACCACGGTTGTTTCGTCCCCAAACGGACGATAGGCGATTCCCAGGCGAGGGTTCCAATTGTTCCAGTCCGATTGCATAAGGGTGTGGACCGGGAAACCAGCCTGCTGAGCGGTAATGATGGGTAACGTTGCGGCGACATCCGGTACAAGATCGGTGGGCAAGCTGCTTGAGGCCACCACCATACTGCCGGTGCTGGGGTCAAAGGCATAGCGGCGGTCGTACTTGTCAGTCCAAGGGTGCTGGTACGAAAAACGCATCCCGTAATTCACCGTCAACTTGGGGCTGACCTTCAAATCATCCTGCGCGTAAAAACCGTAAATCGTACTGCGCGGATAGACCGAAGGTCTGGGGGTTCCGAGCGATGTACTGGTTGGAAGTCCCAGCAGGAAGCTCGCATAATCGAATCCGGTAATCGTGTCATCAAAACTGAAGCCCCCGGTCTGGTCGCCCGGAACACCACCGTCGTTAACCAGATAGCGGCGGACGTCGCCTCCAAACTTAAAAGTATGCCTGCCGCGAATCCATGTCAGGTTGTCCGTTGCCTCATAAGTGTTTTGAGCCTGGCTGACGATCCATGCTCCGCTGGTTCCGTTGAAGCGCGAAAAGCTGAAGCCCGGCAGGGAACTCAGGAAGTCGTTATTGCTTGGGTTGTCGATACCTTGTAACCCCAGCATCCCCACGTAGTCCGGGCCCAGGGGAGCGCCAACCTGTTGCTGGTAAAACATTCTAGTGTTGCCAAAGCGTGCTTCGTTGACAACCGTTGGGCTGAAGCTGTGCGTGTCGGAAAGAACCACAAATCGTCCCGGGATGTTGCTGAAGAACCCGCCGTCAAGTCCATCCTTGAGGAAACCGGGATAGTGGTCCTGATTGTGCTGTGTGACTCCGACGCGGAGGAACATCGTGTTACGGTCAGAGATCTTCTGGTCGACCCGGAAGGAGTAAACATCACTGTTGAATTGGCCTCCGGGGTCAAAAGTGTAGTTGTTGCCCACTCCGTAATCCCCTGTCCCCGGGAGGTTAGGCTCGGGGTAAAGCATATCCTGGAGCGCACTTGACACCCCACTGATGCGGTTGGCCGGGATGATGTTCCCTTGAAACGGCTGCCACGTTGTGGGATCGCTCGGAGTCCCTGTTTGCGGGTCGAGAATGGTTACCAGGCCGGAAATCGCTGAAAAATCGCCGTTCCGGAAAGCGTCGGTTGGTACCGACCCGTATGAACGTGCGCCGATGCGGTATCGCTGGCCGCCGTAGGTGAAGAAAAAGAAAGTCTTGTCTTTTCCGTTATAGAGCTTGGGGATGACAACAGGACCGCCGAATGTGACCGCAAACTCATTGTTGTTGGTGAACGAGGGTTTTTGACTTGTGTAGTCGAAGAAGTCGCGGGTGGAGAAATAGCTGTTGAAGTTTCCCCAGAAAACGCTGCCGTGGACCTGGTTTCCGCCGGATTTGGATACGGCAATGAACTGCGCCACCTGGCCGTATTCGGCAGAGTTGTTGGCGGTCTGGACCCTGTATTCCTGAAGCCCGTCGATGTCGACCTCAAGGTTGTTAGGCGCCTGCCGGCTGCTCACAATATCATCTTTGCCGACGCCGTCAATGGTGAAGCTGTTCGCAGTGTCGCGTGCTCCATTGACTTCGATTCCGCTGGTTGATTGCACACCTGCGGTCACGACATTGACGTTGAAAATACTCCGCCCGTAAATGCTCATCGGCAGTTCCGTGAATTCGGCCGGGGTATGCACATTGGACAAAGTTGCAGTTTCAGTCTCAACGGCAGTGCCCGCCGCGGCGCTGACGTTGACGGTGGTTCGGGTAGTCCCCACTTCCAGCGTGACGTCGATGCGCTGGATCTGGTTGGCGCTGAGTTGGAATGGTTGGCTCTCCCAGCGATTAAACCCAGTAAACGATGCCGCGACGGAATAGCTCCCCGGCTCCAGGCTGGGCACCCGATAATGGCCCGTACTGTCGGTGGTCACAGTACGCGTGAACGCAGTGTCACGATTGATCACTTCAACCGTCGCGCCGGGAACCAATGCCCCTTTGGCATCGGTTACCGTTCCAAGGATTGTTCCTTGAATTGACTGGGCGAAACCGCGCTGATTTATGCCCACAGCGAGCGAGCACAAGATCAGCAGCAAAGAATATTTCCATGCTGTTTTCATCTGGCGTTTCCTCCTATGCTTCTACCGGGCCAAATTCTTCGCCTGGACCAAGCGAAATGGCGCCGGAGATGAAGATTTTACTGTTGATCCCTGTGCCCGACTTCCAACACGCAATCTTCCCTGTTGGTATGTTCCCGATTCGAACGACAAAGCCTGAGAACCCCAGCCGATTTGAATACAGCTGCACCCCGCCCGACAGGGAAGACAATCTTGACAAGACTGATGACCCAAGACCTGCTGCTACCTGTATGTCCCGCTTAGGGATTAATACCCCCCAGACGGCCTGCCGTCAGAAAGGCACGGGAGTCTGGCCGTCCGGATGAAAAGCATCCTCGATGTACTTAAGGTTTCTGGTGAAACTCCAATGCACTTCCCGGAAATAAGCCTCCAACTGCCTGCCCTCATTGTTTCGAACCATCCGAATGATTTCCCGATGCTCACGAACAGATTTTTCAAGCCAGCGGGCCAGAGATCCTCCCTTGACAGGGTAGGCGTAGACCTGCCGGCGAATGGAGTCGCAGAGGGTGTGCAACATGCGGTTCCCATACCGGTCAAGAAAAATCCCGTGAAACTGATGGTTCCAATGGCCGAAAGCGGAGAGGTCTCCTTCTTGCGCAACCTGCCGCATCCGGACGTTGTACTCTTCAAGCCGGCCCAGGTCTTCCGAAGTAATGATCTGGGGGACCGCGCCCGCAGCCGCCCCCTCAAGAATTCCCAAGGTGTCGTAGATTTCCTTGATGTCGCCGGGAGTCAGAATGCGGACTTTGTAGTTGTGCCGGCTGTTGCAGATGATGATTCCCTCATTCTGTAATCTTAGAAGACCCTCGCGAACGGGAGTCCTGCCCATGCCCAATTGCCTGGATAGATCTTTCGCCAGGATCTGCTCGCCAGGCCGCAATTTCCCCTGGACGATATACAGGCTGAGCATATCGTATGCCTTCTCGGCGAGTGATTTGGCTTCACCTGCCTTGGGGGATGCCATAATGTGCTGCTGCTCCAGCTGATATATCACCGATGGCTGCGACTCTAGCTGATATATCACCAGCATGTCAAGCATTTTTTGCCTGATTGTAAGTCTTGTTTCGTTGTTTTCCGCTTTAATGGAAAAAAGGACATAAGGCCGGTAAAAGCATGTGAACCGCATTCCGCATCCCTGCGGCAGATTGGCGGGTATTATGCCTTTTGAAGCGCCGGGCAATTCAGTTGCCGGGGTCCAGTCCAGCCAGGTTTGACTGCCGGCCATTGCGGGTGGTGAATCCACATTCGCGCGTGCAGGTCAAAGAAGTGATGGGAATCCCGTCAGTCGACCTACTGTGAGCATGCCAAGCGTAAATAGGCCGCATAGCCTATAACCACTGCACGTTTCTGCAGCGATATTTGCACAAAACTTTTACCAGTGATTGCATCCATTCCGAAAAGACTTCCCATCTTAGTGAGTATGGGCGGCAAATCAGCCTGGGCCGCCGGGAAGCAGGACGGTAAGCTGGGAGACAATGTCCCGGGCCCCTGCGACAGATTAATATTTGGAGGCACTTAATGAGAATTATGAAGAACTTAATGATATTGGTTGGACTTTCAGTGGCACTTTTCGCTATGAGCGTAACCGGAGCCAGGGCTCAACTTATTACTTATCCGGAGTTTACGGGCTCATTCACTCTCCCCGTTCAGGCCAGGTGGGGATCGATGACCTTGCCGCCAGGGAATTACGGCTTGTACTACGGCGAGCCATTCAAAGGAGGACTAAAGGTCGTGGAGGTTGTCAACAAGGCTGATGGAAGCCCCCGCGGGATAGCATTGATTCGGGGCCTTTCCCCGGCTTCCGGGGCAACAAGTGAACTCGTCTGCACCCGCGATGGCAACATGGATTTTGTCCGGGCTCTCGATTTGCCTGTGCTCGGCGAGTCAATCCAATTCGGCCTGCCGCACAACATGAAACTCATGGCGAGGCAGCAGAACCACAATGCAACCAAACCGGTCGCAGAGTTGCACGGGTTGACGCAGCGTTTTCCGGTCACCCCAGCTCGCGGATAGCTTCAAGCACAATCCTCTCAATCGTGTGAACGGCGCTGGTCCACGGATTCTCCATGGACCAGCCGTCCGTTCAATACAGGCCAAAGCTCCATTAGGATCTGCAGGGCTGAACCACTCTTAGCCGGACGGCGAGAAGCAAGCCGAAACCGCGAGTGGCGTTGGCCCCCGCCAATGCGGTAAGATGCGGGGCGGAACCTTCACGGGGCAGGCAACCGCATAAATGGCTGCCCGGAGGTTTCCATTCCGGCGTGCTGAGTTCCTCAAGAGGCCTGCTGTTGAGAAGTTCAACCAAAATCAGGATTGGCAAACGCGTAGCGCTGGCCAGTATTGCGGTCAGCGGCATCCTGGCGGTGGTAAAGATCACCGTAGGCATTATTGGGCGCTCCGCTTCTGTGCTGGCGGACGGTTTTGAGTCGGCGGGTGATGTCGTGGCCGCTACGGCTGTCTTTTTCGGTTTTGCGATCGCTTCCCGCCCGGCCGATGAAGGGCACCCATACGGACACGGGCGCTATGAGACGCTGACGGGGTTGATTGTAGGAGTCATACTCTTTGTTGCGGGCATCGGCATCTGTTACCGGTCGCTTTTGGGAGTCCAGCACGTTCACGATGTGCCTGCCTCCTACGGAGTCTGGGCTCTGCTGGCCTCGATGATTGCAAAGGCGGTGATGTCCGCCGTCAAATTTCATTACGGCAAGAGAATTCGCAGCGCCGCGCTGACGGCTGACGCCTGGAACGATTTTGTTGATATCCTTTCAGCGCTGACTGCGCTCACGGCCCTCGGGCTGACTTTGCTGGATCCCGATCGTTTCCTGGTGGCAGACCACTACGGCGGATTTGCGGTGGGGCTGTTTGTCATCTTCACGGGAATGAGGGTTGCCAAGGAAACTTCCTCCCGGCTGACGGATGAAATGCCGGACGACGAGATGATGTCGGCCATTCGCGAAGTAAGCCTGACCGTTCCAGGCGCTGTGGGAGTTGAGAAATGTTTTGCCCGCAACGTGGGACTGCAATATTACGTTGATCTCCACCTTGAAGTAGACCCCGACCTGACGGTGAGGAAATCGCACGATATCGCAACGGAGGTGCGGTTCGCCATCCGCAAGAGGCTGGACTGGGTCGCCGACGTGCTGGTGCACGTCGAGCCGGCGCCGGATATTCCACAGGCGGTTGTTTCTGAGCACTCGGGAAAAGGCCACTCCGAATCAAGCGGCTGATTGCCACGGATGTCGGGGTCCGTTGCTTGATAATTTCCAGGCCCTCGGCCATATTGAAGGAAGACGCATGAAGGTCGACGACAGAGTCCGGAAGGTGTTACGGCTGCTCCTCATGGCCGGCGTGCTGATGACGGTGGCCGTGATCTCCGCTATTACTACCATTAAACTCACCATACACGGGAGGCAGGAAACCCTGCCCAACCTGGTCGGCATGCCGGTAGACCAGGCCCGGAGCGCTGTTCGCGCAATCGGCCTCAACCTGGACGTTGAAGACCGGCTGTACAGTGACAAGATTGCCGCGGACGCTGTTGTATCGCAAATGCCGGCGGCGGGCACCAGCATCAAACCGCAACAGCAGGTCCATGTCCTCTTAAGCCTTGGACCCCAGAAGGCGAGCGTTCCGGACCTCATTGGACGCAGCATTCGCGCGGCCCGGATTACTGCCGTTGAGCGGGGGCTGACCATCGGCGATGTGGCCGCGCTTTACTGGCCGCAGGCCGAACCGAACCAGGTGGTGGCGCAGGACCCTCCGCCGGCCACAACCGACCTGCAGAGCCCCGCCGTCAATTTCCTGGTTTCACTGGGTCCCACACCCGTTGCATATCTGTGCCCGAATTTTCAGGGAAAGGCCGTTGGAGTGGTCCGATCTGATCTGCAGCAGGCCGGGTTTGACAACATCAAGGTCACTCAGGTCCTGGTTCCGGGCGCTTTGCAGGGAAACATCATTCAGCAGCTTCCTCTTCCCGGAAGCAAGATTACTCCGGACACTGTCTTTCAGTTTCAGGTGGCGCAGTAGGCCATTGCTCCTGGCATTAGTACAACCAAACTCCAACGTCTGCCTCTTACGGAACAAGAGGCCCCGCCCTCCGCGAGGCCCCTTGCCGAAAGCGATTCGCATTGCGAATCAGGAACCCGGCTCAGTGCGGTCCAATTTATTCAGCGCCTCCATTTTTTGTTCCGCGTGCGCGTACTGCGTCACTGTGCTGATTGTTTCCGACATCTGGCTGGCGCTGTTGTAGACCTGATCGATGTTCTGCGGATATTGCGACAGGGCAAGGACGGTCCGGTTCTCGTCGGAGCGCACTCTGTTAAGCGCTTCGTCCGTCTGGTAAACCATCTCATGGACATGTGGTGTGATTTTGTTGATCAAAGTCTGCTGCCATGGCTCCAGTCTGCTCTTCATACGGTTAAGCTCGAACAAGTCCTCACCTATGGCGTTGATGTCATTCTTTGCCCTCCCGAGCCTGGCCGAGTGTACGCGCCAGCCCAGTTGGCTTCCTTCGACCTGCAGTATTCCAATTTCCTTTCTCACCTTGACCGCAAGCTCGTTCATATTTTTGAATAAGGACGACGCCTGCTCCACGTCATACCAGTTGGCGGTGCTGGATGTCATCGGGTATGCGTTATACCTTTCAGTGGCAAGCAACATCCCCGCAGGCATTATTAATGCCGCAAACAGCATAAATCCAATCGTTTGTAAAGCGTTCCGAAACATATTGCCTCCTTCTTTCTAAAGTCATGTTCAAGGCCCTGTTGATAAGCCTCCTGTGCAAGTCCTGAACCTGACATCTGTTGGGATGCACAGTGGCTGGTATTGGTTTCTTGAAATGGGTTGGCGATAGATGCCAGCCCCGCAGTGCTCGCAGATGGGCGCCAGGACGCAACTGATCAGTTAACAGTCACATAGGTTGCCGCTCTAACGACGAACTTGAGATGCCGGGTGGGCGCAGCCTGCGAGGCGCGGTCTGCCGGGGCCGGCGGACCCCTGTTTTCCAGTTACAAGACACCCTCGAAGGCCACAGCGGATGTGGCGGGCGGTGCTGGCACGAAGCGAAAAATCATTGTTTGCATAACACCCCCTTTCGAACTTTGGGCCTGCGGCGTGTGAGACCCATCACGCGGAGCCCCGATTGAGGTTCCCGCCATACCTATTGAGATGCGGGGCCGGTGGGGAGGCGTTGCTTGACTCGGCGAAAAAATGAACTGTAGCCTTTACAAAGAGGCTAGGGAAGGTCAACAAAGGGCAGGAGCAGCGGCGGTTGCACCAGGAAGGGAAGCCGGGCAATTTCACGGACGGCGGCGCGTACGCGTGCTTCGGCTGTGGGCTCCAGCGTCATGACGAACGGCAGATGCTCCTTGGGCATGGCGGGTTCCTGGAGAACGGAGTCAATGTTGACGCGGTGGCGGCCGAGCGTGGCGCATACGCGCGCAAGGATACCGGGACGGTCTCGCACCACCAGCCGGAGATAAGAACTGACCATCTCACCGGCGGGCAGTCCGACTTTCTCTCTGTGCCATTCGGAATACCCGAGCGGTGTGCTCCCGGAGCCTCCCGTTGTAATCACCCGCGCAATTTCCACCACGTCAGAAAGAACGGCGACACCGGTGGGCTCGCCTCCGGCGCCGCGGCCGGTCAGCGTGGTGGTGCCTCCCTTGTTGCCCAGCAGCAGAATGCCGTTGGTGCTTCCCCAGACGTTGGCAAGCTGGGACGATTGCGGAATCATCATCGGGCGCACGATAATCTCCAGATTGCGGCCCCGATGTTTGCGCGCCGCGGCGATCAGCCGGATGGTGCGATTCAGGCGGTGGGCATAGGCAAAGTCCACCTGCTCAATCCGGGTGATGCCCTCCACCGGGATCTCTTCCACCGGGACCGCCTGGCCAAAGCAGACCATGGTGAGAATTGCAATCTTGTAACGCGCGTCAAAGCCTTCCACGTCGAAGGTAGGATCGGGTTCGGCGTAGCCCAGTTGCTGGGCGTCGGCCAGCGCCTCGGAAAATGAAACGCCCCGGTGCTCCATTTCCGTCAGGATGTAATTGGTGGTTCCGTTCAAAATGCCGTAAACCGCCGCAAAGCTTTCCCCGGCCAGGCCCGACCGGATGGCGTGCAGGATGGGTGTCCCGCCGGCCACGCAGGCTTCAATCCCCAACTTGACGCCCTTTTCGAGGCTGCGGCCCACCAGTTCGATGCCGTGCTCGGCCACCAGTTGCTTGTTGGCGGTCACCAGGTGCTTGCCGGCGTTCACCGTGGCAAATGCAATAGCCCGGGCTGTGGGCAGTTTCCCCACCAGTTCCACGACGATGTCCACTGCCGGGTTGCGAACCACTTCCTTCCAGTCGGTGGTCAGGGCAGGCTTGTTCTTGAGCCAGGAGAGGTCTTTCTTGTGGATGCTACGGGAGCAGATCATCTTCAGGTTGAGCCTGCACCCGAGCCGGCGCTCGATCTCGAGGCGATGTTCCTGCAGCACTTTGATGGTCCCGGTGCCCACGGTTCCCACGCCGATGATTCCAAGCCCGACAGGCTTGAGGGCGCCTGCTGGGCGAGACTGCTTCAGTGTCTGTGATGTTCCTGTCATTCGCTTATTCCAGAATCTCTAATGGTGGCCCGGACGACTGATGGGCACATGACTTCCCGGTTGGCGGTTGGAGCATCCAGCCGGAAATACTCTATCCTACCATTCAAATTCAATGCGGGTCCGGCGAGTTGCGTATTCACTGTAAGGAGCTACCTGGAGCGTCCGGATGTGTCCGGGCTGGTCGGTGTACGCGAGGACGACGGTGAGGACGTTCCTCTTACCCGCTTCGCTGGTGAAAAAAGGTTCCGGAAGGTAGAAGTCCTTCTGGGGGCCGATGGTCATGTAGCGGCCCACGAACCGGCCGTTCAGGTAAAGCAGGGCATCTCGGTCAGCCTCAAAGGTAAGTTTCCAGGGAGCGAACCATTCTTCAGTAGGCTGCTGGATATCAAACTCCGCGCTGCACCAGGTGAAGGACGGAAGAAGCTCCTTGCCACCGCCTGTGCCAATGGCCACCGGCGCGCTTGAGCCTGCGGGAATCTTTGCCGGATCAATCCTGCCCCGTCCTTCCGCGGGCGCGGGGAAGCGCTGGACCTGCCAGCTGCCAACCGGCGTGGCCGATTGCGCATCGGCGCCCATTTTCACTGACTGGACTCCCTTCAGTTCGCCGATGTTCTCGCCGAAATTGGGCGACCCGAAAAGTTCGTAGGCGATTTCCAGCGTATTGCTATCCTGTTTCGCATATTTCGCAAGGTCAAATTCCACCTGCTTTTTATTGTTTGAGGCCTCGGGCACCAGTTTGCCGTTCACGAAAACCTTTTTCTCATCGTCGGCAAAAGTGGAGATAAACATTTTGCTCTGGCCGCTCCAGGTGAAAGCGTCCGAGCGGTACTTAACGTAACCGTAGGGTACGCGTCCGAGTTCTTCAAGGGGCCGGAGAGGTGATGAGAGCCACTGGCCGGCATCCTGTCCGGAGATTTTCTCGATCCAAGTTCGAACTTCTCTGATGGAAACCGGCTGGCCGGGGAGTTCGGGTGTCGAAAAGCTGATGCGCGCTGTCCGGCCCGCACGCGTATACCGGATTTCGGTTTCACTAACGTCAACATGGCATTTGGCCGGCACGGGAGGCAGCAGTGCAGTCAAATCGTGGTTGCCGGGGCGGAATTCCAGTTCCGCCCAGATGTGGCTCCGCTGCGAGCCGCTTGAGACCAGCAGGGCGGCATCTGAAATCAACGGGATAGAGACGGGTTTGTCGCCTTCTGCGCCGGCGAAATTTTTGATCGGGAAGTCCGCAGTCCAGGTACGCAGTGCGCGCCGCCGGGGAACGAGCACCACGACCAGGTCCTGGTTCACCACCAGGGTCTTTTCATCTTGATCGAAGCGCACGCCGAACACCACGGATTCGTACTCGCGGTCCCAGTAGATGTAGGTGGTGTCGCCTTCCACATGCGGCTCGTCTTCGGTAGCCAGCGAAACTTCCGCCGCGCGGCCGGGATCGTCATAGAGCACCAGGTACCATTTGTCCAGGTTCAGCCCATAGGCCAGCACCTCCGCCGTGGAGTAGCGCAACGTCGTATCACCGATGGGGACATAGAGGGGCAGCATCTTCATCTCACGCGCGCCGATGCTCAACTGGCCTTCGCGCGGAGCTGAGATGGTACGGTGGGAGGGGCTTCCCGGGTCGGTAACCGTCAGCTTGTATTGCTGCTCGGCATTGGCGTTTTCCCGGACGAAGAGAAATCCGCTCTTGCCGTTAACGCGCTCAATGGTGCTCACGGCCGGATTTGTCGAGTCCGCCGCGCCGGGCAGCATGTCCGCGCGGGCGAGCAGCTCGCCAAACATTCCCAGCGCCAGGCTGATGCCTCGGGCTTCGTAATACTTGCCCCACAGGCCCCCGGGTTCGCGAATGGGCGCTGCGTAATCGTAAGTTGTGGTCAGGTCTTTTGCGGCCCACTCGAAGTTGGTGCCGCCAAACCCCATGTAGTAGCAGTAAAAGGTCGCGCCTTGCTCGATAACGGTCTTGGTCAGAGGGCCGATCTGGTCCGGGCCCACACCTTCCTGGTCAACAGAAAGCTTCCCGCCGAACTTGCTGAACCATCCTCCCTGCAATTCCGTAACTCCACCGGGTGAATTCGGCTCCTCGGCACGCAGCTTGATCAGCGCCGGCAGAACTTCATCCGTAATTTTCCAGCGTGGATAGAAATTGCAGAAGTCGGCAATGCGAGCCATGTCCGGGTAATTGTTTTCCCGGGCCTGCTGGGTCCAGCAGGTGATAAGCGGAACATCGATTCCGCCGCTCCAGGCCATCTGGGCCAGCGCGGAGATGTAGGCGCGCTTCCCGGCGTCAGAAACCCCTTTCCAGAAGTTGTACTCGTTCTCAACCTGCATCAGGATGATGGGTCCGCCGGCGGTGACTTGATTTTTTGCGATAACCGGGAGCACCAGGTTGTACCAGTGTTGAGAAGCTTTGACGCTTTCGGCATTGTCGCTGCGCAGCGGAAACTGTCGCCTCGTTATCCAATCCGGAAAACCGCCATTGTCCCACTCTGCGCAGGCGTAGGGGCCGATGCGGGCGATCATCCAGAAGCCCATCTCCTTCACCAGTTGGATGAAGCTTTCAAGCTCGGTGAAATCGGCGTGGCCTTCCTCCTGCTCGTGGTAGTTCCAGAAGACGTAGCTCTCAACCGTGTTGAAGCCCGCGCGCTTGAATTTGAGCAGCCGGTCGCGCCACAACGATTGCGGGCATCGGGCGTAGTGGAATGCCCCGCCGTGCAGAAAAGTATCGTGGCCGTTAATGGTGAAGCAATGCGAATCATAGCGGATGAAGTCGGGGTTCCCAAAAGTCATCTGCGGGGAAGGCAGCACAATGGCGTTCAAGGGATCAACGGTGACGCCTCCCAGCGCCAGCGCCACCGGCGCCGCCAGAGTGGACTGTAGAAACTTGCGACGGCTGGATTTCACCAATAACCCCCGTGTTGGCAAACGTTGAGCAAGAGCTTCATATCTCCTAAACGATACACGGCAGGAATGTTTGTTCTTACTCCCAGCCGCCCGGAATTGCAAGTGGAATCATAGCCGCAGGCCTCCGACGGAACCTTTGTAACGCAACTAAGTTCGATGCGTCCTTGAGTTCCTAAGACGCCTCGGTGAGGCCCGTCACCGCACAATTGATGCACTCCGTTCCATTGGGGTGCCAGCCTGTGATACGGGCACCTTGCCTGTGATGTTTCATGGTCAAGATGGCCAAAAGGAGAAGGCCCATGGCCGGGACGGCCATGCCGCGACATGAACTTCAACAAGGGCCTCTCGCTCCGCGAGACCGCAGATACTCCAGAGCGAGCATCTGCGCTAGCCTCGTGCTAGATTAACCATTATGAGCTCGACGGGAGAGCGCGAGACCGACGAAAAGACCATTACGGCGATGAAGGCCTGCATCGACCACGCCCGGGCGTTGCTGGATTCTGCGCGCGCCGTTCAAGCCGCGAATCATCCGAACGTGGCTTATCACCTCGCTGCGCTCGCCCTCGAGGAGGTCGGACGTCGGGAGCTGATCGGGGTCCAATCTCTCGCCGCCCGGCGTCCCGAATCGCCGGCATGGATCTCCAAGCACACACAGGACCACGTTAAGAAATTGTTCTGGTGTTTCTTTGGCGGGGCATTCGCTTATCAACAATTGACAGGTAAGGCCCTGGAGGAGCTCAGCGGGATGGCGACCTTTATTCACTCGACACGGCTGGCGGGTCTTTATGTCGAGCATGACGACGACGGACTGAGTGTTCCAGAGGAGGCCATCACAGCCGAGCAGTCCAGCGAGCTGATTGATCTGGCCGCGGCTCGTTTGGCGATGGCGGAATCTGGAAAGGTCCGGGACCATATACCTGACCACGAAGTTGAGTTGCAAAACTGGTTTCTCGATACGTCAGATGACCGGGAAAAAAGGCGCATGATCTTTTCGCGTGGCTCTATGGCCAAGCTAGCAGAGCTGAAGGACGCAAGGGCGTGGGTGGCCTGGTTGAAAGAGCAATTCGACAGGGCGGATGCCGAATCCCGCGCCGCCGTCGAGGAGGAACTACGCCGTAGCCGCAACCTCCCGACTGAAGGCAAAAAGGACAAGTGGCGCCTGCGTGTACGTGTCATCAGTGCCTCCCATTCGTTACGGGGGAAGGAGCTGACCAAGTGGAATAAGCGCGTTGACTGGATCAAGCTGGCGATCGCCAAAAAGAACGAACTCATTTTCGAGATGATACTTAAGGACAACGTTCCGGTCGAGGCACTCTGGTTCTTCGGCTGGGGTCTCGCGCGCCATTTCGTAGTCGCGCTGAATATTGGAACGATGGGCTTCTGGTGGTGGCGAATGCCAGAGCAGATCAGCCGCTACTACGACAGCCTCCGTGACCTTGAAAAGAATATGGAGGTCCGTGTAGAACGATCTCCGGCCCTCAAAGTTGATTGGGGATCGAATCGGGTACTTACGGCAGAGGACCTCGATCGTGTTGCAGCCTGCTTCACGGCCCTTCCGGGTCCGTATGAGCGCGACAAGCATAAGGCGTTCAACCACTACATCGGCGGGCTTACCTTCCTGTCGCTGAACGATATTCACTGGCAGTGCGAAAGTGCGGTATTTGGAAATTTCTTCGAGTGCCTGAAAGCATTGATGTGCGAGAACGATGATTGGAAGGAAGGAACCAGTTTCCGCGATTCAATGCTGCACTTCCTCGATGACATGTTCCCGAATATGGACGGACGGGATCAATTCGCTGAGTTGTGCGGGCGCTTCGAATCAAGAAATGTTGAAGGGGCAGCAGTGACACTCAAGGATGCGACGTTTATGAAGCTCTTCTGCGACGCCTATTTCATGCGTCAGCTCAAGCGCCGCAATACGAGGCTAAGCCATTTACAGGAAGAACCAACAGCGGGGTCGAGCCTCGGTGCCCCCACTGCGCCACACTTATCACCAGGCTGAGGATGACGTTCTTGCGCGCTTGTACTTCGTTTGAGATGCCGCAGCGGGTAGATACAAGCGCAGGGTTGTGCCCGCGGCGCATTACTCTAGGGTTCCTAGTCTTACCGCCGGGCTCGGCTCGGCCCACAGACATCCAAAAACGATGTCTGCGACACCCACTCGACACTCAGCTTGCGTAACCTACCCACTCACCATCAACTGTGAAGCGGTTCAATCCACCTTCCGAGTTCCCCTGGTAATATCCGATCCAGCCGCCGTCGAGGTCGAATATGTTGTAACCCCTTCCCCCGTTTTCGACGGCATATCCTACCCATGTTAGGTCTTTGTCGAACAGCAAAATAATTCTGTCGCTCGCCCTGATCAGGAAGCCCTGCAGGTCCCCTTTAAGGTCAAAGCAGTACAGTCCAGTCCACCCCGGATTTGCCTTTGGATTGACTGAAGACGTGTAGTTGGGGTTCAACTCGACATTGTATTTGGGGTTTATCGAGGAATTGTACGCTGGGTTGACCGATGAATTGTACTTAGGGTTGAGGGAGGAGTTGTATCTCGGATTTATCGAAGCGTTGTACGCCGGGTTTATCTCCGTGTCGTACTTCGGGTTAATCGAGGCGTTGTCTCGTGGGTTTATCGTCGTGTTAAATTTAGGGTTGATCTTCATATTAAAGAGCGGGTTACGCTGCGCGGGGATCATCTGCGCATGGCACGCCGCTGCAGCACACCAGAGAACGGCTGATCCGATGGCCAGCTTTTTCATATTCACCCCTTGCACTCGCTCATGTGGACTTGGATCGTTACTCACGCACCGCGTTCTGTCAGTGAACGCCGCGAGGAACTGGTAGCCATGTCATGTTTCTTATGCCGCGGGATCGTGGGGTCATTGTACGCGAAGGGCCGCGGCGCAAAAGCGGTGACATGACGAGCGGCTCAAGGCCCCCCTTCTATGGGGGGAGATTCTTACCTGTGTGGTTTGCGGTTCCTCGCGGCCCGGCGCACAGCCTTTTCGCTGACCTTGCCGGTCGCTTTCCTCATTGTGCTTAGCTTCGCGTTCGGTGAGAACTCAGGAATCGGTGTTGAAAGGTTCTTATTGAGCGTATCCCCACGCTTTTGTTGAATCTCGCCGGCTTTCGGCCGTTTCTGATCGCGGTGGCGGTTGTCCAGTCCAGGCTCATCCATATTCGAACCCTCCTCACCTGAGAGTATCGCAATTCGGCCAAATCGGAAACCTATTTAGAAATCTCGGGTGGTGAATACACGGCGCGTTTAGACAAGCTGGTAGCCGCGGACAGAGCCACCCACGACATGAACTTCAATAAGAGCCCCTCGCTTTGCGAGAACGCAGATACTGCAAGGCGAGCATCTGCGCCAGCCCCGGGCGTCGTTGCGCTAGCTGTTGAACTGGCGCATGTGCCAGTCCTTCTCCCACATGTTGAAGAAGCCTTCCTTGTAGGGATGTTCTTTGATGAGGTCCTCGTTGATCTCCACGCCCAGGCCGGGCTTTTCCGGCGGATAGAAATAACCATCCTTGGGCCGGGGAGTTCCGGGGACGGCATCCACCACCCAGGTTTCGGAAAAATCGTCAAAGCATTCCTGCACCTTCACATTGGTGGTGCAGAAATCGAAGTGCACACTGGCGGCGGTGCAGACCGGGCCGTTGGAGTTGTGGGGCGCCATCACCATGGAACGCACATCGCCCATGGCGGCGATTTTCTTCATCTCCATGATGCCGCCTGCGTGAATGACGTCGGGCTGGAGGATGTCGGGCGCGGTGGACTCCAGCACCTCGCGGAAGCCGTAGCGCGTGTAATAGCGTTCTCCAGTGGCCACGGGTAGATTCACATGCTCGGCCACTTTGACCAGCGAGGGAATGTCTTCCGGCGGGCAGGGTTCTTCAATCCAGCCGGGATGGTAGGGTTCCAGCATGCGGGCGATTTCAATTGCGGTGGCGGCGCTGAAGCGGCCGTGCATCTCGACAAAGATCTCAACATCAGGCCCCACGGCTTCGCGAATGGCGGCAACAAGTTCGACGGACTTCACCTTTTCGGCATGCGAAATTTCAAGCCCGCCGGGGCCGAAGGGATCAACCTTGAGCGCGCGGTAGCCCTTCTCAAGTACCGCCTTCACACGCTTGGCGAATTCCTCCGGCTTGCGTTCCACCGTGTACCAGGCGTTGGCATAGGCTTTCACCTTTTCATGGCACTGGCCGCCCAGAATCTTCCACACGGGCTGGCCGCAGGCTTTGCCCACGATATCCCAGCAGGCGATTTCAATCCCGCTCATCACGGTGGTGGCGATGGCGCCGTTGCGCCAGAACTCGTTGCGGTACATGCGAAGCCAGAGGTCTTCAATGTTGAACGGGTCGGACCCGATCACGTGCCGGCGGACGGTGCCCGGCAAGTATCCCAGAATGCCTTCTTCGCGATTGTGGAGCGTACACTCTCCAATGCCAACCAGGCCTTCGTCGGTCTTGACCTTGATAAAAATAAGGTTCCGCCACGCGGCTCCGAGCACCAGCGGCTCAACAGCTGTGATCTTCATGCGATATCCTTTCGGAAGGTTGATTGCGGCAGTGACGGCACACGCCATCCGCCTGTTCCAGAATCAAAAGGCAAACTGGCACTTTACCGCAAAGGCGAAATCGCCACAATAGGTTGGAAGGATTGAACTGAGGTTTGCGGAGAACAACCGGCGGGTCGAGCCTTTCCCGGGCGCAGTCCTTGCGAAATGGAGGTGACTGCCGGGCGGGACAGCGATTGCTTCGCCCGGCAGACACATACCCCCTTCCTGCACAAGGTGCAAGAATCTAAAGTGCTGGTAAAAAGGGGGTTAGTTCCTACTCCGCAGTTCCTCGCAGTTGAGGCAATACTCAGCCCAAGGAATTGCTTTGAGCCGATTGGCAGAAATCTGTTCGCCGCACGCCTGGCATTCGCCGTAGGTGCCGCCTGCGACGCGCTCGAGTGCATAATCGATCTGCCTGAGCATGCGACTGCGAACGCTCGCCGTTGTTACGTTGACGTCCTGTTCTACGCTGCGGACGGCAAACTCCATTTCGTCAGCCGACTGGACAGCCGAAAGTGCCTCCGGATTGTTCCGGGATCCGGCCAATAGCTCCTGTCGCTTCTTCAACAGCATTGTTCGGTACGCGCTCGTTCTTGTTTTCAGTGTTGCTGGCATCGTACAACCTTCCTTATTGTAGTCGTGTCTTCACTTCTTCTATTCTCTTTCCGGAGTTTCAGATGGTTTGGAAAGGACGAAGGTTGCACAAAATTTAGCATGGAATAAAAAAAATCGCAAGATGCCTGATTTGTTGTGAATTCCGAGCCCCAATTTGGTTTATAAATGATAGAATTTTAAGCAGTTGACCGTCAGGATCGGGCGCGAGAAGGAGCGTGGCTAGTGCCAAGTCGTGATGAAATGCTGGGCGTTATCCGTAACGTATTGAAAACACATGAGAAGGGAAGCGTGAAGGCAACGGATCACCCCTTGCCACGCCCTCTTGAGGGCGTCATGCTCCCAATTCCCCCCGAAGAATTGCTCGAGCACTTTGAATCTGAGCTTCAGAATCTTGGGTGCGAGACCTACCGAGTGTCGACTTTGTCGGGATTGGAAGAGACTATATGTTCAATTTTGGAACACATTCAGGCCGCGTCTGTTGTCCTCTCCCGAAACCCCATCCTTAACCAACTCCAAATAGGGAAGATGCTCGGCAGCCGGGGCAAACGGGTCGTCGCTTGGCAGGGAAGTATGGAGGAACAGCAGGATGGCAGTTTTTTCCGCGACGAATGCTTTACCGCGGGGGCAGGCATCACCGGCGTTGACTTTGCTCTGGCTGAGACTGGCAGCCTGGTTCTGACCAGCATCACAGAAGGAAGCCAGCTGGCCTCACTGGCTCCGCCGGTACACATTGCGCTCTACCGCCGCGGCCAGATCCGCGCCACGCTGGACGAAGTCCTGCAGGGCCTTCCTGTCTCGCGCGATCCTGGGAAGCCAAGCCCGTCCCGGTCGGTAGTTTTTGTGACAGGCACCAGCAGAACGGCTGACATTGAACAGATCCTCATTCGCGGCGTTCATGGGCCGAGGAGCGTCCACGCCATTCTGGTGGAAGAGTCCTGCCTGGAGGGATGACCGCCCCCCCCAAATCCTGGCCCAGGTACGCAGGCTGCACAAAGGCCGCTAGTTCGAACGTAACGAAAAAAGAATGTTGTTGATTCCATTACCTTATGGCACAATGAAATTGCGTTAGTCGCTCTTGTATCCCTTTCGAGTTGTACTCAAAGGCTGCGAGGGAAGATTGCGGCTGTTTGTGTTTTTCAGCCACGGAAGTGAAGCACAGAACTGACGGCGCGAACTATCAACAAGGAGTAGAAGTAAACGTGAGTGACAATCGTGAGCAAGGAACCGTAAAGTGGTTCAACGCCAGCAAGGGGTATGGTTTCATCCAGCGGCAAGGTGGAGAGGACGTCTTCGTCCACTTTTCTGCGATCCAGGGAGACGGCTATCGTAGCCTTCAGGAAGGTGCGCCCGTCGAGTTCGAAGTCGTGAGGGGACCGAAAGGACTCCAAGCGGCAAACGTGGTTCAACTTTAACACCCACCGGGGCCGGATTACCTCCGGCCCCGGTTGCCTCAACGCCCTACCTTAGACTTTTCCCACCTCATCAGAATTGTCCTGGAATGCCAAGAGCCTTGTGCACGAGCCGTGAACCCTTGGGTCTCCTCATGCCAATCGATACATTTTCAATCCTCTCGCCGGAGTGCTAGAATCGGCGAGGAAGCCCGGGATGAAGTGATGTGAGCGAATCAGCCGGCTGGATGGAATATCCAGTCCATATCTCAACAATTCGCTCTCTGATTCCAGGACAAGAGCTGACAACATGACCCCTTTGATGGAAGAAATCCTGCAGCAGCCGGATGCACTTTCCTGCGTTCGCAAATACTACACCAGCCCTGGGGCGATTCCCCGGAGCATGAAGAAGAAGCTTGGGATTTCACGCGACACGCTGGTGGTTTTTACAGGGATGGGTTCTTCGCTGCACGCCGCTTATCCTGCGCAGGCCTGGCTGACAGCGATGGGATACCGGGCAATTGTCTGGGAGGCGGCGGAGCTGCTCCATCATCACTTGAAGGTGCTGAGCCCCGACACGCTGCTGGTGGTTGTTTCGCAATCGGGCGAAACGGTGGAAGTGACCCGCCTTCTCGAGGTCCTTCCGAAAAAGATCAACGTTGTCGCGGTCACCAATGTGGAGGGCAGCCACCTGGCCCGGAAAGGGAAGCTGCTGCTCCCGATGATGGCCGGGGTCCAGGCGGCGGTCAGCACCAAGACTTATACGTGCGCCGTGGCGGTCCTCATGTATCTTGCCTTTGCGATTGGCGGTGAATCCGACCGGCCCTTGACGCAGGCCCTCATGCGCGCGGTTGATGCGCAGGAAGAAATCCTGGAGCGGCATGACGACCTGATGCTGCCAACGCTCGAGTTCTTTAACCATCCGCCTTATGTGGCTATGCTTTCAAGGGGCGCGGACATGGCTTCAGCTTTCCAGGGAGCCCTGATGCTGAAGGAAGTCGCCCGCCTGGCCGCTGAACCGATCACCGCGGCGCAATTCCGGCACGGCCCGATTGAAATTGTCAACCCCTCGCACTGCTATATTATTTTCGCCCGGCACACTCACCCCGGCGCGGCGGCTCCACGCACCCGCAAACCCGCCACACTGTTGCTCAAGCTGGCCGATGACATCCGTTCTCACAAAGGGCGTGTCTTGCTGATTTCTGACCGTGCCGTTGATGACGTCACCAACATGCGGCTGATCCACGTTGATCCTATCCGGCTGGGTCTCGGGACGCTTGTGGATATCGTCCTGATCCAGCTTCTGGCCCACGACTTCGCACTCCGCGCCGGCTTCGAGCCTGGCAAATTCTGGATAGCCGAAGGCGTCACCCGCCAGGAATAACGGACGCTCAACGTTCATGGACCGTTACACCGAACCCGATTTTAGGGCTGCGGCGCTGATTACTATCGATACTCAGCGGGATACGCTCGACGGCCAACCCCTTGAGATTCCGGGTACGAGTTCCATACTCCCGAAAATGTCCCGCCTTTTATCCGCGTTCCGGGCCCTTCAACGGCCCATCGTTCACGTTGTCCGTTTGTACAAGCCTGATGGCTCAAACGTGGACCTTTGCCGGAGAACCGCTGTGGAAACGGGGCAGGGAGTGCTGGCGCCCGGGACGCCCGGATCGCAACTCGCCCCGGGACTATTACCAGATGATCATCTCTCTCTGGATAGCGATGCGTTGCTTTCCGGGAACGTTCAGACTTTGTCCAGCGATGAGGTCATCATCTACAAGCCTCGCTGGGGCGCATTCTACCAGACTTGCCTGGAGGACCATCTTCGAAGGCTGAGGGTCACGACGGTGATATTCACAGGTTGCAACTTTCCGAACTGCCCACGTACCTCGATCATGGAGGCCAGTGAAAGGGACTTTCGTATCGTTCTGGTTCGCGATGCTGTTTCCGGCCTCAGCGAACCAGACGAGGTCCAGATGGCAAAGATAGGAGTCTCGGTCTTATCAACCGAAGAACTTCTTGCCCGATTGGGATGTGTTCGAAGTCTTTGATCCTGGTGCATTTTTTCATTAGCGGAGGCGACGTGTTATTCGAAGAAATTTTAGTCGCTGCTTTTCTTTCAGGACCCATCTGGCCATTGATCCCGGCTTGGCGGGCTTTAGCACGCTGCCCTTCGGGCCAGGGAAGAAAGTACCCCACTGTGTTGCTGTTCCTTCTGACAGTTAGTGCGTTCGTTTATTCAATCACGGTTATTGTTGCGTTCGCCGGATTTCTCATGGCGTGGACCGTAGCCAAGATTGCAGCGCCATTTTTGTGTATCAGTGTTGCCGTGGCGGTGCTGAGCTTAATCAAGGTCCTGTCTCGGCCCTTCGGATGGATACTCGGTGAAAGCCTCGTCCTGCTCTTTTTCTGGCTTACTATGGCGATGTATCACTAGCAGTGCGGTGGTGCAACCCGGGAGCCGATGGCGAGCGTGACGGGACAGCGGTGGTGAGGATCGGCGTCACTGTTCTTTCAACCGAAGAACTTCTCGCTCGACTTCCGGGCGTTTGAGCGCCTCGGGTCGTGTTACAGAACAAAGTGGAACACGCGGGGTACGTCACCCTGAGCGCAGCGAAGGGTCTCTGCATTTCTTTCAAGCGAAATACTGGGATGCTTCGCGGAGTTTATCCTGAGCAAACTGCTGCGATCCTTCGCTTTGCTCAGGATGACAGGTGAACGGGCTCAGCATGACGGCGGGCGTCCTATGTGTTTCACCAGTGTACGTAACAAACACCACACTACCGCTTGAAGGGGCGGGTTGAGAGTAATTTTCCGCCTTCCTGGATGATGTAGGAAGCATTGGCCTTCAGATTCTTGTGGGTGTCTTCGTGGCCGCTCGGCCAGATGATGTGCACTTCTTCCGCCGAACCCGCCTTGCCGAGTCCGAAAGTCAGCGGCAGTTCGCTCTGCGAGCAGTAGCTTGAGCCGGAGTGGACGGTCTGCCAGTTGGCCGCACCGCCGGAGCGGACCCGGACCCTCGCGCCAATGCCGTTGCGGTTGGATTGCGTCCCGACGGTTTTGATTCGAATCGCGTTGGCGGTATTGGGGCCTTCGTTCCTGAACAGATAGGCCGGGCCATTGTTGGTAGTGACCAGCACATCCAGATAGCCATCGTTGTCGATATCGCCGCAGGCCGCGCCGCGCGCCACGATCTGGCTGCCGAAGCCGAGTTCTTTCCCAACCTCGTCAAAGCGGCCCTGCCCGTCATTCTTGAAGACGAGAGGCCGCTCCGCGTAGGTCACCTGGGCCTG
>DATLWV010000331.1:0-30860 GCA_035576145.1 Terriglobia bacterium
GGTTTCCAGGATGTCCCTGTAGGCGTTCGGGTGCTGCTGGTTGAGCCCGTAAGGTGCCAGACTTACCCAATCGTTCGGATTCCAACCCCTCAGACGTTCTTTTCCCATGGACTTGAACCAGGTCGACCGCACATTAAACCATAATTTCTCAGGAAGTGCACCGCCCAAGGAGTGAGCGGCAGCCGGAATGGTGAATGAATAACCCCGAATGGTGGTCAGCCGGTCAGCTTAAACTTGTTATCTGGTCAATTTTTACCCTTCTTTATTTTCAACAACATGGCCGGGTTCGTTTTCGGCTTCGTTTTTTCCACAGCTAAGTATTTTCACCAACTTCCAGGCTTCGTTTTTGGGTTCGTTTGGGTTCGTTTATAGTAGTCGAAACTTTGTTATCAACAACTTCTCGGGTTCGTTTTCAAAAAAAGGTATTCTTTTTTGTTTTTCTCTCAAAAAACAAGGGCGAAAAGCAAATTCCTCTGCCCAAAATTCTCCTGCCAAGGTTGCCGATTTTGCCTGTCGCTCACCCGCAAGCCGCCCCGAAGAACTACCCGATAAGGCTACCACACTAGCCCACGAAAGTCAAGCAAAATCGGCGGAGAATCAGCGCGGGCCCCCTGGATTCGAAATGCGGTTGGCCTTGACACAATGAACGCCGACGGCCGCGTCGCCAAAATTTATGTTTCCCATACAGGTTCGAAAGTACTTAGCGTCTCCAAAGTTCGACGAAGGCTGGGCGAGGATTCACAAGCTCTGACCACATCCCAATACGACTCAACGAAAGTAGTCAATCGGCCATTGTAATTCGGTCCCTGCGTTCTAGTGCTGCCAACAGGGGGAACAATGTCTTCTCGCAAGTCCTTGCGTCTGGAGTTTCTTACTACACTGATGAGGGCCTCTTTTGTATTGTGGATTTGGTCAGGCTCGTCAGGCACTAGGTTCAATCGCACTCCGATGAACCTTGCGAACGCAGCTCTATCAGCTAAGACCCACGCTTCGACCTCGCGAACGGCGATCCGGAATAGGAGATTTTCATGCTTTGGTATCCCTAGCCAATCTTGAATAAGGCGTGATGGGCACTCGGCTTCGTCAAGGTCCGTCAGTACTACAAACGGAGTCCCTTTTGCGGCATTGTTAAATCCTCTGATTAGTTTTCTTAGATAGCCGTAACCCCCCTTGCGGTAGCAGGTCCCGACTGAGTACGCCCGTCCGGATTGGTCAAGAATTCTCCGCAAAACCGCTTCGCTTAGCTCGTCCTCAACAGCCAAATTGACCGGTACGGGTGGCATTATTCAAAAATATCCAGCTGGCGGATGTCCCGGGGTTCTGTGCGTGGGAGGGCTGCTTCTCCTACACTGACTCCTCCCGCCAACATGAGCCGTACCTCTTTTACCGAGGATGCCGATTCCACACGGGTCCCCTCGACGCTTGGTGTAAGTAAAAGTAGCTCCTCGGCCCCTATGCCCCTATCTGACAGCAGCTCGGCACTATGTGTGCTCAGTACAATTTGTCTTCGGCGCTGCCTTTGTAGCCTATGTATGACGCTAGGCAGCTGACGGACGATGCCGGCGTTTAGAGACAACTCCGGCTCTTCTATTAGGAGCAGCGAGTCACCTTCTAGGAGTGACCATAGCAATCCAATGAGCCGCAAAGTGCCGTCAGAAAACTGGTCCTCGCGTTGCTTTCCTGCCTTTGGGCGCCAATGCTCGTAGACTGCTTCCAGGTGGGGCACTCCTCCCTCGTCTTTAACATCTGTAAGTTCTTTGATCTGGGGTACAGCGACCCTTAGCGCAGATTCGATCTTTCTAAGGCGGCTCCGCCTCACTTTTTCCGGAGTCTTTACCACTCGTTCCAAAAAACTCCGCCCAAACGGATCGCCGGGTATCCCGGGACCGGAGAAGGATTCCGGGTGGCGAACCAATTGCGGCACGAGATGTAGATACAGCACCGACTCGAAGAACCTAGCAATTTCGCGAAACGCCTGATTAGCATTAATTTGTTCAAGATTAGTTTGGGTCAGTCGTAATGGATCCTTCTTATCCTCTTCCACGGGACGGTCCAGGAGTTTAGTCTCTCTGTGCCAAACCCGTTCATAGGCAAGGAAGGGCTGACGGTGTCCTCTAGACTCTTGCCTTATCCCGACGGCGTATTTCCAGTCCGGGTCCAAGCGTGATGACTCCGCTAGATGAACTTCGATTTCCACGTCCGGGTGCTGCCTCGCAGCTAGACAACGTATTTTGGAGACGCCGCCCCGATCTTTAACCGCTCTTTGTAGTCCCCCTCCAGCCTTTGCAACATCGCGCAAGAAGCGAAAGAGGTCGAGGAAGTTAGATTTTCCCGAAGCATTTGGCCCCGCAAGGAACACACGTTCATAAAGATTCACATCTACAGAACGGAAGTTCCTCCAGTTCTTAAGAATGACGCGCGTTACAATCATCTTATTACGTCTCCGTCTGCTTCCGTCGAAGCGCACGTTCGAGCTTCTTAATTTGTCATGAATCTAGTTGGTTTTCATTGAGGTGGACCTTGGCGGCCGCTCATGATTTTGTCCTATATTTACACCCACTCAAGATTGAAGGGCATCCTCAAGATTACAATTCACACGAGCGGAACGCAATCAAAGCGTACCAGCCACCCCAGAGTTTCCGACTTCCAGCGGGCCCCACCCAGCTGGTAATGTTCCCGACTGTCACTGCGGGAAAAAGACTCACCTGCCCTTGCGGACTGCCGCAACAAAAGAAAAGAGCCGCGGGCCGCAGAGGCCCACGCTACCAGGCCCTCACGCATTTGGGTGAGTGCGGTCGTAGACGTCCATCAGCTACTTGATGGAGACCTGGGTATACCGCTGCGTGGTGGCGAGGCCTTTGTGGCCCAGCATTTCCTGGACGGAGCCCAGAACGGCGGCCCAGCGGCCCATGAAAACCGAAGAACCGCGCACCGTGAGGCCTCGCGCTACAGAAGATCGGCGAGCGCCGGGCGAAGATCCGGAAACTCGAAACGAAAGCCGCTTTCAAGAAAACGCGCGGGAACGCAGCGGCGGCCCGTTAATGCGAGGCTGGCTTCCGTCCTCATCAGGAAGGCCCCGAACTCGACGGCCAGGGAAGGCACGGGCGGGCTCCAAGGTCGCCCAATAACCGAGCGCAGCTGGCGCATGAACTCTCGGTTCGTCACCGGCTCAGGCCCAGTCGCGTTGTAGACGCCCTGCATCGCATCGTCCTCAATCGCCGCTTTGAACATGTCATGCAGGTCGGCGATGTGAATCCAGCTGACATACTGATTGCCGCTGCCTGCGCTGCCGCCCAGGAACCACCTGGTGAGTCCGGCAAGGGTATCGAGCGCGCCGCCACCTCTGCCCAGAGCGAACCCGATTCGGAGCACGACAGTGCGCGTGTGGAGCAGGTTGAGCGAATTCACGGCAGCTTCCCACTGGAGGCACACTTCGGCCCCAAAACCTGACCCATGCGGCGCCTGTTCATCACACACCACGTCGCCCGCATCACCGTAGATCGCAAGTGAACTTGCCTGCACCAGAACGCCCGGCGGCCGTGGTGACCGCGCAATGGTTTCACCCAGGACGCGGACGGAGTTAATACGTGAAGCCAGGATCTCCCGGCGGTTCTTCGCCGTGTACCGGCAGTTGACGCTGCGTCCCGTCAGATTGATGACGGCAGAGGCCCCATCCAGGGCGTCACACCACGAGCCCAAAGTTTCCCCATCCCAGTGGAGGGTTTCAAACCTTGCCCCGGAAGCTTTGGGCGACCTGGAAAGGACCAGCACGCGATAACCACAGGCCGAAAGAAACGGAGCGAGGCTCCTGCCCAGAAAGCCGCTTCCGCCTGCCAGAACGATGGTTTTCATCTCTGCCTCAAATTCGCCGCCGGATTTCCTTGGTCTAAAGTTTCCAACAGAGCAACAAGATGTTTGCGCATGCCTCTCAGGAAGGGCAGGCCGATCAGCCTGATGAGCAGCGCGACAATGGAGAGACTTCCATCAAGCAATTGCACAGTCTTGCGCTGTTGCGGAGAGCGGTCATACACCCAATAGAGCAACAACCCCATCTGATAAAGCCACAAAATCCGCGGCAAGTGCAGGCGGATATCCGGTGGTACCCGGACTCCCGGGCTTTCGAGTACGCGTGCAAACCCCTGGATATCCTGGTCACGAATGGCCTGCGTTTCGCTGCTGAAGGGTGAAAGCGGATGCCGGGGGTCGATGTGTGCAGAAAGTTTTCCGATCAGAGCCCTGTTGGGGTGGAAGTATCGCAACTTCGCTTCAATCAAGGCTCTAAGCCGACGGTCGATACTCTTGTGCCGCGAGAGTTCCTCGACCAGAATTGGCTCCAGCTCACTCTGGGCTCGCTCGTAGAACGCCATCACCAGTGCATCTTTCGACGGGAAGTAGTAATAAGCCGCGCCAAGAGCCACCCCGCACTCCGCGGCAATTTGCCGCATCGTCGTCTCGTCGAACCCATCCTTCCGAAACAATTCAAGGGCAGTGTTTAGAATCCGGTTCCGCGTTTCCTCTGATTTCGCACGAACCGCGCCGCCATCCCTGGTCTTCAGCGGTTTCCCTGTCATGTGCAAAGATACTCACTTTCTGCCGCCCGACGGGACGGCGCTCCGGACCGTCTGGTCAAAAGAAGGCCTGTTTGCCCTGCCTAAGCAGGCCTACGCTCGAGGTTCTGCAGCGCGGTCCTGGCTCTCGAGCGGGCACGGATCCTCGAGAACACAAACAGGTTGAAAAAATGCATTAAGCCGAGGACGATCAAAACGACTCCCAGCTTGTCGGTTACCAATTCGATGGACTGGCGAATGTTCACCGGGGTGCGTGCCGAGCTGAGCGCCAGTGCGACGTACCCAACATTGATGAGGTAAAAGCCCACTACCAGGAGATGATTGACGGAATCCGCCAATCCCGTATCACCCTGAAAAGCCTGTACTAAGAACAGCCGCCCATTTCGATGGAGCGTCCTTGCCACCCAGACGGTGACCGCAAGGCTGAGGGCCAGGTAAGTGAGATAGCATTCGACGATGTACATGTTGCGCCTCCTTTCGGAATTTGAACACGTTCAAATAGAACATTAAGGCCGATATTCCTGTTTGTCAAGAGAAATCTGAACGTGTTCAAATCCTTTGATGATGCTTGGGCGGCCCCCCCCTGCACTCACGGCGTGCGGCCGCGCCCACGGGCGGGACGCCCGTGCCACAACTCGTCAGGCTTTCGGGTGGGTGCGGTCGTAGACGTCCATCAGCTGCTTGATGGAGACCTGGGTGTAACGCTGCGTGGGGGCGAGGCTTTTGTGGCCCAACATTTCCTGGATGACACGCAGGTCGGCGCCTTCGGCCAGCAGGTGCGAGGCGAAGGCATGGCGCAGCGAGTGCGGGCTGACTTTCACATTCACACCGGGGACGTAGGTTCGCACGTAACGCTTGAGAATACGGTCCACGGAACGCGTGGTGAGCCGCTGGCCGTACACATTGAGGAACAGCGCGGTGCAGCCAGTGCGGGTTTCTTGCAGCAGCCTTTCGCGCGCGGGCAGGTACGCCTCCAGCGCCCCTTTGGCTTTTGAGCCGAAAGGAACAATCCTCTCCTTGTCGCCCTTGCCGCGAACCAGAACGAATGCATCGCCAAAGTTGACGTTCCTCAGGTCGAGCCCTGCAAGCTCGCTGACCCGCAGGCCCGAGGCATAAAGCAGTTCCAGGATGGCCCGGTCGCGCAGGATGGCAGGCTCGCCGCTTTGGGCCGCCTCGGCAACGCGGTCGAGGAATGTGTTCATTTCCTCCTCGGTCATGATTCGGGGAAGCTTCTTTTCGAGCTTGGGGGTTGAAACGCCGGCCGCGGGATTCTCAGCAATCAGGCGCTCCCTGGCGAGGAACTTGAAGAACGCCCGGATGGCCGCCAGCTTGCGCGCAATGGACGCCTTCTTCTCCTGCATCTGAAACAGGTGCGACAGAAAGGCGCGGATCCTGAGCGCATTCACTGCTTTCACATCAACCGCTGCGCCCTTATCCTTCCCTACCAGAAAATCGCGGAACTGGACAAGGTCGCTTTGGTAATTGCGGACGGTATGCGGCGAAGCGTTCCGCTCGTACTTCAAATAGTGGATGTAACGCTCGATCAGGTCGTCCATAGGACTGTGCCGTCTTAACTTCCCAGCCCGAATCATCCATGACACAGCAGGGCTGCGTGAAAGGGCACGACTTCAGTCGTGCCGTTCGTGTCTTTGGAACACCACAAAAGCTCCTATCAGGGCTTCAGCCCCTGAAGGGAACTCCCAGGGCGCCGGAATTTACAGCGGCTAAAGCCGCTTGCTTCGAACCGCCTCTTCGGCACGACTGAAGTCGTGCCCTTTCTCCCCTTTCGTGGCAACATCCGTCGGCGGGGACACCCGCGCCACTCCGTTAAGCCAGGGCTCCAAATCCTGGAGCGCCCGCTCGCACTGTTTTTCGCGGCGCGCACGGCGGTCACGTGCCACCTCTCTGGGCAGGCCCTCGAGGGGCGGCAGAAGATCAAAAGCAATGTTTGCGGGCTGATAGTTCTGCGGGCTGGCGTGCGTGATGTAGTGGACCAGCGAGCCCAGCGCCGTGGTGCGTGGTGGCGGAGCAAAGGGTTGCTGCCGGACGCGATGAGCCAGCGCCATGCCGGCCAGCATGCCGGTCGCGATGCATTCCACGTAACCCTCCACGCCTGAAAGCTGCCCGGCAATGAAAATCTGCGGGCTGGCACGAAAGCTTAGATCAGGGTTGAGGAGTCGCGGCGCGTTGATGTAAGTGTTGCGGTGGATCTGCCCGTAGCGAAGGAATTCTGCATTCTCAAGGCCCGGTATCATGCGCAGAATCCGTTTCTGTTCAGGAAATCTCAGGTGATTTTGAAAACCTACCAAATTGAAGCTGGAATAGCGCAGATTTTCCGCGCGGAGCTGCACCAGGGCGTAAGGACGCTTGCCCGTTCGGGGATCGACAAAGCCCACCGGACGCATGGGGCCAAAGCGCAGCGTGTCAACACCACGCCGCGCCAACTCTTCGATCGGGAGGCATGCCTCGAAATATTTCACATCTTCGAATTCGTGCGCCTGGACGCTTTCAGCCGCGATCAAGGCGTCATAGAAGGCGCGGTACTCATCTGCAGTCATCGCGCAGTTCAGATAATCGTCGCCGCCTTTCCCGTAACGCGAGGCGCGGAAAACACGGTCCATGTTCAACGTGTCAGCATCAACAATGGGGCTGATGGAATCGTAAAAAGCCAGGCTTTCGGTTCCGGTCAGGCGCTGAAGGCTTCGAGCGAGCGCGTCGGAAGTGAGCGGCCCGGTAGCGATGAGCGTCAGGCGATCGTCGGGTATGTTGGTTACTTCGTCGCGCCGCAAGTCGATGAGCGGGTGCTGTTCAATGGCTTGTGTAACAGACGTTGCAAAACGCTCACGATCGACGGCCAGCGCGCTCCCGCCCGGGACGGCGCATTCATCGGCCAGGCGCAGCAGCAGGGAACCAGCGCGGCGCATCTCTTCTTTGAGCAGCCAGGAAGCCGCTCCGGGAGCGTTGGACTTGAGCGAATTGCTGCAAACCAGTTCTGCAAACTTGTCCGTCTTGTGGGCGGGCGTAGGACGTTGCGGGCGCATTTCGCAAAGCGTGACGCGCACACCTCGGCTGGCAAGCTGCCAGGCCGCTTCGCTGCCCGCAAGACCGCCTCCCGCAATGAGGACTTGTTCCGCCATCGGTCGCTTGAATGATTATAGCAACCAATGCCCGAAGCCGTTCGCAGGGCGATAGGGAACATTTTAGTTGTGTCCGGGCATCCACAATTTTCGTTGAGCGGGAAAAGATTTAACACAGAGGGCACAGAGAAGAATCGGGAAAACCATGCCGCGCATGTTCCGCTATTGTGCGAGGAACGCGTTGACGGCCTGGTTCAATCTGCCGGCTTCGCAACCGGGGGCGCCATGGCCGCAATTTGATGTGAGCTTGAAGACGCGGGCGTGAATCAACTTTGCAAAGTCGAGTGCAGGCTGTGGATTGACAACGTGATCCTGCATGCTTGGAACCACCAGCACGCGGGCGCGCACTACCGAGGCAGCCTTTTCCATTGAGCCGCCGAAGGGTTTGGATACATCGTGGTCAAGCATAGCCTGCAATTGACGCACACAGTCGTTGGCGTCAAACGATTTCACCAGTGACTTCCGGGTGCCGGCAAGGAATCCCGGAAGCTCCGCCAGCGTGGTGTGAGTAGCGCGGTATTCCGGTGTGGATCCATTCAGGGCAAGAATATCGGCAACCATGGACAGGGCGGCGACAGGCTCTGACGCGTAGTTCCCGTCATTCCAGTCCCTGGAAAGAGTGATCGCTTCGAGTTCCGCCGTATGCATCAGCGAATCGTAAGAGGTCGGGCGCGGGGAGCCGACAATGGGAATGGCCTCATCCATGAAACCGGGATATGAGACCATCCATTGAAAAGTCTGGTGCCCACCCATTGAAACTCCGACAACCGCGCGGACATGGGAAATCTTCAGTACGCTTGTCAGCAAAGCATGCTGCGATTTCACCATGTCGCGAATATTGAACCTGGGAAACTGCATGCGCGGCTGGGCTTTGCTGTTGGAGGGCGAGGATGATACTCCGTTGCCGAGTGCGTCAATCAGAATGACGTAGTACCTGGAACTGTCAACAAGCTTTCCAGGTCCGACTGCACCCAGCATTCCAGCTGTCTTGCCCATAAAGGCCGTGGGGACAACGACGACATTGGATTTTTGGGTGTTCAGAGTGCCAATCGTGCGGTAACCGATCCTAAGGCCACGAATGACCTGCCCGTTTTCCAGTTGAAAATCGCCGAGCGAGGCAAACTTGAGCTGCTGGGCGACAAGCGACCCGCCACAGGCGCAGAGAACGGCGGCGATGAGCAGGCATCCGGCTGCTCGCGAAATCCTGATTGCCATGAGCAAGCGCTTCTTTCCTCTGTTTTCTCTACGGCCGAACGCCCGGAATCTCGAGTTTGATGCGATACACGCTTGAGCTCGCGGTCATATAAAGCGTCTTGCCGTCAGCATCGCCCCAGGCGCAATTTGCAGCCCGTTCCGGAAGATTGATGGTGCCGATATGTTTACCTTCAGGTGAAATAATCCAAATGCCGCCCGGGCCGGAGCCATAGAGATTCCCCTTCTCGTCCACCTTAATACCATCCGGACCGCCGACGCCCTCGCTGGAATCGGCTTTGCAGAAAACCTTGCCGTTAGCCACCATGCCATTGGGCTTCACGTCATAACGCATCCAGACCATGTTGTCGGGATCGGAAACGCCGATGTAGAGATATTTTTCATCGGGCGAAAAGGCGATGCCGTTGGGGCGGGTGAGGTCCTTGATCACCAGCTGAAGATGGCTGTTGTCCGGCGGCGCGCCCGGCTTGTGCGATGCAGCTCCCGGCAACCGGTAGACACCATTAAACGAAAGTTCTTTGAGTGGGTCTTTGTCGCTCTGGGTGGGCAGGCCGTATGGCGGATCAGTAAAGTAGAGCGAGCCGTCGGATTTGTAGACCAGATCATTAGGACTGCTCAAGCGCTTTCCCTGATAGCTGTCGCAGAGCACGGTCAGCTTGGCGCCAGGTTCGAGAGACTCCAATCGGTAAACTTCACGGCGCGCGTGGCCCGCGACGGTGAGGCGGCCTTCCTTGTCAAGCGTCATGCCGTTTGAGCCAGGCTCTGTTCCGGGGTACGTCTTGGCACCCTGGTAGCCACTGGGATGGAGAAAAACAGAAACACCCTGGTCCGGAACCCATTTGATGATGCTGTTCTTGTGAATTGCGGCGAAGTAAAGGTCGCCGCTGTGAGACCAGACGGGGCCTTCCGTCCATTCGTAACCGCTGGCAACTTTCTCAACTGTGGCCCCCTGGGGGATGATGGCATCAATCGCCGGATCGAGACGCGCGATCGAGCCGATTGTTGAAGCGGCCGGCTGCTCCGCCTGCTTCGGAGCTTCCTGCTGAGAACAGCCGGTAACCAGACCCAGACAACATAATGTGACGATCCAACGCGTTTTCATGCGGGCGATTCTACTCCCCCGGTTGAGCGAAAGCAATCAGGACCTTCGATCGGCGCCGGCGGCAACCCGCTGGACTTCTCCAGGAATTGTGTGGTAGCCTCAGCGCCCTATGCGAGATCTGATTCAAAAGGTCCACATGTATCTGGGGCTGTTGTGCTGGTCCATCCTATTTGTTTACGGGATCGCGGGCCTGACAGCGACAGTCTTCCGCGCCGGTCCTCCTGGTCCTCATTTCCAGAGTTCAGAAGTCCGCATGGAAAGTTTTGTGCCGCCGGTGAACCAGACGGACAAAGAGGTGGCGGATGCCGTGTGGAGAACGTTGCAGATTCCGCTGACCGGGCCGCCGCCGGAGTACGCTGTTCGTCGCGACCGCCAGAACAATCTGGAAGTTTCTTTCTGGACGACAAACGGGCCCACCACAGCGACCGTTCTTGAGCAGCAGAACCAGCTGCGGATCGAGAGCCATCGAAACACCATCTGGGCATATTTCAACAATCTTCATTCCACAACGCCGCGCGACAGGCCGTATGACTGGCGCATCCGGTTGTGGGCTTATTACAACGAGTTTGCAATCTGGGCGTTGCTGTCCATGGCGTTGTCGGGAGTCTATCTCTGGGTTTCTTCGCGGCCACGCCACCTGCTGGCGCAGATTGTCCTTGGTTTGTCTTTTATTTCGTTCCTGGTTCTCTACGTGGTGACGAGGTAAGTGAATGTATCAATGGTTTCGCAACACGCACCTGGTGGCCGGTCTGCTGGCGGTTCCGTTCGTGCTGATGTACGGGCTCAGCGCCGTCCAGATGTCACATGCCGGCTGGTTTTCGCTGAAGCCCACGGTCACGGAGATCACGGTCAGTTTGGGCTCATCGCCGGTCAATGACGGACGCGCGCTTGCCCGTATCTTGATGGACCAGAACCACCTGCGCGGTGAGATTCGGCAGGTGAAAGCCACCGATTCAGGATTTCAACTCCAGATTGACCACCCCGGCACGGTTTACCGAGTGGAGTATTCCAGCCAAACCCACCAGGCCGCGATTCGGACCTCCGTCGCTCCCTTCATGGGGATGCTCAATCGCATTCACCATATAGCGGGGCTTCGTAACGCGTCCTTCATCATGGACGTGTGGGGCGGATGGGTTGTTGCGGTTTCTCTCTGCCTGTTCGTGCTGGGACTGACCGGCATCTACATGTGGTTCCGGTTGTATCAGGAGAGAGTGATCGGTTCCATCCTGCTTGCGGTGAGTCTGGGATACAGCCTGACTTTGATTCTGCTGATCCGGGCCGCCTGAAGTGCAAACTGCGGCCCGATTCCTCCGCAATTACTCTGCCGTGCGCTCGTACTTGCAGCTTTCATTGCGGCAGTGGCGCGTGATTTCGCCGGTCTTCTTGCTGGTCTTCTCCAGCAGGATCGGCGACCCGCAGTCCGGGCAGGGTTCTGCCACGGGTTTGTCCCACACTGTGAATTTACAGTCGGGATAGCGCGTGCAGCCGTAAAAGATTTTACGGCGCTTGGTGCGGCGGACCACAACTTCGCCACTGCACCCGTTCTCCGGACACGGAATTCCCAGCGTCTCCCGCTTGACGAACTTGCAGGTGGGATAGTTGCTGCAGGCGATGAATTCGCCGAAGCGCCCGTGCTTCTTCGCCAGGTTGTTCCCGCACTCGGGACACTTTTCGTCCAGCGGAACGTCACCCACGGCAGTGGCCGCACCTTCCTTCATTACAATTTTCTTCGTATTGCGGCACTCGGGATATCCGGTGCAGGCCATGAAGTAGCCAAAGCGTCCCCGCTTCAAGGCCATTGGCTTGCCACATTTTTCGCAGGTCTGCTCAGGAACTTCGGGAGCTGTGGAAGGAGTTCCATATTTTGCGGCCAGTTCCGGCGGAACGTCGCTGGTGTTCTTGCAATCGGGATAACCGGTACAGGCAAGGAACCTGCCGCTCCGCCCCATTCGGATCACCATCGGTTTTCCGCACTTCTCACACTTGATCTCGGTGGGGATTCCCTCGCCTTTCAGGTCCACCATCTCGCGCTCGGCAGCCTGAAGATCCTTCTTGAACTTTTCGTAGAATTCGGCCAGCGCTCCTGTCCAGGCGAGCTTGCCGTCTTCAACCTCATCCAGCTCTTCTTCCATCCGCGCCGTGTAGGCGATGTCGAAGATGTCGGTGAAGCTTTTGATCAGCAAATCATTCACGACCATGCCGAGTTCGGTAGGCATGAACCGCCCCTGGAGTTTCTCCACGTAATCGCGGTTCTGGATTACCGAAAGGATGGTGGCGTAAGTTGAAGGCCGGCCGATGCCCTTTTCTTCCAGCGCCTTCACCAGTGTCGCCTCGTTGTAACGCGGCGGCGGCTCCGTAAAGTGTTGTTCGGGCAGCAGGCCGAGCAGGCGCAGAACCTCTTCCTTTTCGACCGCGGGAAGCCGTGAGGCCGTCTCATCGCTGTCGTCAGCCGCCTTGTCGTCCTGTCCCTCTTCGTAAACGGCCCGGAAGCCTTTGAACTTTTCCACCGATCCTGTAGCGCGCAGCAGATAATCGCCGGCGGCAATGTCGATGGTGGTCTGGTCAAATACCGCGGGATTCATCTGCGAAGCAACGAACCGCTGCCAGATCAGCCGGTACAGTTTGAGCTCATCGGCGGAAAGGTGCCCGCGCAGCGAGTCGGGCGGGCGGTCCATTGCCGTGGGTCGGATCGCCTCGTGGGCATCCTGAGCCCCCTTCTTGCTCTTGTACCGGATGGCCTGTTCCGGCAGATACTCGTCGCCATAGGTCTCTTTGACGTAGGCCCGCACGGCTTCAAGAGCGCTGTCTGCCACGCGGGTCGAATCCGTGCGCATGTAGGTGATGAGGCCCACCGGACCTTCGCCGAGGTCGACGCCCTCATAGAGTTTCTGGGCCAACATCATGGTTTTTTTGGCGGTGAACCGCAGCTTGCGGACGGCCTCCTGCTGAAGTTTGCTGGTGATGAACGGCGGCACCGGAAACTTGCGCCGCTCCCGCGTTTCAACCGAACTCACCTGGTAGCTGGCCTTTTCTAGAGCTGCGCGATGTTTGTCGGCGGCGGCCTGGTCAGGGATCTCGAGTTCTTTGCCCTTGAACTTCAGCAACCGAGCTTCAAACGGCGGCGGATTCTTGCCCTCCAGCCGGGCGCCAATCGTCCAGTACTCTTCCTTCTTGAAGACCTGAATCTCGCGCTCGCGCTCAACAATCAGGCGCAGAGCCACGGTCTGCACACGGCCGGCGGAAATCCCTCGTCTCACTTTGTCCCACAACAGCGGACTCACCTGGTAGCCAACCAGGCGGTCAAGAACGCGCCGCGCCTGCTGGGCGTCAACCAGCCGGGTATCAATCTCCTGAGGATTTTCAAAAGCCTTGCGAATGGCTTCGCGGGTGATTTCATTGAAGAGGACGCGGTAAAACTTTCTCTTCTTCGAGTCCAGCAACTCGCGCAGATGCCAGCAGATCGCTTCGCCTTCGCGGTCAGGGTCCGCTGCAAGGTAGATGGTGTCCGCATCCTTTGCCGCAGACTTCAGCGACTTGATGGTTTCCTTCTTGCTGGGTATCACTTCATAATTCGGCTTGAAATTGTTCTCCAGGTCCACGCCCAGTTCCTTTTTGGGAAGGTCCATCACGTGTCCCATGGAGGCTTTGACGGTATAGCCGGAACCCAGATACCGGTTAATGGTCTTGGCCTTAGCCGGTGATTCGACGATAACTAGTGATTTAGCCATAGCTTAGCAACCCGTGCTCGGATCATTCCTGCCCGATCCGCTTTTCCTTAGATGCCTCTAAATTGAGCCTGTTACAAACCATCATAGCTTACGGATGAAATTCTTGCCTGGCAACTGCCGCACAAGGCCATTCATTTCCAGCTCCAGCAGGACCTGCATGACCTGTGTCTGAGGCAGCGGAACCGCGTCGAGGATTGCATCCACAAAGAGCGCTTCGTCAACGCGCAGAGCTCCAAAAACCTTCTTTTGCTCCTCGGTCAGAGACTCCTCGAAGAGCTTGCCGGAACCTTCAATCCCCCGCCCATCATCGGATGCCTCACCGGACGGAAGGAGTTGCATCCGGACATCCGGCGGGAATTCCTCCACAACGTCCATCCACTCACCCACCAGCTTTGCGCCCTGTTTGATCAGATGGTTGGGGCCAAAGCTCTGAGCCGACGTAATATTGCCCGGCACGGCAAAAACCTCCCGGTTGTGCTCGGCAGCCAGCCTCGCCGTGATTAATGAACCGCTATACTCGCTGGCTTCGACTACCATGACACCCAGCGAAAGTCCGCTGATCACGCGGTTCCGGATGGGGAAGTTCTCGGGCGTCGGCCCCGTACCCAGCGGAAATTCCGAAATGACGGCCCCGGATTCCAATATCTTTTCTGCCAGCCGACTGTTCTCTTTAGGATAGATGCCATCCATGCCTCTGCCCTGGACTGCAATTGTCTTCCCTTTGCCCTCCAGCGCGCCGTGATGGGCTGCGGAATCAATTCCTCGCGCCAGGCCACTGACGATCACCAGGTTCCGTTCCGCCATGTCGCGCGCCAGCCGCCGCGCAACCTGCAATCCGTAGGCTGAGGGGCGCCGGGAGCCGACGATGGCGAGACAATGCCCGGAAAGCGCCTGCACGTCGCCCTTCACGTAAAGAACGAGTGGCGGATCGCCAATCTGCCTGAGCAGCGAAGGATAAGCCGGATTCTCATAATCGATCAACTGGCAGCCGGCTTTTGCCGCAGCTTCTATTTCCTCTTCGGCTTCTTTAAGCCCAGCCTGAGAAAAAACTGACTGGCATACGGCGGCAGGAAGACCGGAACCTTCGAGTTCTGTCAACGAGGCCATGTACGCGGCCTGGGGTGATCCGAAGTGGGAAACCAGTTTATGTATCCCGCGAACTCCCAGACCTTCAATCCGTGAGAGCCCAACCCAAAAGACTATGTTGTTATCCATAAATTCTCGCTGGCCCTCACGCCACACACCTCCCCCTCCCCGTTGTGCGAGCGGCCGATAACGGATGTGCCAAGTGTTGCCCCAATAAAATTGCAGAAGCAGGAGGAAAAAGGCAAGCATTTTTGCAACCTTGTGGCGCGGCCTAACCCGGCAGACAGACGACCTGACCATGCGAAAGTCCTGATGGTCCGGCCCGGGGCTCCCAGAACTGGAGGCTAAATACGGCGACGCAACGCTTGTTTACGAGACGAAACTGAAGCGCTTGCCGGATTGTCACAGTCTGCGGGTCACCATTTCAAAAGGCGCCGCCGGGTGATTCGAATCACAGCATTCGGGCTTGGGATTGGCGATAGAATATATGGTGAAAGAAATATCGGGCTCTCCGCTTCGAGTGCGATGGCGCCAACATCGGGCACGCAAGCGGAAAGCGGAGCGTGAGCCCAGCCTCGCACCGGAAAGGGGGAATCCCTAACATGGCACACCCAGAGCATGGAACAAGTCTGGAACAGCTCGTTGAGCAACAAATGACGCGTTGGGAACTGGCCAGCCACAAGCGCGCACAACTGGAACGGCCAGGACGGGGCAAACTGGGTCGCCTCTATTTCGGTCCGTATCTGCTTATTTCGCGCGATAAAGGGGCGGGAGGCCGCCAGGTGGCAAACCTGATTGGGCGGAAACTGGGCTGGCAGGTTTTTGACCGCCAGATTGTTGACGCCATTGCTCAGCGTACCCGGATGCGCCAGCAATTGGTTGAGAACCTCGACGAGAAGACGCGAGGCGGACTGGAAGAATTTCTTCGGCACGTTCTGACGAAGGAAATCGGCTCAACCGATTATTTGGCCCACCTCAGGCAGGTCCTATTGACCTTGGGGCAGCAAGGTGACGTAGTGATCGTCGGCCGGGGTGCGGAATACATTCTGCCCGGACAATTCGGACTTCGCGTCAGACTGGTGGCCCCGATTGACATCCGAACGGAACGCATTGCAAGGGGGAGCGGGCTGGCGCCTGAAGCCGCGCATCCCCTGGTGGCGAAAGTTGACCAGGAACGAAAAGATTTTGCCCACGATCAGTTCCAGAAGGACTTGCGAGATCCCCTGAATTACGACCTGGTGGTTAACACGGGGGGCCTGACCGTGGAGGAGACGGCGGAAATTGTGCTGGCTGCACTCAAGCAGAAACTCGGCGTTGCACAGATTTCCGCTTCAGCTGCCTAGGGGAACGGGGCGGCTATATCCGTCGGAACTTGGCCATTGCCTGCGGCTTCATGTTACTTCGAGGAAAATCCGGTGACTTAGCGCTCCGGTCCGGGCATGGGACTGCGAGGGCGGCCCAGGATCGCCATCGGACGCTCGCGCCACACCCCGTTTTCCTCGTATTTCAGCGTGTAGATGTGAAGCAGTATCCAGCCTTCTGAAAGCAGCCGGTTAACTTCTTCTCTCCCGCGGGCCTCAATGTTGTGTCCCGCAAGTTCTGTGATGTCAAGTTGCCATAGTGGAGTGGTCCCCGCGGTTGCGGCCTCAAACAGGTCGCTTTGACTTTCTGTGATAATTGCAGCTCGCTTCATACGCATCAAACCTCCATGCAAGCCGCCTGTTAACTTAACCACTATCACAAAACCTCCGCCACTGAAGTGACTACCCTCACCATTCGAAGTGACAGTTGCTCACCGAGGAAGGCGTGACATCGTGCTCCAGCCTTTCCTTTCCAATTCGACCCCGACACACCGGGTGACCGGGGGCCGGACCGTCACGTGAAATTGTGAGACCGGTCACTGCCAAACGATCAAAAAGGTTCTATCTGTTTAAATAGAGCGGAGGAACACAAGTGCAAGTACGCTGCTCCAAACCGCGACGGGGCTTCCGCATTTCAAAATCCAGAAAGAAAAGGAGATTGCCTATGATCCTTCCACTGCAAATCACCTTTCGGAACATGCAGTCTTCAGAAGTGGTTAAAGGATGGATCCAGGAGGAAGCCAGGAAGCTGGATGAATTTCATGGAAAGATTACCAGCTGCCGAGTGGTGGTGGAACTGCCCAACCGGCGTCGTAAGGCAGGAAATCTTTACCACGTGAGGGTTGACCTGACTGCGCCCGGTGGGGAAATGGTTGTGAAGCGGCAGCCCAATCTTCGGGCGAAGCCCGGACGCCTCGAAATGAAGCCTACCAAGAGCCTGGAAGTCAAGGTGCCACATAAGGACCTGCGCCAGGCAATCAATGATGCCTTTGGCGCCATGCAGCGGCGGCTGCAGGATTATTCCCGGCGCCGTCGCCGCGAAGTGAAGACCCACAAAGCACCCCCAATGGGACGAGTTGCCAGACTGTTTCCCCAAGAAGGATACGGCTTTCTAGAGACAGCAGATGGGCGCCAGATCTATTTCCACAGGAACAGTGTTCTCAACAATGCCTTTGACCGGCTGGCTGCCGGAGTGGCGGTCAGCTTCGTTGAAGAAAAAGGGGACCAGGGGCCCCAGGCCAGTACTGTCAAGCTGGTTCGGCACCAGACGCCGCCGGAAGCGAGCGGGTCACGGGCGGCCGCCTGATGGTCGCCCGCGGAGTTCGGTAAATGACCCCATAAACGGCCAGGTTTTACAAACGGAGCAGGAGGTTTATTATGTTCCAGAATCGCACAGAAGCTGGAAGGAAGCTTGCTTCCAAACTTTCAGCCTACTGCGGCCAGCCCGATGTTCTGGTTCTTGCGCTGCCGCGTGGAGGAGTCCCCGTTGCGGCTGAAATCGCCAGGGCGTTGCACGCGCCGGTGGATGTTTTCGTGGTGCGCAAACTTGGAGTTCCGTGGAATCCGGAACTGGCCATGGGCGCGGTTGCAACGGGGGGAGTCCGCGTTCTGGAAGAAGAAACGGTCCAGTCGCTCGCTATCTCCCGGGAGGAAATCGCAAAGGTCGCCGCGGGGGAGGAAATTGAACTCGAAAGGCGCGAGCAGGCTTATCGCGGAAGCCGCGTTCCACTTCCGATAGCCGGCAGGAAAGTGATTCTAGTGGATGACGGAATTGCCACCGGGTCAACGATGAGAGCGGGCGTGGCCGCCCTTCGCAAACTTAAACCGGCGCGCATTGTGATTGCGGCTCCCGTTGCCTCGCGCGCCACCTGCGCGATGTTGCGAAGAGTAGCCGATGAGGTTGTGTGCGCTATCGAGGCGGAAGACTTCTTCGCTATCGGAGAATGGTACGAAGACTTCACCCAGTTGAGCGACAAGGACGTGCAGGATCTGCTTGGGAACGCTTCGGGACTGATCACCGCCGCGTAACCTGAATCGCCGTGCACAAGGCGCCGAGAGTTTTCATTTCAGCAGACCGCGGGTCCGGAACCAGTTGGCAAGCAGGGTGGGCCAGATGGAAAGCGCCGCATGGGTCGGCGCGAGACCCACGCCATGCGGGCCCGGTTCGAAGATGTGCATCTCTGCCGGAACGTGGCTTTTGCGAAGTGCCAGGAAAAACAGCACGCTGTTCTCGCAGGGGACGCCGGTGTCATCATTTGTGGAGAATAGAAATGTGGGTGGAGTGTCCGAAGTCACTTGGAGCTCGTTGGAAAGCAAGCGCTGCAACTTAGGGTCCGGATTCTCACCAAGCAAGGCGCGCATCGATCCTTTGTGGACGTATGACGTGACAAACGAAATCACCGGATAGGAGAGCACCATAAAATCAGGCCGGCAGCTCACGCGATCAATCTGATCAGCCGCCTGGGCTTTGCCATTATCGAAGTGTGTGCCGACGGTTGAAGCCAGATGGCCACCGGCGGAAAATCCCCAGATGCCAATGCGGTCTGGTGCAATGCCGTATTCTTTGGCGTGGTAACGGACGTACCGCATGGCCCGCTGGCCGTCCCACATTTCGATCGGGTGACGATAACGTGGCCCCAGCCGGTACTTCAGAACGAACGCGGCGACGCCGAGGGAGTTGAGCCACTCAGCGATATCGGTCCCTTCTTTCTTCATGGCTAACTCGACGTATCCCCCGCCCGGGCATACCACCACGCCGGTCCGGACTGCTTTACCAGAATCGGGCAGATAAATAGTGAGGGTCGGGGTGTCCTCAGCCCGATTACCTTGCGCGCCGGGCGCCCCGTTGGGCCAAAGCAATACGGTCTGGTGTGTTGCAGCCGCGGAAATGCCGGCGCTGAGAATCATTAATAAAAATGCGATAGCCGATCTTTTCAATGTATAACCTCCTTTTCGTGGCCAATCAGGATTTTCCACCTGGGGGGCGTGACTGGAACTTCCCCGCACGGCTCCACGCCGGTCCAGCGGCGCGAGGGACGAATCTGCCTGGTTGGCTTTCGCGATGATTCAGCAGGTGCTTCGCTGCCCGCAGAATGACGGATGTATTTCTCAGCAACCCGTCAATTTTTTGATACCGCATGCATGGGTACGGTTGAAAGGGAAGCGCAGGATTCACGCTTGATAATCTCAGTGGGAATCGTCACCTGCCGTGGCGGAAGGTCCGGTTCCGCGATCCGGCTGAGGACCAGTTCCACAAGTTGGCTTCCCAGGAGTTCTGGGAATTCACGAATGGTTGTGAGTGGCGGGCTCAGCAGCGCTCCGTAGGTGTCGTTGCAGGCGACCACGCTTAAATCATTGGGGATATGTTTCCCCGCCTCCCGGGCGGCACGGTATACCCCTCGTGCTGCTGGATCCGTACCGGCAAAAATGGCGGTAACTGCCTGACCGCCTCCCAGGATTGATTTGGCTGCAAGGTAGCCCACTTCTTCCTCGTCATGTGAGTAAAACTCGCTCAAGCGCGGCAGCATTCCGGCGTCTTTCATGGCCCGGTTATACCCGCTGTAGCAACGGGCGAACCAGGGAAGCTTTGTGTTACCCACAAACCAGATGTTCCGGTGGTTCAGGCTTTGCAGATAGCGGGTCAATTCATACGCGCTCTGTAGGTCGTTTGAGTAGACGACGTCATAATCAACATGGTCGGTTTCGTCCAACAGAAGATTGTTGCCCAACGCCGCAAAAGGGATCCCACGATGCCCCAGAGCGATCAGGAGGTTTTCTGAGTGTGTTCCGCCGAGAATGGCAGCCCGAATAATGTCGCGCCTCCGCAATACCTGCGGAAAACGTAATTCTTTCCAGGGAACACTGGGCTGGTAGTTGTAGGAGAGGAAAATCGCGTCCCATCCATGGGCGGTGCAGTAGTCCTGCGCCCCGGCCAGGACTCTGGAATGGAACATGTGCAGCATGTGGCGATTGCCAAGAACGAAAGCGACGGTCCTGGAGCGCGTTGTATCCTGGAGGTTGATTCCAATTTCGGCTGCCGCTTTCCTTACTCTGTCCTGAAGCTCCTGGCTGACGCGTGCCGAGCCGTTCAGGATGCGCGAAACGGTTGCAACGCTTACATTCGCCCTGGTGGCAAGTTCCTGAACCCTGAGTTTCCCTGCCATAATATTAATCCTTTCATCGATCCTTTTTATCGCTGGGGCCCCACCGGCTGTGCCAAGGTTATTGATACAAATTTGTATGAAAGAAGTTACCAGAAAATTTGCCAATTTGCATGGGTTTTCGAAAACAGTGCAATCTTGCCGGAAACTTGCTCTAAGGCATGACGATCGGCGCAGAGCTCTATTGTATACATAATTAAGGAACTTCTCAGCGAACTGTGCCTGCAAATACCAACAACGGATGATGTTTTTCTGAAAATGTCTGGAAATTCGCCTTGACCATTACTGACAAAGCTGGTAAACAAACGGCTTACGTTGTCACATTAGATGAGGTTGGTCTTTCAGCGCCTCCGGCGTTCAGAATCGTGATCTTTATCAGATCCCGTGATATCATCCCGTCGCGGCATGCATTCCTCTTTGATGGGAACACTTGAATGGGATGCTCGGAGGATCCGGGCTTCCTGCCAGGACGCACGGCAATCTGTCCAGCGAAGATCAGCATGCCGGAGGCTTGAAATCTCAGCTACCCGGAGGTTCGAAAAAGTTATGACCCATAAGACCGCATTTATTCTGCTCGCACTTGCGGGCGCTTTGTGTTGTTTTTCCCCTTCTACAAAGGGGGCCGCAGAGCCTGTGCAGTTTCAACGGGAAGGTTTCGAGATCCACGTGACGATCGGCGGCAAGCCTTTCACGACTTATTACTTCAATCCTGAAATTGCCAAACCGTATCTGCAGCCTCTGCGCAGCGCGCAAGGGACCATTGTCACGCGGAGCTACCCGATCGGAAACACGATTCCGGAGGCCAATCTTCATGACCATTCATTGGAGCCTCATCAGCGGCCGCTCTACTTTGATCATGGGGACGTCAATGGGCTGGACTTCTGGAGCGAGGAAGCCTTTAACAAATTTTATGGACGGGGCGGGGAGGGCCATGCCTACGGGCGAATGGTATTCCGCAAGATTAGCGAATTGCGTGGCGGCCCCGAATCCGGGACAATCCAGGCTGAATTTGACCTGATTTCGCCCAACAAGCGCGTGATCGCAACTGAGACCCAGACTTTTACATTTCGTGGCGAGGGAGACACCCGAACCATTGACTGCCAGTTTGTAGTCCATGCAGGCAAGAACCCTGTGGTGTTTGGCGATACCAAGGAAGGGACATTTGGCATCCGCCTGGCGCCGGAATTGAATTCGCCTCCGGCGCACATGATCGACTCGAAGGGCGCGGAGGGCGAGAAGGGCATCTGGGGGACGCGCGCAAACTGGGTGAACTACGATGGCACCGTGAATGGTGAAAATCTCGGAATCGCCATCTTTGACAGCCCTCGAAGCTTCCGCCATCCCACCTACTGGCACGCCCGCGGCTACGGCCTCTTTGCAGCCAACCCGTTTGGACTCAGCTTCTTCACCCGCGACCCGTTGCAAGATGGCAGTTGGACGTTGCACGAGGGCAAGTCATTGCTTTTCCGCTATCGCGTTTTGATTCACCACGGCGACTACAAACAGTCCGACGTAACAGGGGCTTACCGGAAGTATGCCGAGCAGGAGCAGTGAGGGTAGTGGAACGTTTCATCCTTGGACTGATGAGAGGAAAGGGGATGCTATGTCAGAAGAAAATAAGAAACCGGAAGTGAGCCGCCGCGACTTTCTGAAGAAAGGCGTGGGAGCTTCGGCAGGGCTGGCCGCTCTCTCGAGCGTCAGCTTTTTGACTCGCCCGGAGAAGGTCTTTGGCGCAAACGACCGTGTCCGCGTGGCGGTCTGCGGCGTCCATGGTCGGGGTTTCGACCACGTTCAAAACTATGCCAAGATCCGCAATGCGGAGATTGCCGCAATCTGCGACATTGATGAGAACGTCATTGGCCAGCGCGTGTCAGAAATGGAAAAAAGGGGAATCCCCAGGCCGAAGACTTACTACGACGTGCGGAAGCTGCTTGAGGATAAATCGATCGATGCCATATCCATTGCCACGCCGAACCACTGGCATTCGCTGATGGCCATCTGGGGATGCCAGGCTGGCAAAGATGTTTATGTTGAGAAGCCGTGTTCACACAACCTCTGGGAAGGCCGGCAACTGGTGGAGGCAGCCAACAGGTACAACAGGATCGTCCAGCACGGCACGCAGTCACGATCAAGCAAGACCGCAAGGGAAGCGATCCAACGGGTCCGCAACGGAGAGATAGGAGATATTTATCTGAGCCGTGGTCTGTGCTACAAGTGGCGGGACACGATCGGGCGCACTCCCGTCGCGCCGGTTCCCGCCGGAGTACACTATGACCTGTGGACTGGACCTGCCCCGGAGCATGCCTTTACCCACAATCGCTTCCACTACAACTGGCACTGGTTCTGGTATTACGGAAACGGCGACCTGGGAAACCAGGGTGTCCATCAGGTGGATGTGGCGCGCTGGGGCCTTGGGCTCGGGCTTCCCAACCGTGCGACCGCCGTGGGCGGCCACTTCATGTTTGATGATGACCAGGAAACTCCCAACACGCTGAACTGCGCCTTCGAGTACGACATGCCCGACGGAAAGACTCGAATGCTGGAATTCGAGGTCCGGCATTGGATCACCAACGGCGAGTCGGTGGTGGGAGCGGGGAACCGGCCGGCCGCCGCGGGCGACCAACCCAAGCTGGGTCCGCTGGCCGGTACTCACAATGCGATTGGCAACCTGTTCTATGGCTCGAAAGGTTACATCGCGCTCGCCGACGGCGATGAACCCGAAAATTACGGGACCTGGCTGGGTAAGGAACAGAGGCCCGGTCCGCGTGGCCGGTACGAGGATGATGAGGTCGTCCACTTCCAGAATTTCGTCGATTGTGTCATCAGCCGCAAGAAAGAAGACTTAAATGCCCCCATCGAGGAGGGGCACATGTCATGCGCGCTGGTGCACCTGGCGAACACCTCATATCGCCTCAAGCGCACGGTGAACTTCAATCCGGAGACGCAGGAGGTTGTTGGGGACGAGGAAGCGGCGGAACTGGTGCGGGACGGCGGACGGGGTTATCGCGCGCCATTTACTGTTCCCGAAGAGGTTTGAGACGAAAGGCTAAATCTTGCCACTGCCTGATCGAGTGGTAAAATGCCTCTAGCCAGGTTTCACCAGTGCCTCAGGATGAAATTGCCTGCCATCGGGTGACGGACAAGTGTTGTGGGGCGTCGTCACTTAACAGGATGCTGCCGCTCGGCTGGTCCCGGTTTGGAGTTTGCCTGACGCGGGAGCCAGGCCGTGCGCCAACCGAATTGTGAGAATGTCCAGGAGGGAATATGAAGAAGGTTAAGGTGCTTTTTGTTATGTTGGCGTGCGTTTTTGTTAGCGGTCCGATTATGGCGCAGTCTGCCCAGCCCAAAATAATTGACGGGCACGTTCACTATAATGGTGACCCGGCTTTTTTGCAGAAGCTGCTGGACAAGCTGGAATCGGTGGATGGGATGGCGTTCCTGCTCGTTCCTCCGGCCGATATGGAAACAGCCGTACCCTTCATCCACGCACATCCCGACCGACTTGTGGGCTTCGCTGAAATCGACATGGACAGCGCCCATGCACTCGAGGACATCGACCTGGCCCAGGAAGCCGGATTTCGCGGCATCGGTGAATTGGAGTATGTCCGTCACAATTATGACGACCCGATTTACTTTCCTATTTACAAGCGCGCGGAAAAGTACCACATGATTGCGCTGTTCCACACCGGAATCGTGAACCGTGAACATCCCAACGTTCCTACCGACGTCAGTGTCGCCCGGATGCAGGCCGTTCGCCTGGACCTGATAGCCAGAATGTTTCCGAAACTCACCATAGTCGGCGCGCACCTGGGCAATCCCGATTACGCCTGGGCCGCGGAAATCGCCCGTTGGAACCCAAACCTTTACTTCGATCTTACCGGGTCGTCTCTAATCAAGAAGCAGAACGATTACACCTTTTTTAAATCCATTTTCTGGTGGTCAGGCGTGGTGAGTCCTCACACGCCAAAATCTGAGCATAGCGCTTTTGAAAGACTGGTTTTCGGCTCCGATGTGTTCGGGGGCGACCTGCCGGAGTTTGACCGCGAGCTGAAACGCTACCATGAGATGCTGGACGCCTGCGGCGTATCGAAGCAGGCCCAGGCGAACATCTTTAGTGGCACGTTGTGGCAAATTCTCCAACAACAAAAGGAAGCTATGGCTGCGAAGTGACCGGCAGAAAAGATCCATCTGCTGGATTTGGTCATACAGGTTTATTTACAGCCAGAGGCTGAGCCGTGTCGTGGCCGCACAATTCTACAATAATGAGCAAGGAGTCAATGCAATGAACACGAGCATCATCCGGTCTCTTCAAGTTGATAGTCTGAAGGTCGAATCATACGAAAGCACCGAGTCGATGGGCAGGGCAGCAGCCGAGTCCGCAGCTGAGAGCCTGCGAGCACTGGCGGCCCGGAATGATACGGTCGCAGTGATCTTCGCTACCGGAGCTTCACAGATGGCGACCCTCGAGGCCTTGACGTCCATACCCGGCCTGCCGTGGGACAAAGTTGTGGGTTTTCATATGGACGAATACCTGGGCATTCCTGACGACCATCCGGCGTCATTCCGCCGCTATCTCCGCGAGCGGCTGACCAGCAAGGTGAAGATGCGCCATTTTTATGGTGTTGACGGCACCAGCGGCAATCCGGAAGAGACCTGCCGGAAATACGCGGACATGCTGCGGGAACTCAATCCGCAACTGTGTCTGCTGGGAATCGGTGAAAATGGGCACCTGGCGTTCAATGATCCCGCCGAGGCGGACTTCGAAGATCCGCTCGACATCAAGATCGTTTCACTTGACATGGAATGCCGCCAGCAGCAGGTGAACGAAGGGTGGTTTCCAAATCTCGCGGCGGTACCCACGCGCGCGATCACGTTGACCATCCCAACTCTGCTTCGTGTGCCCCGGCTGATCGCTTCGGTCCCTGGGGAGCGGAAGGCGCACATTGTCCATCGGACGCTGACTGAAGGGATTTCAACTCGTTGCCCGGCAACGATTATGAGGAACCATCCCAACACCACGGTGTATCTGGACCCGGCCTCGTCCACTGAACTGCCGCAATAGCGGCCCCGGTGACGAAAACTGATTCGCTTGCAGTCTGAAGCGCATGTGAGACGTCATGAATCCCAAACCGATTAAGCGTCTGCGATGGTTTATCGTCTGGACGCTTTTCTGCTCCACAGTCATTAATTACATCAACCGGCAGACCCTGTCCGTCCTCGCCCCCGTCATTATGCAGCAGTTTCACATGACGCACGAGGACTACTCCTACGTCGTGTCGGCCTTCCAGGTTGCTTACGCGGGGATGTGGCTGATCGGCGGTGTCATCATTGACATCATCGGTACGCGGCGCGGGCTGACTCTGGCCATGATCTGGTGGTCTCTTTCCAGCATGTTGCATTCGCTGGCGAATTCCATTTTTTCACTTGCCATCTTTCGCTTTATGCTGGGAATCGGCGAGGGCTTCAACTGGCCCGGAGCCAGCAAGACCGTGGCGGAGTGGTTCCCGGCGGATGAGCGCGGGCTTGCCGTGGCCATCTTTGACAGCGGGTCGAGCGTGGGCGCCGTCATTGCGCCGCCTTTCGTTGCCTTCATCGCCTATCAGTTCGGATGGCGTTACTCGTTTGTGGCTGCAGGTCTTCTGGGGTTCATCTGGCTCATTCCGTGGCTGTATTTTTACCATCCTTTTCACGCTCATCCCCGGTTAAGTGAGGAGGAGCGGAAGATTATTCAGGAGCGCCGTGGTACCCCGGTGGCATCGGCCCTTAAGGGCGCGAAACGCTGGCTGGTCCTGCTGAAGGAAAGGAACGTCTGGGGCATTGTTCTGGGGCGCTCGCTGACCGATCCCATCTGGTGGTTCTACGTTTTCTGGCTCCCGGCCTACCTCAGCGAGGCCCACGGCTTCAGCCTGAAAGAGATTGGGGCATTCGCCTGGATTCCTTTTCTTGCCGCCGACCTTGGAAACTTCACCGGGGGCTTCGCGACAGGTTTCTTCATCAAGCGGGGAATGCCTGTCATTCGCTCGCGGAAGCTGGTCTGTATTCTCAGTTCGATTCCCATAATCGCAGGCATTCCCGCCGCCATGACACATAGTGCGACGGTGGCGCTGTTGCTGATCAGCCTGGCGACGTGGGGTTACGCAAGCTGGTCCACGATGGGACTGACATTTCCCTCAGACCTGTTCCCGCAGGACGTTGTCGCTTCCGTAACCGGACTCAGCGGGCTGGGTGCGGGGCTGGTCAGCACAGCATTTACGCTTTTTATTGGGTATATCGTTGATAAGTTCTCATATTTCCCCGCTTTTGTAGCTGCTGGCACGGTTCCGCTCCTGGCCACGGCGATTGTCCTGATTCTAATTCGGGCTCCCAAAGGCAGCGAAAACGCATTACCCGTCAACTGAGTTGTGGCCCGGGCACCGCAGGTCGATGAAAACGGCCTTGAATTGCGCCTATGCGAAATCCCACTCGTTCTTGGGGGGCGGGCTCCTCGACAGATTTCTCCGTGCGTATTCTCGAGCGAGCGCGCCAGTTGGTTACAATGGGTGATCATGCAGATGTGATTGTGGTTGGCGCGGGCCCGGGGGGGTCCACAGCGGCTAAGTTGCTGGCGGATCGCGGCTACTCCGTGCTTCTCGTTGACCGCTCAAATTTTCCTCGTCACAAGACCTGCGCAAGCTGGATCAATCGCCTGGCGTTTGAGAGATTCCCTTATCTTAGGAATTCCCTTTCAGATCTGGTTGAGAATCCTTTTTACGGGGTGGCGTTCTATGACCGGGCGATTGAGAGGGAAGCTCGCTATCTGGAGAGCCGTCCATCCGGCTATCTGTCATTGCGGTCGAAATTTGACGACGGTCTGCGCCGGATCGCGATGGAGGCGGGTACGCAGTTTCTGGGCGGAAGTGCCGTTGCCGATTTGATGGAAGAGCGAGACGGGATCCGCGTCCGGCTTGAGGATGGCCGGGAAATTAAGGGACGCGTACTGATCGGGGCCGATGGCGCCTCCAGTCGGGCGGCGGTGATGGCAGGCTTGCGCAAGGGGTGGTCTCCCGGCGACTACGTGCTGTGCGCGAACACCGATGTTCCTTTTCCGCCCGAGCACATCCGCGCGTTTTATGGCGAGCGGTTTCCATTCCGGGTATTCCTGGAATACAACGGCATTCAAGGCTATGGGTGGGTCTTCCCCAAACGGCGGCACGTCTGCATCGGTATTGGCGCCCTCTTGAAGGACGGCCGCTCCATACGCCCGCTTTTTCGCGACTTCGTCAAGGCGCTGCGCGCCAGGAACCAGCTTCCACAAGATGTGCCGGACGAAAAAATCTATTTTGACCTCGACCCGGTTGGAGGCGTTTACCGCATTCCCAGCCTGGTGCGCGGCCGTGTAATGTTGGTTGGCGATGCGGCCGGCTTTGTTTCCGGGTCGACGGGTGAAGGAATTTATCCGGCCATGGTGAGTGCAGAGGTTGCTGTCGGCCTGATCCACGAGGCGATGAAGGGGCCTTCACCTGCAGTCGTGCTCGAATCCTACAATGCGAAATGGCGGGGCGAACTCAGCGACTATGTCAAGAGGCTGCCGGGAGGCGACCGGGAAGGCCAGACGCGCAGCCGTATTGAATTGATATTCAGGTTTCCGCTCGTTCCAGGAATCGCCGGCCGGGCATTCCTGTATGGGGAAAAACCTTCGGTTGCAACGCTTTTGCGCTCGTTCCAGTGGCCCGTATGAGGCCCGGATTGAGGCCCCGCGCTTCCTGATTCTTCCTGTTGATTTGGTTTTCCCTTGCCATTAACATTGATGGGGCATTTTGGGCCGGGGCGTTGCTCTTCGAGGAGTGATTGATCGATTGAAAAACCATCGCGTCGGGTTCCATTTCTTCCTGGGTTCCCACAGCACGCAAGTGCGGACTGTTGCCGCCCTTACTCAAGACAAGTACTATTCCCCCCCAGACGCCTTTGCTGTCCGAGGAGGTTGTCTCAGGTGTCTGCTGGTTCTCGCCCTGCTTCTGGCAGGCTCGGAACTGCTTTCTGCGCAGGTTTCAGGTGCCTACCGGGTGAATTCCAAGGAAAGCCGGATTGAAATTCACCTGTTCAAGGGCGGTTTTCTGAGTGCTCTCGGAGATAATCACCTGATTGCCCTGACTCGCTTCTCCGGAATGGCGCACCTGTCGGAGCTCGATGGCTGGAACGCTGAATTGTCAGGTGACGCTGGGTCTCTTAAAGTGGTCGATCCGTGGGGAGAACCTTCCGAGCGTAAGGAGGTGGAGGACACCATGCTCGGACCCACGCAGCTTGACGTGCACAATTTTCCTTCGATCAAACTCCACTCAGTCTCATTTGATCCCACTGACCAGGACACGGCCTGGCACCTTCTGGCTGAAGTTGAACTTCACGGCGTAACCCGAAAGGTGCAATTTTCACTGGATTGTAAAGAGATTGGCGACAAATTGCATATTCGGGGAAAAAAGATGTTCAAATTGACCGATTTTAACATCCAACCTTTTAGCACGGCATTTGGGGCAATCAAGGTAAAGAATGATTTTGAGGTCACCTACAACGTTGTCCTCGAGCGCATTCCCTGAATACACGAATCTCTGGTGTGGATTATCCCGCCGTATTGACCTCTTCAGAATATCCTTCGTCGGACCCCTGTCCTCTCCTGTTGTTATCCCAACATCCTGCGCAATTTATTCGCGCCGGATGATCTGGAGGGAAATTTGAGTCGCCGTGTTGTGGTGACAGGCATTGGCGCGATGAGTCCAAACGGCCTGGGCCGCGAGGCCTTCTGGACGGCAACCTGGCAGGGCAAGAGTGGTGTCCGCCGCATCCAGCGCTTTGATCCCTCATCACTTTCAGTACAGATCGCGGGTGAAGTTGTTGACTTTGAACCCACTCGCTATATCAGCGAAAAAGACACTGCCAACGTCAGCCGCGTCGTACCGCTGGCGATTGCAGCCACAAGTGAAGCCCTCTCAGATGCCGGACTCGACCCGTCACAGATGACGCTGGAAGGTAAACGGCGCGTCGCCGTGCTTCTGGGTTCGGGTGGCGGTGGCCAGGAATTTGTGGAGCACCAATATGAGCTCTACTATTCCGGGCAGGCGCGTCAATGCAGTGTCTATACGATTCCTTCGGCGACTATCGGTACGCTTGCCAGTGAAATCTCCATGCATTTCGGCTTTCGGGGCTTCAGCCACCTCATCTCAACTGGATGTACTTCGTCAAGCGATGCAATCGGGTATGCGGCCCAAAACATCCGGTGCGGCATGGCGGATGTGGTCGTATGCGGCGGGGCGGATGCTCCATTGGCTCCTTTAATCATGAAAGGTTTCAGTTTGATGCGCATCCTCACCTCCTCATGGAACAATCAGCCGGAGCGAGGCTCGCGTCCGTTTTCGGCTGACCGGGACGGCTTTGTGCTGGGCGAGGGCGCCTGGATGTTTGTTCTGGAAAGCTACGAGCACGCGCTGGAACGAGGCGCACATATTTACGGCGAAATTTCGGGTTATGGTTCAACCTGCGAAGCTTTTCACCGCGTGCGCCTGGAAGAGAACGGTGAAGAGCCGGCGCGCGCCATGCGCCTGGCAATGGAGCAGGCAAGAATCGGCCCGAACCAGGTGGACTACGTTAATCTCCACGGCACTTCCACGGTTCTCAATGACCGCATTGAGACCCGAGCGCTCAAGGTGGTTCTGGGAGACCGGGCTTACCGCGTGCCCGCTTCCGCACTGAAGTCCATGATTGGACATCCGCAGGGAGCTTCGGGAGCGGCGGGGTTGGCAGCAACGCTGCTGGCCATGCGCGACGGGCGAGTGGCCCCCACGCTCAATGTCGATGTACCTGACCCGGACTGCGATCTTGACTATGTGCCGCACCACTTTCGTGAAATTGAAATTGAACACGCCATTTGCAATTGCATTGCGTTCGGATCGAAAAACTCTGCGCTGGTCGTCTCGCGGACCGTGTAGAGAAGGATATCACCCGTGCATCGCGTTCCGTCACAAGAGTGGCTTGATGATGATCTCGGCACATCCGAGGACATTCGGAAGAGTTTTGACGACTTGTGGAGAATTAACCACTGGTTGGGAGGTGTATCGGGTTGCTTGCGTCTGCTGGACCGCTATTTTAGCCGACGGGGTTCCCGGCATGCGCGCATTCTTGACGTGGGAGCCGGCGATTCGCGCCTGGCGGCGCACCTGCAATCCGAGCTGGCGAGCCGCAACCGGAGCGTGGAGTTTGTGGCGCTCGACCGTCGCCTCAGCCACCTGCGTAACGGTAACCATTCCCCGAGGATGTTGTCTCGCGTAGCCGCCGATGTCGCACATCTTCCTTTTGCTGAAAAGAGTTTTGATGTGGTCATGTGCAATCTGTTCTTGCATCATTTTTCCGAAGATGAAACTGTGGTATTGCTCCGCCAGTTCGCCGGGATTGCTTCCGACGCGGTTCTGGTCAACGATCTCGAGCGGAACCTTCTGCCTTATCTGTTCATCCGTGTAGCCTGGCCGTTCGCGCGCAGCC
>DATLWV010000332.1:0-43447 GCA_035576145.1 Terriglobia bacterium
CCAGCCCGAGACAAACGGTCCTTTGTGTAGTTTGAAATCTGTAGTTCTGCAAAATTCTGCACGAGTCTAATCTTCTCTCTTTCTGGCATCAACGGCCGCTGCGCGCAAATTGAACCTGCGTACGCGCAAACTGGCCAGGCCAGAGCACATTGATTTACGCTAAAAACATACGGAGGAAACTCAAGGCGGGACTTCTCAGATCAGATACGCAATCAATCGGAGCAATCGCACCACACAACCGTGGTGTTAAGCGTCAAAATATTATACCATCAAACGCACCGGGTCGCGAAGAGTTTCAACGGATCGGCGAGGAATAGTTGCCCACGTAGAACCGTGGCTTTCACAGCAGCCCGAGTTTGCCTAGCAAAACGGCCATGCAGACGACCGACAGGATCGCGCCGCCAAGGACCATCAGAAAGGCGCGCCACCTCAAGCTGCTTTCCAACTGCTTTTCCGTCTTGGACGAGATCAGAAACTCCTTTTCGTGTGTGCCCCTGACGATCATGTTGTGGTCGTTCGCGTCCTTCGGGTGTGGATTTTCCACGCAAGTGCCGCTGATGTCATAGCTGCTGTCAGGGACGATCAAATATTCCGTGAACCGATACCGGCCGCTCGCGGCGTTGAACAGGCCGGAAGCCGGTCCTCTGGCGCCGCCCAACGTTCTTGTGAGGGCGTCGAAGGGATTGGTTTCGCCCGGCTTGACTGCCATTTGTTCGGCGCGTCGCAGGCCTTCCATGAATTCCGGACTGCCGGGAGGATGTTGCAGCGCCTGCAGGGCGTTTTGCCGTGCCGTTTCATGGTTGGGGTCGGACTGCGGGCCCATCGATTCCAGTTGGCGTTTGATCCTGGGCGCCATCATGGTCATCATCCCGGTCAGGAACTCCGGAGAGCCCGGGGCATGCTGGAATACTTCCATCAACCCCTGGCGCGTTTGCTCCTTTCTGGAGTCCTGCATCGGCCCCACGGCCTTCAATCCGTGTTCGAACAATCCTCCGGTCCAGTGGGCGTCCGCCTGCGTAACATATTGCAGCAGTTCCTCCTGGGTGGCTGCAACCCCCGTGCCACCGATTCTCCCAGACCCTGCTTCGCAGCGAGCGGATCGGGGCAGATCGAATTCGGCTCCTTGCGCGTCAATCAGCACCTTTCCGGTTGTGTCGGTAAGGTAAAAGCCCACGCCGTCGAGGTCGGTCCGATGATGACTCCAGTGGCCCCCACGGCCATCGGAATTGGTCTTCCAGCGCTCAATAACAACCTTGTAAGCAAAGCATGGAGTGTGGCTGACGGGAGATGGAATTGTCTTTTCCCCCTGAGCCTTTCCATACACCTGCACAAAGCCCATGGAGACACTCCGGATGGGGATCTCGGGTGTGTCTGCGATCAGCAGGTAATTTCGATACCGGCGGAATCCTTTGTAGAAGGTGTAAAGACCAAAGCCAAACCCAAGCGCGGCATAAGTTGTGAGGTTATCGTTGTGCGCCATAAAGGCGGCTCCACTGCGGCATGCCGGCAGGGCGACCCGGTGATGTTCTCTGTGACTACCCGGGGGAGTACTCTAGCACTTTTTCCCTTGGTTGTACATCTACGGTTTCTTGGTCCAAGAGCGGCCCAGGGGGAATGTGTCCTGTGTCTCGGTTGCCTTATTCCACCGCCTCCAGGAAGAGGAAAATCTGTAACAGCGCCGTCGGTAGGTCCGTGGGCGCCCGGCATGGGAACTTGCTCGGAGCACCCTTTGTCGTCGCCGGATTATTCTCTAATTCACTCCGGACGGCGCACCCGGCCAATTCTCAATCTGAATAGGTGGGCCAATTGTCATCTATCCGATGGACGGGTTCAATTCGTTGACACCTTCGCTCCGCGCATGCTACAAGGAAAAGGACTCATATTTCCGAGCCAAACTGGGCCTGTGGCGCAGTTGGGAGCGCGCATGACTGGCAGTCATGAGGTCGAGGGTTCGAACCCCTCCAGGTCCACCAACCTAAAATATTTAAACTACGGGATCATGTGATTTCGATCTTGTCTCGAGTTCCTCAGTTCTGACGAGAAAATTCCGTCTGGAAAAGTGGACGTGACCGGTCCTCCTAAGGTAAGTTCCCTCGTTGTTAGCTCGGCGCCATAAGAACAAGTTCTAGCATGACCAGACCGAAGTTTTTGGTACCAAGTAAACAGTAAGAGGATTCACTGCACACAACCTCGGACGGCGTAGGGAATATCGGGGCCGAATAAAATCATTCCAGAGGGTTGCGTTGCGACCAGCAGAAAAACCGAGCATGATTAGACGGCGCGATGCCAAAGTGCTTAGCAGGCAGCCATACATCCCCCGTTCTATTACGACAAACTTCAGGACCACATTGGGCTAACCCTTACGCTTCGGGTCTTCTCAAGCGGGATGTTTGTGGTGTTGTGCCCAGGCTGAACTACGACTTGAAGTAAACAACCCCTCGCAAGAAAGAGCATGGCTGGGGCGACTGCCTACCGCTTGTGCAGCTTGGGTCCTTTAGAAGAATGAACGGAGTAGAGAACTGTGCACGTCGGAGGTACAGAGACGGCAAGAGTTAATCTTACGGCATCGCACGCTGGTTCTTACGGGGATCTTTCTCGTTGCGCTCAACTCTCTTTAGTTGTTGAAACATGGAAAGCTCTTTTGCGGCATCGTCGGTCTTCCCCTGCTTTACATAGATACGACTCAGCAGGTAGTGGGACTCGGGATATTGTGGGTCGGCCCGGAGGCATTGGTTAAGGGCCTCCATTGCCTCCGCATCACGCGACCGGTACATGTGCACTCTCGCCAGCAGGCAGAGGGCCTCGCAAGATTGTGGGTTGGCTTTCACGGCCTTCTGAAGATAGGGGAGGCTTTCGTCCATTCGATTCTCGCGATACAGGAGTCTTCCCAGGTAGAGATATGGCTGCTCTCCTTTGAATCCCGAAGTCTCCGCGGTTTTAATCGCGAGATGGTAACACTCGATTGCCTCCCGCTCCTGGCCAAGTTCTTCCAAAGTTAACCCGAGAAAGAGCCGCGCGGGAACGTAGTCGGGATTGAGCTTTAGGGATTTCTCCAGTGGGGGCTGGGCCTGCGAAAATCGGCTGTCAGTGTAATAAAGAGCACCGAGATTGAAGAACACCAGAAAGTCGTCGGGCGCCAACTTGGCTGCGGTGTTCAAGGCCGTCTCGGCAATATCCATTCTGCCTATCAGAATGGCGTTGGAAGCCACCAGTTTGTAGGCCTCGGGGTCTTCCTGGGTCAGTGCCAGGCAGCGCCTGAGAACTGACAGCGAATCGCGGTATTTTTTTTCCCGGAAAAAGAGCTTAGCCTCGCGGAACAGTATCTCGTAGCTTTCACCCCGTGCGTGGATTTCCTTCTGTAATAGTTCCTGTGCTTCTTGTAGGTGATTTGTATCGATGAGAGTGTCGATCTCACTGAGTTCTTTATCAGCACTGCCTGGACTCGCACCCGCTTGTCCGAAGGAGGTTGCTGCACCTACCGAATCGGGGGGCAGCGTCAACGCCAGAAACACAACGGCAGAGGTGAGGACAATGCGGAATCGAGTTCGATCGTGCCGCTGATGAGGTTTTTTCCGCGCGAAGAAATGGCCCATAGCATTCCTTATGCGGAGGGCAGGCTGGTTTCACATCCCAGCGCGGAGCCGTGCGGAACACCCCTTCGCGCTGACCGTCCGCTACTCCTCTTTGGTATGGTACACTGAAAAGCCGTATGCGGGGCCTCCCGGAATTTCAGCCCAGAACAAGGGTCAGGGTGCTCACATTCCTCCTTGCATGTTGCATGGCAGTTGCAGTCGTGGCATCCGCCCCGTCTTTTTCCCAACCCAAAGCTGAGACGGCGAAGTTCGCCGAAGTTCAGGCGGCGGCTGGATTGCATTTTCGGTATCGCAATTCGCCTACTCCGAACAAGTATCTGATCGAGACGATGGGTGGAGGAGTGGCCATCCTTGATTATGACGGTGATGGGTGGCCGGACGTCTTTTTCGTCAATGGGGCGGCCTTAAAGAACCCCCAGCCCGACGACCAGCCGCCCGACAAATCTGCTCCTGAATATTGGAACAGGCTATTCCGGAATAACCACGACGGGACCTTTACCGACGTAACAGAAAAGGCGGGCGTCAAAGGCCGGGGCTACGGCATGGGCGTGGCTGTAGGTGATTATGATAACGACGGCTTCCCTGACATTTTCGTCACCAACTTCGGGCAATGCATTCTCTACCATAACAACGGTGACGGAACCTTCATGGATGTGACAGCGCGGAGCGGCATCAAGACCGAAGGCTGGAGCATGAGCGCCGGCTTCCTCGACTATGACAATGACGGATATCTCGACCTCTTTGTGACGCGCTACCTGGAATGGGACTTCTCTACCGGAGCCAAGGTATGTGGTGTCAACATACCGGGGGGCAGGGCCTACTGTCATCCCAAGGAATTTCCCTCCATATCGAATTACCTCTTTCATAACAATCACGACGGAACATTTACCGACGTGACCCTCTCCAGCCGTATCGGACAAAGCAAAGGCTATGGGCTGGGGGTCTCTTTCGGCGACTACAACAACGATGGGAGTATGGACATCTATGTTGCCAACGACGCTTACCCCCAGTTCCTTTTTCGCAACAATGGTGACGGGACCTTTACAGAAGTGGCGGCCATGGCGGGGGTCGGTTACACCGAAGACGGAAGCACTTTTTCCGGGATGGGAACAGACTTCGTAGATATTGAAAACGATGGATTCCCTGACATCCTTACCACCGCTTTGCCCTATGAGTTTTTCGCCTTTTTCCACAACAATGGCGACGGAACCTTTGACTATCGAAGCGTGACGACCGGGCTGGCAGAACTTTCACGCTCTTTCGGCGGATGGGGAATCCACGCCTTCGACTGCGACAATGACGGCAACAACGAGGTCTTCATCGCAACGAGCCACGTCATGGATAATATCGAGTTGACACAACCCAACCTGCGTTACCTCGAAAAGCCGTTGCTGTTAAAGTACCAGAACGGAAAGGTCCTGGACATCACGGCAGAAGCCGGTGAGGCCTTACGCCATCCCTGGGCCGCCAGAGGTGCAACTTTCGGCGACCTGTTCAACGATGGCCGTATCGACATTGTGGTCTCCGATTACGCGTCCCCCGCCCACCTGCTCCGTAACGAGAGTGGAGGCCGGCATCACTGGATTGAACTGCTCCTCCAGGGAACCCGGAGCAACCGCGACGCAATCGGGGCGCGTATCAGGCTCACCACTGGGGACGGTAAAGTTCAGTACCGGACCGTAAGCACTGCCGGAAGTTACGCCTCTGCGAACGACCGCCGCGTGACCTTCGGCCTTGGCGAGGAGACAGGCATCCGGGCGATTAGCATTCACTGGCCGAGCGGAGTGATCCAGCGTCTCGAAAACCTCCAACCCGATCAAGTACTTCGGATTGTCGAGACAAACTCGCAAGCCGGGCTTCGGCACTCAAGGTCAGGAACTCAGGAGAAACCGGTTAATCAAGATTCGAGCCCCCAACCCGGCACACACAATCTCGAAATACAAAGCCTTACCTTTCCGCACAATCCTGGTCTGCCGGTCCGCTTGGTTTCCGGGCAAACCGAGGATGATCAGTATCAGTCCGGGTTGGCGCTCCTCCGGCAGGGAAAAATTGGGGAGGCTACGGAAATCTTCCGGGCGATCGTCGAACGCAATCCGGACTTTGTGGATGCCCATTACGCATTGGGCGTGGCGTTGAGCCGGCTCGGTAGGGAGCACTTCCCCGAAGCCATCGACGAATTCCTGGAAGTGCTCCGGCAGAGGCCCGAGGACATTGACGCAAGGGTCGACCTGAGCTCAATCATGGCACAAGAAGGCGACGCTCCTGCTGCTGCTGAGCAATTAAACCAGGCTATTCGCCTGGCGCCAGCTAATGCTGATCTCTATATCCTGTTAGGCAAGACTCAACTGGACGTTAATGAATTTCCCCAGGCTATTACATCCTTCCGGAAGGCTGTGGAACTAAATCCCAAGCTGAGTGCGGCACACTACGGCATTGGATTGGCTTTGTCGAAGCAACACGACCTTGTCCACGCCACCGAAGAATTTCGAATAGCCCTATCCATGAATCCCCATGACCCCTTTTCTTATCTGGAACTGGGGAAGATCGATCTTGAGAAGGGGGACCTGCGTGGCGCCGAGAAGCTATTCCAGGAGGCCCTCCAACTGCGTCCAGAGCTTGCCGAGGCGCTCGCTGAACTTGGGAAGGTCTACCAGCGTGAGAATGCCCCCCAGAAGGCTGAGAAGGCATTTCGGGAAGCCCTGCACTTACAGCCGGGTAATTCCGAGACAATTTATGGTCTCGCCTTGCTCCTCCGGTCTCAGGGAAGAAATGAAGAAGCGAAGCCCTATTTCGCAAAAGTTGAAGCGCTCGAGCAGGCAAAGAGCCAGACCGGGAAAGCTAATGCCTTGAATGCCGAGGGCATGAAAGACGCTGCCGAGGGGAACCTGAACGATGCTTTGGCAGCCTTTGAAGAAGCCCTGGCTATCGACCCTTCCTTTTTCATGGCCGCATACAACCAGGGTGTCGTTCTGGCAAGGATGGGGGAAGACAGTAAAGCCGTCACCGCTTTCCGGACTGCCATTCGCCTGCGTCCTGATTTTGTGATGGGTCACTACGGACTGGGAATTTTGCTGCGCAAAATGGGTGACCCCGGTGCGGAAGAAGAACTTGCCAAGGCTCGGCTGCTTGGCCAGTACGTCGCCCAGCCCCTGGGCAGAAAAGTTATGGCGCCAACCAACTCCAAGTAGCGTCCTCAAGTGGACGCGGCCTTCCCCGATGCCCATTGGGATCGAGAACGTAAACCGACTCAGCGTGATTGCTCGGGAACCTTGAAAGCATCGTAGAGAGCTTTGTCACGCACGGTTGGCTGGTTCTTCCTCTCGGCATTCAATCGGTTCACAATCGCTTGCTCGCGCTGGGCATCAGCAGACCGCTTCAACTTGCCATAAGTCCGGACAAGCGTAATGTGGGCTGGCGGAAAATCAGGATTCAATTGGGTGACTTTTTCGAGGACATCAACTGCCCTGGAATAATCGTCCTTTGCGACGTCTAGGAGGCCAATCTGATACAGGATTTCGTAATCGTTGGGGTTCTGGCGGGCCGCCTTATCGAGCAAGGCTTCTGCTTCGTCCAATCGTCCCCGTTGCCTGTAGAGCGAGCCCAGCAGCTTGACTGCGTTGTCGTCATCAGGGTCTATGGCAAGTTCCTCTTCACACATCTTGACGGAAAGGTCCCACTTGAATTCAAAGAAATAGGCGTAGGCAAGCTGGGCGTGTGCATCTGGAAACCTGGGGTTCTGCTCCAGAGTCCGGGTAAGTTCCTTAACCGCGCGCCGGTGGTCCAGCTTTTCCAGATAATACGATCCAACAATGAAATGTGCCTCCGCAGAGTCCAGCTTCTCCAAGTCGTGGACGATCGGTTCAGCCTTTTCCAACTGGTTGAGCTTGATGTATACAGACGCCAGTGTGCAAGCCAAGTCTGAGTCTTCAGGCTTGGCGTGACGCACGTGCTCCAGCTCTTCAATTCCCTCCTCCAGACGGCCGAGTTTGAGAAGGCAAAGGCCACGGAGGTGGTGGGCGGCGAGATTGGTTGGCTGGGCCTTAACCACGCGGTCAAACTCAACCTGCGCAGGCTCAAATCGCCCGGTTTGCATGTAGGCAAGGCCCAGGTTAAAACGAACAATCGGTTGATTGGGGTCTATTTTGAGCGCATCGTGAAAGCATTGGATCGCCCGAACCTGTTCCCCCAATTGGGAAAATACAAGGCCCAAATTGGAAAGCACATCCACACGTCGCGGCGCCAGGCGGTGCGCCTCCTCATAGGCTTGCCTCGCACCAGCCAGGTCGCCCTTGCGTTGTCGCTCGACTCCTTGCGCGAAGAATTCTTGAGCCCTCTGGGTGGGATTCTGCGCGAGGGCTACTACAGCGGCAAGCCCGACGATAGCTAAAAGGCGAAATATCGCAGAACCCTTCAACTCCTGATTCCCTATCCGGCCATATATGATAGCTCTGCGTGGAGTCTGACAGACCTGGAGGGCTGCCGGTTACCACAACCCGGGGTTAACACAGCCGTAAGCCATTTTACATCTCAGATTCGTTTAATGCGCAAAGCGATATCTACAGCGTGCTTCGGCGTAGTGCTCTTCAGCATGCCCGCCGGGTGATTAACAGTCTCGGTTCGAAGCACCGTCCCTGTGGCAGGTTCTACCCAATCGATTTTGTAGTTGCCCGTGGGTAAATTGAGAACTAAGTCTTCTGTGTAGTCTCCCGGGCTCACAGTATACACGCTGCCATACCCGCCGGTGCTATGGTGATGGTACAAGGCATATTGGCTGCCAGCCTCGCTCATGCCCCGGCAGTACGTTCCAGGAGGAATCCCATCGCGCACGAAGCTGATATCCGGACGCATCTTGAGAAAGTCAAAGCTGTGAATGAACGCTCGAAGGCTGGAGAGGGCGGTAAGGATTTGTTCGTTGTCCGGGGTTTTCCCTGCCGAGTCCCCCACTGTGTAGACCCCGTTGAGTTGATTGAAGCTTGCACCTCCTCCTACTATGAACTCCCAGGCCTCGACCCGCGAATCCGCAACTTTATCACCCTTATACCAGAAGGGATAGTAGGCGGTTTCATTGAACTCGATCGGCTTGTTACGCCCGTACAAGTAATCGAGCGCCTTCATTCCACCCATCTGGAATCCCGCATCCCACACGTATTGGGTCACAATGATCGAGACGTCCGGGTATCCCACAAAATCAAACGCCCCGCCAGGCGGACCTTCCATTTGCTGCGCGATGAGATGCTTCTTGGGGAGACTAGCCTCCGTCTCCTTCACCACTTTTACCATATGCTTGACCCATTGGGCTGCTTCGTCAAACGGGGTGGGAGGATTTCCGATGTCAGGGGCCTCATCGCAGATTTCGAGCACAACGTTGTCGTAGGCGTTAACCTCTTGTGTGATCTTTCTTACGTATGCTGCCTCGTGTTGCACTAAATCGGGATGCCGCAAAGTTTGGGCATCCTGAAACGCGTACTTGTCGCCACCTTGTATATTGTTCTCGTAATATAAAGGCGAGATAGGCCAGGTATCCGAATACTGCGCATTAAAGAAGCAGATTTCCACCACAACACCCATCGCGCCAGCCTGAGCAATAAAATCCTTCAATCGCTGGAAATATTCTGGATTCCAGCTTTCCAGATCGAATTTATTACCACCCAGCGCATAGCCGGGCACATTGCTGCGGCCCCAAGGCAGGACAAGGTCCGCCGGCTTGACCCCGAGCGTATTCCCATTACCAAACTTCCCGATTGGCTCAAACAAGAAACCAGGATAGATACGCGTATAGTTCAGGCCATAGGAATGAAGTGTATCGAAGTAAGTCACGTAGTCGAATGCCTTGTTGACCACGGCCCCATAATGTTCGGCGGAAGTGATCAGAACTGTCGGCTGCCCGTTGAAAAGGTAATAATGAGGATTATCGGGATGCACCTTGATCGGTTCGCCAAACCCCGAGCAAAGAGATAAGGCCAGCACAAAAGCCAGGAAACCCATACGCATCGACATGGTGTGAAACTCCTTTCCTTTGGTTGGGGACCTTCTCAACGCGCACCTCTCAGGAACACACCGAGCGCGATGGGCGTTGCAGACCCCGACGTGGCTGACAGCTCTCTCATTTGCCCTTGATGCGCAGTGCAATGTCCACTGAGTGTGAGGGTGTAATAAAGTCCCGTTTTCCTCCCTTATGCTGGATGGCTTCGGAAGCCACAACGGAGCCGGTCGCAGGATCCACCCAATCCAACTTGTACGGCCCTGCGGGCAGGTCAATCTCAAGATGTTCGACGTACGAACCAAGGATCGCCCGATATCCATGCCCGCGGCCCATCACTACGCTATGGTGCAAATAGAATGCATACTGCTTGCCCGGCTCGCTGATGCCGCGGCAAATGGCGTTCGAAGAAGCTCCTTTGACTGTGAAATTCCTGTCCTGTTTCATCCTGATGAAGTCAAAGCTGTAGATGAAATCCTTCAGAATCTTAAGTCCGGCGAGGAGTCGGAGATTGTCCGCCGTGTTACCCGTCGGGTTCTCGGCCGTGTACAAACCGTTCAACTGGTTAAAGCTCGCACCGCCGCCAACCAGAAATTCCCAGGCTTCGACGCGGGAGTCCGCAATCTTGTCGTCCTCATAGTCGAGCGGATAATAGTAGGTTTCGTTCATCTCGATCGGCTTGTTGTGCTGGTACTCAAGGTCGAGAGCCTTAATACCTCCCATTTGGTCCATCCCGCCCGCCTGCACGTATTGTCCAACGATAACCGCCAGGTCAGGATCGCCCGCGAAGTCAATCGGGCCTCCCACGGGCCCCTCCACCTCCTGAGCAATGAGGTGCTTCTTAGGGAGATTCTTTTCCGCTTCGGCAGCGACTTCTATCAAGTGCCCTACCCACGCGCCAGCCTCGTTAAACGGGGTAAACAGTGCCGGCTCATCGCATATCTCGAGGATCACGTTGTCAAATTCGTTGACCTCCCGAATGATTTTCCGCACATAGTCGGCTTCGCGCGCGACCACATCCGGACATTTGAGCGTCTGGGCGTCAACGAACGAGCATTTGCCCACGCCCTGAATGTTGTTCTCATGGTAGAGGGGAGAGAGCGGCCAGGTATCGGAGTACTGGGAGTTAAAGAAACAGATTTCCACAATGATTCCCCGCTCCCCCGCCTTCGCGATGAAATCCTTCAATCGCGCGAAATATTCATCGTTCCACCGATCGAGATCGAATTTGTTTCCGCAAAACAGGTAGCCAGGTTGGTCGCTTCGCGCCCAGGGCACGATAAGGCTCCACGGCCTTGGCCCCAGGGTATTGCCGGGAAGAAATTTCCCCTGCGGCTCAAACATTGCACCGGGGTAGATTCGCGTGTAATTCAATCCGAAGGATTTTAACGCGTCGAAGTACGCAACGTAGTCGAAATCCTTGTTGATCATGGCCCCGTAATGCTCAGCGGAGGTGATCAGTATCAACGGCTGGCCACCGTAGATGTAATAGTGTGGATTTTCCGGATGGATCGCTATGGGGCCGCCGGTAGGAGCAGGCGGCGCGCCCAACGCAACAGGAGGGAGCCACAACAGCACAGCACACCAAAAAAATAGCGTGGCAAATGATCTCCGCAGAATTGGGTGATTTTCCAACCTGAAGTCCTTATGCATAGCCGCGCTCCCATGCAAGGAACACTTCACGCCAGCCAAGTCTGAATTGCCCAAGATGGCCAAGGACAATAACGTCCATATCCATCCCTCTGGCCACCAGCACTTCCGGACTGTGGACCTGATTGCTACTTGGCCCTTTCCAGCAGCAGCGCCCAGTCAAGCCATCCTGGGGGATCAGGAATCTTCCACGAGGGACCTTGAACGGGAGGCAGCGGCACAATTTCTCCGGTTGTCGCGCTGAACCACCTGGCGCTATAGGTCCCCGGCTCGAGTTGTATTGTGATATCACCGCATTCGCCTTCGTATCCGAAGTGCTCCACGTTAACACACAGCGGACGAACCGGGATGTACACCGCATAGATCTCCCCGGGCTTTGCCAGGCAATAGGCCGGTTTGCTGACGAGTTCATCATGCGGATCAGTCTTCCACCATTCAAAGCTGGTGAAGAAATCCACCATGTGTTCGTAGCCTTTCAGCATGACCATCGTGTCGTCACCGCGCCCGTTGATCCAGCCACCGCCGGAATCCGGCCAGATATTTGTTCCACGACGCGCGCTTTCGCCAGCCGTCCCATATGCACCGGCCATCGCGATATCCCAGGCCAATTGGCGCAGCGTGTCTGCGGATTCGAGCGGCGGCGCGGGAGCCCAGTGCGGATAATGGTCTTCGTAGCCGTACTCTTCATTCGCCTGCGGGATGATGCGGCCGGTCTTCTGTTGAATTTCTCGCTCTTCAAGCATCAGAGCATGCTGCTTGTGCGTCCAGTTCTGAATGGAAGTGAATCCAAACCAGTCGGATGCGCGGTCTTGATTCTTGCGGCGCACGGGATGGCTGGTGGCCAGGTGCTTGTAAGCATCCCAGCTCTCAATCAACGTTCCCGTCGCGTGGACCCATTTCTCGTCGCGGAAGCTGTCCATGTCATCGCCCAGGTCGTAGGTGATATTGGAGAAGGCGGAAAGACGGGCCACCATGTAGCGAAGGTAATGCCGTTCGTCATCGCTGTAGGCCGTAGGCTGCGCGTGATGGGTGGAGATATCCTGTATGACCGAGATGATCACGTCGCGATCTCGCGCAAAACGCAGCATGCGCTCATACTTTTGCCAGTAAGGTATATTGAAGTGGGTGTAATCAATGTCCGGATGCTCCCAGCTCTCCGGGTCCTGTGCGAGCCAAGGACGGAGCGCGTAAGTAAAATTCTCGCCCGTCATGACCGGCTCGCCCCAGTAGATATTCGCGCATCCGGCAAGCAACACGCGAATGCGATTGATCTTAAGGTTGTGCAGCCTTTCGATGGTGGAGTAGATAGTCCGCTCATCCCGCCAACCCATGAGCCAGAATGCCGTGGTCCCATTAAAAAAGTAGTGCTTGCCAGTTCCCTCCCAAATGAAGTGCCAGGGATATTGGGGATCCACTCGTATTGGCCCTCGCCGATGTCCATCCGTGGCTCGAAAACTGCCCTGATGTCTTCTCTCGAAACTTCCCTGTTTGTAATTCAACGTGTAGGTGTATTCGCCGGGTGCCGCAGGCATGAACCGAACGCGGAAGATGGAGCCATCAGTCGAATCGCAGAAGCCATCAACCAGAAGCTGTTTGCTTTCACCTGTCTTACCGAACCGCCCTTGCACTGTAACATCGGTGAAGGGATTTCCAGCATCCGGGGAGACAACTCTTAGCGTAACTTCGACGAAATCGTAGGCTTCAACTGTTGCGGCACTTTGCGAAAACGTGATATCAGCCGGCGAAGCGAAAGCAGTACAAACCGATCCCACTCCCACTAGCACCGCCAATGCCAACGCCCCTCGAAAGTTTGAACGGAAATCGCAGGTTTTCATTCCTTTCCTCCCTGAGCTCTAGAGAGCGTTTAATGTCCTCTATCTCCCACCCATACGTCGCTCCGCCATAGTCGCGTTAGCACGGTAGGCATAGTTAACAGGTCGCACCGACGAGCGTGATTTCCCGCCGTGGTCTATCTAAAGCCACCGGCTCAATGTGACTGGCTAACTCTTGTGCAGGTAAAGCGTCGCCGCACCTGAAAAGGGGACCGCGAAGTTTTGGCTCCGACCACCTTTCACAATCCCGCCAGCAGTGATCGTTCCTTCCACCGGGTGCATCCACTCGGCTATGAATTCGCCTGGAGCCGAGGAAAGATCTAATGTGAATTCATCCCCCTCCGGGGCATAAACGATGTATTCGGCGCCTAGATGGGAAAGGCAATATTTTGTAGACGAAATTTCATCGTGCGGTGTCATAGCTGCCAGATCCACACGTTTGGCGAGTGTACGGGTATTGCCAATCGCCTTCCGCACTGGTTCCCATGTCCAGTCATAGCGGCGATTCAGATCGCGTGTTGGGTAACCTGGGCGCGTGGCCCAATTCTGCAAGCCGCACGGACGACCCGGTATTGGGTCCCAAGCATCCATGAGTAAGGTGTTATGTCCGCGCAAAAAACTCTTCCATGCCCAAGAAGGGGTGCCTCCGTGTCCCCACAGGTGGTCTGTGTCCAAAACGCTCACCTTCTTTCCATCCCAGGCAGGAGGGTCTGTCTTCCAGAATTGGCCTTGATCTGCGCCAATGGAAATCCATTCCGCGGGGCTTGCTCGCATTTGGTCCAGCGTCTCAGCATTCCAGCCGGTCAAACCCACGGGATGGACCTTCCCTTTCTTTGCTTCGCGCTCGTGCATGAAATCCACCACCCACCAGTCCCAATCCTTGTTTCCGCCTTCGTTAATCACCTCATAGAGGACGTTGTCAAGTTCAGCGACCGTGTCAATGATCCGCTGCAGGTACCTGGCCTGCATTTCGCGCACGTCGGACCGCTGCAGGTCTACGGTGCCGGTGCCCGGCTTCTCAGCGTCGAAGTGGTTGATGTTGTTGGAGCTGTTGTAGGGATGAGCAACCCAGGGATCACAAGAGTCGTCTTTCTTTCTCTCGCTGAAGCTCTGAAAAAGTTGAACTGCACAATAGATCCCGCGGTCGCGTGCTTCGGCAATCCTGGAGTGCATACGTTCGAAGTAAGCCGGATTGAATTTAGTAAGGTCAAACTTGGGAAGTCCGTCTTTTGCTGCACCGGGGCCCGTCCGGATGTACGGCAGCGGTTCAAAAAGAATTTTATCCTTCGTCCAAGGAGCGTAGGCAGGCTGGAGCCAATGCCAGAAGCGCATGAAATTATGGTTATGCTTGATCATCATTTCGAGGTAGGCCCGATAGTCAAAGCGAGGGATGGGCGGGAGTCCAATATCCTGGAAGTTTGCCCACGTGTGCGAGCCCGTAAGAAAAACCGCTTTCCCACTGCCATCGGTGAAATAGCGAGGGTTCTCAGCGAGGATTCGCAACGGCCCTCGAGCCGGCGCCGGAGAAGGGTCGTATCCGGGAACTTCCTGAAGCCATCGCGTTTGGTGGGGCACTGCCGCAAGCGCGGAAGCTGCAGCAAAACCCATCGTGGTCTTGAGAAGATCGCGTCTATGCATAAGACGAATGGAGAATGGCTAGTGGCCAGCGGAAAGAAGTTAGCCGTTCGAAATCCTGGATTGAACAAGGCCCGCTTGCCTTTGCCCTGCGCGGAACAATCGCAATCGTTTGGACAGGCCCTCGCCACCTACCACTAAGCAAAAGTTGCTGCTCCTTTCTTCAGTTTGGTGAGGTGATGATCTTGACGTGTTTACCTTTCTCGGTGAGAAGGGCTCGTAGCCCTCCCTCGACGAGTTCGTCCAGATGAATCTTTCTGGTAATCAGGCTTTCGCCGTAGAAGCGCGGGTCCGTCATCATGGCAATGGATTGGTCGAAGTAACCATATCCGCTCATGCTTCCGAGCACCGTTTTCTCGCGGAAGACCAGGTCTGTGAGGTCCAAAGGAGCAGGCTTATCAAAAACGCCCATCACGACCAAGCGTCCTCGCGTGCGTGCCAGGCGCCCTGCGAGCAATGCGGAATCAGGCTGTCCCCCGCACTCAATGACGATGTCGAAACCATCCCCGTTGGTCAATTCCCGAGTACGTGCGAGAGGATCGTCGCTTCTCAAATCGATGATACTTGTGGCGCCACATCGTCTTGCAATCTCGAGCCTGCGGTCGGACTTCCCCACCACCACCACCTGTTGGGAACCGAATATAACAGTCGCCATCAGAGACATCAGACCGATGGGCCCGGGGCCCACGATGGCTACATTGTCCTCGGGCCCAACTCCGGCGTTAACTATCGCTCGTGCCGTGGAGGCAAAGGGCTCAACCATGGCAGCCACTTCGTCTGTGAGCGCATCCGGCAGGTGGTAACACTGGTAGGCGTAAAGGTTTAGCCGCTCGGATAAGGCCCCGCCGGTCCACGAAGTTCCCATGAAGGCAACCTTGTCGCACTGGGCCATCGACCCAGACTTACACCAACGGCACACCTGGCAACCGATGATGGGGCATGCAGCCACCCGATCTCCCACGGCAAAGTTCTCGACACCCTCGCCCACTGCGACCACGCGCCCTGACATCTCGTGGCCGGTAATAACCGGCGCACGGACACCTGTCAACGGGTGCGGAGCGTCTACCGGAATGTAAATGGGGCCTTCCAGGTATTCATGAAGGTCCGTGCCGCAAATTCCACACCAAGCAACTTCAACCTGTACCTGGCCTGCCGGAGGCGGAGGCGGATCGCCAACATTCTGTACCCGCACATCCTGGCGTCCGTGCCAGACTGCCGCCTTCATCACTACCCCCCTCTCCTAGTCCATGCCACGCCCGGGCTTTCGCCCGCTCAAATCATCACAGACGTTTTTGGGCGGATGTTTTTCCCGGACAAGAAAAAGCCGGGCTGCCGTGGCAGCCCGGCTTGAGGGTTTTCCGACTTCGATCAGAAATCAAGCCGGACTGAAAGTTGAATGACACGGGGCTGCCGTGTCGAGACAACTTGGCCGAATTCACCATTCACTTGCGGGTTACCCGGAGAAGTGTCATCGAAGAGCGCAAAAGTGTCAAGTCCCGAATACTGCGGGTGGTTCCACGCATTGTAAAACTCAAAGCGGAACTGAAGCGAACGTGTTTCACTCTTCAATGGGAACCTCTTCATCAGTGTGATATCCCAGTTGTTTTGCCCCGGTCCCCGGAGAGGAAAGACCGATGCGTTACCCGGATCAATTACCCAGTTCCCAGACCCGTCCTGGTAAGGAACGTTGGGCATGGCAAAAGCGTCGGTATTAAACCAGCGGTTGAACGTCCGATCGCCATGAGAAACCCGAGGCCGGGCGATGACGTTGGCGCGTGTTCCGTCACCGCCGCCACTCAGGTCAAGCCCGCTGATAGTCCCAAGGCCGATACCTTGGGGCAGACCACTGGCCATTGTAGTGATTCCGGAGAACTGCCAATTATCGAAAACGCTACCAAGGAACAATTTCGATCCATTCCCTTGCACGAGATTGCTCAGCTTCGGCAGGTCCCAGACGTAGTTCACAACCAACATATGGGTCTGGTCGAAATTAGCTTCCCCATAGGACCGGACCCTCCATGGTAGGTAGCGTGGCACGCCATCTCCCTCACTGCTTCCAGTATTCAGGGTGTGAGACCAGGTATAGGAAACACCCCAGGAAACTCCGCGCGCGAACCGTCGATTGACGGCCATCTGGAGAGAATTGTAGTTGGTGATCCCCGAGTTCATAAGATATCCGAGTCCTCCGTACCCTGGGATCGGGCGGAAGAAATCGTCGGGATAGGCTAAGCCAGTAACGGGATCAATATTCTGAGTTTGGAAGCGCGCCGCGTAGGGGATTTCGTTCAGATCTGTACTTTGAATTAGGTGCCGGCCCACATTGCCGACATAGGATACATCAGCTATGACGTGGGCGCCGAGATCCCGCTGGACACCCAAACTGTAACGGTAAACGCTGGGTACCTTGTCCTCCAGTTCGATGGCACTGGAGCCAACCGGGAACAACAGTCCCTGCCGATCGAGGAGCGTGTCCATGTTGCCGTAGAAGATGGTCGGCTGGAGTTGAACAGGAGGATTGGTTACCATGCTCCAGGTGTAGGTACCGTATGAAGGAGCCCCCTCTTTCATGACTGCGAAGCCACCCCGGATGGCTGTTTTGCCCGTTCCGAACGGGTCGTACGAGAAGCCGAAACGCGGCGAAACTTGCACTCCATGCTGCTTGCGGAAACCAGCCGGATAGCTACTATCCGAACTCTGCACCATGCCGGGAAAATTCATGGGTCCCGTAAAGGCACCGATGTAAACGGCAGGAAAGTACTGACCTGTGACCGGGTCTTGAGCGATCTCTTCGCCCGGGGCGCCGTTCGGATCCTGCACAGGCCGGTAAAGTGGCGGAACCTGGGAGGGATCGTAGCGGTCAGCAACAAACTCCGCTCCCAAACCCTTATTAACCAGCCAGGGCGTAAACCATGAAAAGCGGCCGCCCAGAGTGAGGGTGAGTTTCCGGTTGGCTTTCCAGGTGTCTTGACCGAACCACTCCACCAGATCGCTCCTCATCAAATAGAATTTGCGGCTGTTGGCCTCACTGTAGGATCGGAAGTTGCCCAGCAGGGCGTTAGAGAAGTCCCAACCGCTATCGAGCGGATTGTTCACGTCATGGCTGAAATCGAAACAACCATCGAAACAGTTCGCGTGGGGGCCGTCAGTCGCCCAACTCCGCTCCCAATAAACCCCGAACTTGAAGGTGTGGGAGCGCCGCGTCCAACTGAGGTTGTCGCCGAGGTTGAATCGCGGGTACCCTTGATTGTCCGGAAGGCGAGGCTCAGCGTCCAAGCCAGGATTATTTGGAACGAAATTGAAGTACTCCTGAGGCAAGATGTTGTTAGGATTCGCCTCGGGGTAAAGTTGCCCGAGGGTAAAGCCCCTTTTCGAGCGATCGATGGGATCAAAATAGGTCGCTTCGGTGCGGCCGAACAGGTTCGTTGCGGGGCTTAACTCTTTCTCGCCCACGACGCCGATGTTGAATTCATTGACCACCGTGGGGTTGATGATGCGCGTCCAGGTAAGGAGAAGCGTGTCCGTCGTTTCCTTATAGTGGTGCTTGAAAATGGGAAAGCCCTGGGCATAGCCAAGGACACGGCAACCGTAAGCGCGCGTATCAACCCACCAGCGTCGCCCGCCGAGAGTGAAGGTATCCTTGCTGGTAGCGTGAATGTCGAATTTCAAAGACTGGAGAAGCCGGGGAATATCGCAGCTATCTTGCCATGTATAATTGTACGGCAAGCTGGGATTAGTTAAATTTGGCAAGGGCATGAGATTGAGCAGGAGTTGTCCTTGCGAGTTGATTCGTTCCGGCGGGATGATATTGCCGTTGAAGGGTGCTCCGGTTGTCGGGTCTGTAATGACAACCGGTTCCGCGGGGCTGGAGCCGGGGTAGACCGTTTGTGAAAAGTCTCCGTTGCGTTCGGCGGCTGTGGGCACTGTGTTACGCCATCTGTCCCCCGGCGACCTGACATTCCAGTTTTCCTGGGAATAAAAGAAGAACAGCTTGTCCTTGTTGGAATTGAAGTGGTTCGGAATGTAAACGGGTCCGCCTACGGCAAATCCAAACGTTCCGAACCTGTAGATCGGTTTCTGCAAGCCGTCACGATTATTGAAGAAGTCGTTGGCGTTCAACTTTTCGTGGCGTTTGAAACCATACACCGTACCGTGGAAGTCCTGGGTGCCGGACTTGGTGACCAACGCAATGGTCGAACCAGGATTCCGACCGTAGTCCGCCGTATAATTGTTCGACACGACTTTGACTTCCGCCACGGCATCAATGCTCGTGGCCGCCATGAAGAGTCCCGGGAAGTCCGGGTTGGAACCCACCTGTCCATCGACGGTGACTGTGTTCCAGAAGAGGCGGGCGCCGCCCACCGCGGGCGTGAAGCTCCCGAACTGGCCGCCGTTCGCTCCAGTCCCCGCAGGGTCATTGTCACCGATTTCGCCCCAAGGCACTACCGTTAGCGTGGTAACACCCGGAAGAACGCGCAAGAGTTGCATGACGTCTCGGCCCTTCACTCCAAGGTTGGTAACCTGAATATCCGACAGCGTCACGGTAGTGTCCGCGTTCTCGGTGTTGACCGCTTCTCGTTGCGCAGCGACCTCGACAGTCTGAGTGACCTGGCCGACCTGAAGTTGAACGTTCCCGAGAGCATACCGCTGGTTGGCACTCAGGACTATGGCACTCTGTTCGTAAGCCTTGAAACCAACTTTTTCCACTTTTACGCGGTAGTTTCCAGGCCTCAAGGCAGTGACGACAAACTCTCCGTTGGACATGCTCGAAATCGTGCGCACGGCACTTGTAGCCTCATTGGTAACCGTGATGGTTGCGTCCGGAATCACGGCCCCCGAACTATCTTGCACGGTACCGCTAATTTCGCCAGTAATCATCTGTGCCGAAGCCGGCCCCACCCATGCCAGCATGACGATGGACGCCCACAGGAACCACCATGCCAGGAAAATCCTTCTGGTCATAAGCGAATACCCCCTTCGTGGTTTCTCGCCAATTAGGCTTGACCCCTAAACCCACGTCTGCAGTACTCAACTGAAAGTTTGGGCCTAGGATTCCGCCCCTCACTTTGGATCTTATTAAACTTGCCCAGCAACAGTTGCTATGAAAATCGTGAAAGTTCTTATTAGGAAAGTATCATGCCTTGCATTGCCCAACTATAGTTGTGGGTTGGGTACGACATCCAACTCGCCCCCTCGCTGCTTTTTTGGCTTGTCACAATCAAGCCTCGCTCCGCAACCCCGCATGCGCAGTATTCAGCTAGCCGCTACCAAGATGAGCTAATCCTCACTGTGTACCCTTTGTAATCTGTTTCTAGGGGGCCTTCTATAAAAATCATGAAATCTCTTGTTGGAAAAGTATCATGGGTCACATCCTCCAACGGGGAAATAGGGGCTGGAGCACGCTATCCAACCGCCCGATGCCGAAGGGCTTATCCCGGCCAACTATAATGTGCAAAAAGGTGGCGGTTCTGAGCGGCCAAGCGCTTAGAGGTTGGAGGATCTCCCAGGCACTGTGGTTCAAAAGTGCCTCTTGGCCCTGTGCGGGAGGGAATCGGAGGCTCATACGATGAGGGCACATTGCGAGATCTTCATCCGTGTCTTACTCCTTGTGACCACCTCGACAAATGATTGTCCTCGTATGTGACCTTGAGCCCGCGCTCCCGTTGAGCGCGGTGGAAATATTCTCACATGGGATATGACACCTGCGTGATGTTTTCCCCACCATGTGTCTCAAGGTTAATCCGTTTAGACAACTGCATTTGTGTCACGCGTAGTATTTTCTATCACTTAACCGACTCTTACCCTGGCATCCTCGTACACTCACAAACGTAGCTGGGGACCTGAAACGGACCTTCACTCAAACACCTCAATGTGCAACAACTGCATTGACTGTCACCCGAGTTTCTGCTAGTTTCCATTCAAACGGGCATAATATTTCCCCAATTAGGGTGTTCTTCGCATGCGAACTGGCGCAAAAATCAATTGGGCTGAGTCCGCTTCAACCATCGCCCCGCAGATTCGGGCCGATGGGGTCCACGTGTGGCCATTCGATGCCGTCCTCCCCGTCGCCGTAACTTTCCAAGTCTTTGGCGAGCGCCAACCTGTGCGGATGAATCGACACGACTATTTCGAGATCGTGTACATCATCGATGGTGAAATTACCTGCCAGATTGCCGACCGTATCTTTCGTTGCAAGAAAGGCGAACTTATTGTAATCGGGTCTTCTCTGTACCACCGCATGTGGCGCCACACCCGTGCGCACCCCAAGATTGCCACCCTGTTCTTTATGCCCGAGGCCATCTGCGAGGCGGTAGGCAATGAGGAGCATGCAGAGTTCCTGATGCCCTTCTATCTTCAGGAAGTTAATTTCCCATTCATCGTGGGTGCCAGCACCGGAATTCCCGCGGAGGTATTTGGCTTGATTCGCCGGACACACGAGACCATTCCCGCCCACACCAACCTCGCCCGCCTTTCGGTTTGCACCTATCTCAAGATGGCCCTGATTCTTCTGGTGAATCATTATTCCCCCTATATAGGGAGCCAACATCTCAATAGCCCTGAACAAGCGGCCCTTCGGCGAATTGTGCCGCTCTTTGAGTTCCTGGAGATACATTACAACCAGGCGATTAATGTCGAGGATGGAGCGGCGTTGTTGGGTCTCAGTAAGCCGCACTTTATGCGTCTGTTCAAACAAGTTACAGGTCAGTCGTTCCTTTACTACCTCAATCATTTCCGCATTGCAAAGGCTCAGGCCTTGCTCACCTCGACTGACATGCCCCTGGCGGAGCTAAGTCAGGAAGTGGGTTTCTGCGACCAGAGCTATTTCGGCTCGGTCTTCCGCAAAATAGTCCATATGACGCCCCTGGCTTACCGACGCCGATTCAAGAAATCGACGGCAGACACCCACATTCACTTCGAAGTCGGCAACCTCCAATTGCCGCGCGGGACGGATGGGGGACAAACACGGGCAGGACAAATCGACCAGTACCCTCAGGCCACCAGCATTCCTCCTTCCACCCTGTAGAGCCCACCGGTACAGTAAGAGGATTCGTCCGATGCGAGGAAAACGGCGAGCGATGCCACATCCTCGGGGGTGCCGAGCCGGCCAAGCGGCGATTTGGCAATCAGGCGGCCGCGAACTTCTTCATCCTTCAACAGAGCAGCGATCATAGGCGTTTCGGTTGTGCCCGGAACTATCGCATTCACTCGGATGTGATTGCGGGCATAATCCACTGCCATGATTCTGGTCAGTGCAATCACGCCGCCTTTACTGGTGCTATAGGCTGTATATGTGGGAGCGCAGCCCGTAATCCCAGTGGGTGAGGCCAGATGAATGATAGAGCCGCCACCGCGCTTCAGCATTTCTGGAATCACGAACTTAGAGCACAGCCAGACGCCCCGCATATTAATGTTCATCGTCCGGTCCCAAACTTCCTCGGGGAGCAAATGGGCGGGGGCATCAAGGCCATGCATCTGGATGGCCGCGCTGTTTACCGCGATATCGATCCCACCGTAGCGCTCCGCCACAGTCTCGACCATCTCCTGAACATCCTGAGCTTTGGACACGTCCGTGAGAATAAAGCTGGATTTACCGCCCGTGCTGTTGATTTCGGCCGAGGTGCATACACCATTAGACGCGTCGATATCCGCTATGGCCAAATGTGCCCCTTCACGGGCAAAAAAAATTGAGATGGCCCTGCCTATGCCCGTTGCTCCACCAGTCACAACAGCCACTTTCTCTTTGAGTCGCATCGAATACCCCCGTCATTATGAGAGCCGACTTGGCCTCGGTCCGCTCTGCTGGGCCGCTCGACCTTCGGCGCTTACTTCGAGTCTCTAATCCTTGAATAGAACCCCCATCTATAAAAAATTCACTAACTGATGTTGGGAAAATATCATTCCCGGAAAAAGACCCTAGAAGCCTTGAGACCTCCTAGAGTAGGGCATGAGTACCAATCGTTTGCGGTCCGTGTCGAGCTTGAAGGCCGACACCCGGCGGCCTGGAGCGAAGCTGTGCACAATTCCGGGTGTAGAATTCCCGGACTGGCGTTGGTAGAAACGGAGTCTGTTGACGGACGGCAAATCGCAAAAGTAAAATCATGCCCCAGTTGTGAAAGGGATCATTCTATTCGACATTTAGCAACATGAGTCAAAACCCTGCAAATTCCTATTTCGTTCCCAATCGTTTTGTTGATCAGGTCGCATTAGTGGTCGGTGGAGCGCATGGCATTGGCAAAGCCATAGCGGTCCGGCTTGCCCGTGAGGGCGCCCTGGTCGTAATCAGCGACATCGACCGCAAGGTTCTAGCCCAGACAGCGCAAGAGATCTCCTCCAACGGGGGCAAGGTGGACACGATCAAATGCGACGTCCGCGTCGAGAGCCAGGTCAAGCACATGGTGGCTAGTGTGATTCGGAAACACAGGCGGATTGATGTCCTGATGCAGATTGCCGGAGTCGCCAAAGCTGCCCCTCTTCTGAAAACTACAACTCGTCATTATGACTGGACGATCGACACCAATGTGAAAGGGTCTTTCCTGGTGGCCCGCGCGGTGTTGCCCCATATGATCAAAAGGCGGCGCGGGAAATTGGTGTTTATGGCATCGACGAACAGTTGGGACGCGGAAGCGGAACTCGCTCCTTACAACATCTCGAAAGCCGGCGTCTTTCTGCTGGCCAAGACCATTGCACGTGAATTTGGCCAGTACGGAATTAATTCCAACGCCCTCGGGCCGGGATTCATTCGCACTCGCCTGTCGGAATGGGTCCTGGAGCATCCTCTCTTCGTAGCCAAGTATAAGAGCCTCATACCACAGGGAAGGATTGGTGAACCTGAGGACGTTGCCGGTCCGGCCGCTTTTCTTGCATCGCGCGACTCGGACTACGTGAACGGAGTCTTGCTGTTTGTCGATGGCGGCCAGCTCGCCTGATTACTGATACCGCAAACTCGAAGCATTAGATTTGGGACTTGCATAGCCCGTTGGCGGTAACATAAGGGCAGATACTTCATTCTTGGGGCTTGGACTTTCGGCTCTCACAGCCGGAAATCAAAAATCTGAAATGCTTTTGACCTTCCCTGGGGACGGTAAGTGAGCGCATCGAAATCAGACATGGAAACTGTCTCAGCACCTGGGACACCGCATCTCCGTAGGGTGCTAAGCCTGTGGGATTTGATCCTTTACGGGATCGTAGCCGTTACGCCCAGTGCTCCGGTAACTGTCTTCGGGGTCGCGCTTGTGATGTCGCAAGGGCACGCGGTCGATACCATTCTGCTGGCGATGGTCGCGATGATCTTCACGGGCTTCAGCTATGGCCGCATGGCGTCACTCTACCCGGCGGCCGGGTCGGCTTACACTTATGTGGGGCGCGGTTTGAACCCTCACCTCGGCTTCCTTGCCGGATGGGCAATGCTGCTGGACTATGTCGTCATCCCACTTTTCTGTGTCATCTATGGTTCTTTGGCTATCCAACGGCTCTTTCCGCAGGTTCCTTTCATAGTTTGGTCGGCCTTCATTGCTGGCGCCACAACTTACTTGAACCTGAGGGGGATTCGCGCCACGGCGCGCGCCAATCAGATTCTGGTAACACTGATGATGCTAGTGCTGCTGGCGTTCATCTTTCTGGCCATTCGCTTCGTCATTACGCAGGAAGGCTGGGTCGGGCTGTTCACACTACGGCCATTTTACAATCCCGGGTCTTTTCACCTCGGCACGGTGACCACGGCGACATCCTTCGCGGCCCTAACCTATCTCGGTTTCGACAGCGTCACTACGCTGGCGGAGGATGTCCACAATCCGCGGCGAAACGTTCTTTGGGCCACAGTTCTGGTCTGCGTCTTCACCGGGATCTTCGGGGGAACGCTGGTCTACCTTGGCCAGATCGTTTGGCCGGATTATATGACATTTACCAACATTGAGACAGCCTTTATGGATGTGACGCGCAGGGTAGGTGGATTGGTCATGTTTCAGGCCATGGCTGTCCTTTTGGTCATAGCAAATATCGGTGCAGGCTTGACTGGTCAGGTCGGGGCTGCACGGCTGCTCTTCGGCATGGGGCGCGACAGTGTCCTACCTCGTAACTTCTTTTCTTACCTCGATCCCAAGCGGAACAATCCTACTCGCAACATTTGGCTGATCGGTATCCTGGCCTTCGTCGGTGCGCAATTCATGACCTACGAGCTTACTGCGGAGATCCTGAACTTCGGCGCCTTCCTGGGATTTATTGGGGTCAATGTCGCTACGATCCGGCAGTTTTACTTCCTTGACCAGTCGCACCATTCGAAGAACTTCTTCACCGACGCCCTGATCCCCGGATTGGGTGCGTTGTTCTGCTTCATGATCTGGTGGGGACTCGCCTCGCCGGCAAAAATTGCGGGCGGAATCTGGTTCGCTGTCGGTTTGGTCCACAGCGCCATCCGCACAAAAGGGTTCCGGATCCAGCCAGCGATGATAGATTTCAGCGAGTCCTGAACAACTTGCCGTCCGGTTGGCCAGCGCCGACCTTTAAATGCTCCCGCCCGGACCAAGCGGAATTTCCTGACCTGCCAAACCTGGTCTGGCCGTTCATGCCCCGTGCCGCGAAGTCTGTTGAGCCCATTCCGCCATGGCGGTTAGAAAGACTGAAAAGGAGACTGCACCGGGGTCGGGATGCCCGAGTGCCCGTTCACCCAACCGGCTGGCGCGGCCAGCGTGCGGAAGCATCTGGGCGGTATCTTGGGCTGCCCTCAGAGCCGATCGACCGGCTAGTTCCATCATAGGTACCAGTTCCTCGCCAGAAGGGTTCTCTGCCTTCACCGCATCGTTGGCCGCATGGACAGCATCCAGCATGGTCTTGTCGCCTGGCCTGGCCTTTCCTGTGCTTACCAGCGTTGATTCCATCGCATCGAGGAGAATTCTGAATTCTGCCGGACCGATTTCCGGGCGGCCTTTGAGCGCGGCACCGGCCGCCATCAGCATCTTGCCCAACAATACTCCGATCGCCCCTCCCGTAGCCCCCATGAACGCTATTCCGGACTCACGGAAGATTGCATCAATTCCTGCCGCATCGGGGAGCCCGCTTATCTTGGCATTCACTGCGGTGAAACCGACGCGCATAGTAATGCCGTGGTCACCATCGCCAATTGCGGCATCCAGAGCGTTGAGTTCGGCCTCTTTCCGGCTGATCGCTTCGGCCACAAAAGCAAGTAATTGTCGTAGGTCGGCGGGAGTTATGGAGGCTGGGTCCATTCAACCTTCCTGAACGAAAGCTGGGGAAGCTGCTGGAGCGGAGAGCAATCTCTTCAATTCGGAGTCCAGTTGCAACAGAGTGAGTGAGCAGCCGGCCATGTCGAGGGAGGAAGCAAAATTACCCACATAGGCCCTCCACACCAGCAGCCCAGCATCCTCCAGCAACTGGCGGGTGGCGCGAAACATGATGAATAGTTCAGATAAAGGCGTGGCGCCGAGGCCGTTCACCAGAATAGCTACTTCGTCACCCTGCTTGGCCGGTAAGTCGCCCAGGATCCGCCCGATCATGTCTTGCGCCACCCGGTTGGCAGTTGTCATCGGGCCCCGAACTACGCCCGGCTCCCCGTGCAACCCCATGCCGATTTCCATCTCTTGATCAGAAATTTCAAAGATTGGGCGACCTGAGACAGGAATGACGCACGAAGTTAGTGCCACTCCCATGCTCCGCGTCCGGTCATTCGCCTTCTGCGCTGCGGCAGTGACCTCCGCCAAGGCCGCTCGCTCCTCCGCGCGCGCAGAAGCTACCTTGATGACAAAGAAGTCACCGGCAATACCACGCCGCTCATTTCGCTTTTCCGATGGAGCCGATGCAACGTCATCGGCAACGCGCACGGTGGAAACCTGGATTCCTTCCTCGGTCAGCATCTCCGCCGCCATGTCGAAGTTCAAGACATCGCCGGCATAATTCCCGTAGAGGAAGAGCACTCCCGCGCCGCCGTCAACTGCCTTGGCCGTCTCGTAAATGGGGGGCGGTGGAGGCGACGTGAAGATGTTTCCCGCCACACTTGCGTCGGCCCAGCCCGGACCCACAAAGCCCGCAAACATTGGCTCGTGACCACTCCCTCCGCCCGTCAGGACTGCCACCTTACCCCGAACAGGAGCGTCCTTCCGCACAACCGCCGTCAGTCCTTCGATCTTGCGGAGATATTGCGGGTATGCCAGGGCCAGGCCTTCCAAGGCCTCAGCCGCTGCCGCGTTGGGGTCATTGACGAGCTTCTTCAAGATTCTGGCGCCTCCTTCACGGGACGTACTCTTGTCTTAATCACGAGCCTGATGGGATCGAGCAACACCCCCTCTAATTCGTCACTCGCCCTTATTCATTTGGCTGTTCCGGTCGATGTGACCAGCATCGCCTTCACACCGCCGCTGTACGGCAAACGAATTGGCGCAAATATTCGTACGACTCATCCAACTCTTCCAATAGCTTGTCTTCCGGAAACTCAAACGGATGAATTAATTCTGGGTACAGGTACACCTCTTCGGCTCCCGACTGCTCCAAAGCCTGAACCACCTTGTCCATTTGAATGACGCCCTCTGCATTGTGGGCTTTGGTAAAAGTCCAGTGCCGGTCCCAGACCCCGTCCATCTGCTGGAGATGAATCATCGGCGAATACTTCCCCAGTTCCCTCAGCCAGAGGTACGTGTCCCGATCTTTGTGGGTTGCCTCATAGCTGCATTGATGCCCCACATCCAGGAGAAAATGCACGGGAATGGGAACATTCTCGTTCAGGCGATCATATAGCTCCTTCGCTTCATCCAGATGAATGAGCATTTCCCGGCCGATAGGCGTGGGTTCCCAGCAAACGAATTTCAGGCCCTGATCCGCCGCATAGCGTGCAAACGCGTGCATGCCCTCTACCAGCGTGTCCAAGAGGAACTTCCTTTTCCTTGGATCGCGATAATCTCTCACACTGGCCGCAGCAATAGGCCCCCCGACGCCTTGAGCGCCCAACTCTGCAGCCGTGATCGACGCCAGGCGGCACCACTCCAATGCATCCTTTCGGAACTCCGGGAAGGGGTGGAGTAGAAGATTGTAGGCATAGGCTCCGACCCCGATGAAGGCACTTTGGACTTCGAAGCCGTATTTGGCAGCAGCCTCCCGGACTTTGGCTGCCATGGCCTTACGCGCATCCGGGCTGCAGCGCGGGTCAAGCAAGTCAAAACAAAACTGGACGTACTTCAGACCCCAGCGCTGCACCACTTGTTTTCCCCACTCATCGGGCTCCGGCCAGCGCTTGGCCGCGTAAATCATGTTGATTCCAAGGTGTAATTTCATGGGACTGTTCTCCTTTTCCCAGCCTGCAGTTCACAGCTTCCAAACGTCGACCCCTTCAAGAGCTAAGCTGAACGCTGAGTGCTGGCGGCTGCCCTAGAAAATAGCCAGTGGATTAAACAAAGACCCGGTTCCCCGTGGCAGGCGCAACGGCGCAGCCACCACCAGGAACTCCCACCGTTTTTCTTCTTCGCAGACTTTAACTAATTCTTCGAACTGCAGGCTATCGGCACACGCCATCCCCATTGAAGCAATCTGCAGGGCGTGGATGGGATAGGCAACTCCTTCCACGTTACTAGGCACGACCTCCCCGTCACCGTCCGGGAAGAAGGCCGCGACCTGTCGTTCATGTAATAGGAGCATCGTTTCCACGTGCAAACCCGCTTTGCCTTCGCCATCGTAGCCATTGTTCCAGGGACCGACCTCCAACCGTCTCCGATGATGCCCGGTGCGGAAAACAAAAATATCACCCTCGCCGAGGCGAACACCTTGCTCCTTCTCCGCTGCCTCGAGTTCCGCAGTGGTAACCGCCTCGCCTGGCTCCAGCCACTTGACTCCGCGAAGCCTGGGGATATCCAGCAGAACCCCGCGACCAACTATACCGTGTGCGTAAGCAGTAATATCCTGAATGGTAGGTCCTCGAGAAGTCACCGCGCTGGCGGGTTTTCCGTTATAGAGTTTCCCCTGGTAAGCGATGTGACACAACGCGTCGATGTGAGTGTGGCAGTCACCGTGGAACTCGCTGGCAAGGTAATCAGTGCAGAATTGCGGTTCGCCTAACTCCGATGGGATGTCATAGGCCTGAACCATGTAGTGAAAAGCAGGCCGAGGATTGTCAGGACCCGCCACTTTGTTGATAGGAACCGCCATTGATACCGACCGCCCGGAGCGGACTAGAGCGGCTGCTCGTCGCACCTGCTCAGGGCCAATAAAGTTGAGGGTACCTCTTTCGTCCTCGTGCCCCCATCGCCCCCAATTCCGAACCGCCTGAAACAGATTCTCAAACTCGGCTCTCTCAACATGCCGGGGAGTTGTCTTGGTCATCGCCCGGTCCCTCCTGACTTTCTTCTCAATCGTTCAGCAATCCGCAATGGCCGGCACCGCGCGGTACGATCGGCCAGATATCAACCACCACGTTCTTTTCCACTACGTGGTAGGCATCGTAAAGATTAACGGTCGTCGGCGCATAGCCAGGGGTCAATTCAACGGTATCACCAAGTTTCAGGCGGCAGCGATCATCCACGTCGAACAGTGCGTGTTCCTCTGCAAAATATCGCGCTTGATAGAAGGGGTAATCAACCATCGTGGGAAGACAGAAATCAATGCCCACAGACTTACGGCCGGAATCAAGGACAATTGTCTGGCCATGCTGGATCACCACCGTTCCCAGTACTGTAAGTGCCCGGGAGAATCCTGGAACAAGGTTCCCATGGAAGTTGTCCATGAATGTGTAGGACCCAGCCTGGATTTCCGTTACATGGGGATTGAGACTCGTAATATCGTACGTGCCTGTGCCACCTCCCGAAACCACTTCACAGGGAAATCCCTCCCTATCCAGGCGGTCAACCACTTTTCCGAGATAATCCATGGCAGCGTTGGCCTTCTGGGTCCGGACGGTGCGATCGGTCTCGTGCATGCAATGCCCTTCGTAACCCTGAAGGCCTCGAAACCGTAAGCCCGGCAACTTTTCGATAAGCTGGGCCAGGACCACAGCCTCCTCAACGGCTCGAACTCCACCACGCCCCATGCCGACATCGACCTCGATCAGGACCTCCAGTTTGCTGCCCGCCGCCTGCGCTGCATGGGATAGGTCCTCGGTGTTCTGAGGGTTGTCGATGGCAACCGTGAACCGGCCATCGCGTGCTGCCCGCGCAAGCGCCGAAATCTTTTCCCGGCCACCCACCTGATTGGCAATCAGCACGTCCTGTACGCCCGTGGCACTCATCACTATGGCCTCCCAGGGCGTCGCGGTGCAGACACCGATAGCACCCGCTTCCACCTGAAGGTTGGCCAATTCAGGGCTCTTTTGGCACTTTACATGAGGGCGCAGCTTCACCCGGGTAGTGGAGAGACACCGCATCATGACCTGGATATTGTGGCGGACGGCATCGAGATCCATGATGAGCGCCGGCGTCACCAACTCGCGACGCGAGCGTCCCACCGCTGCCCCATAAGTCTTGCGAACTCGGTCTCGCCAGGCGCTTATCAGCGCGTGCCCATCTACTGCTTGTTTTTCCTGCTTCATAATCATTATCCTATCAGGGCGCGTCATCTGCGGTTCCATACTTGTGACAGAACCGATGCCTTTCCGAACGGACAAACTCCTCGGGGATTGGAACCACTTTTTCACGGCCTCCCGCCGCAAGCATCATCATCGCCGCTTTCTCGAGAATCTGATTTGCGACCAAGGCTTCATCAAGGTCACGACCGCAACAGAGCACGCCATGATTCGCGAGCAGCACCGCATTTTCCTCTCCAATGGTATTCCCAACCTCTTCCGCGATTCGCCTGTGCTGTCCGGCCGGAACGTACTGCGTGCAACGGACTTCGCCGCCTATGATCTGCGCCATATCTTCCACGAAAACTGGGATGCTTTGATGCAGGCAGGAAACGGCCGTCGCATATGGCGAATGACTGTGGACAATGGCCCCAACGTCGCCTTTCTTGTTGAGCACGGCACGATGTATTTCTGTCTCTGAGGAGGGCAGCCGGTGGCCCGACACAACCGTTCCCTCCATCGACACTGTAACGAAGTCACTGGGGTCGATAAGCGCATAGGATATCCGGCTGGGCGTCACGAGGAATCCATCAGGCACGCGAACGCAGAGATTTCCCCAGGTACCCACGAAGTACCCAAGCTTTTCCAGCAAGCGGCACTTCGCAATCATCTCAGTCTTTTCGGATAGGTACTTCTCGTCCTTCATCTTAGTGATTTCGCTCCATGATTTCAGCACGGCGGTCCCACAGGTCCATTTGCCGTTCCGCGGTCTGCCTGTAAACATCATAAAGTTGGTGATAGAGCTTCGTCTTCGATGGGTTAGGCTCATAATGCCGGGAAATCCTCACGGACTGTGCGACCCCGTCCTTGGCGTCTTTGTAAACTCCTACGGCGATTCCCACATTCAGTGCCGCCCCCTTGGCACCGAATTGTGAACCTTCGGGCACACTCACCGGTTTCCCCAGGCAATCCGCCAGGATCTGGCACCAAACCGGGCTGTTGGCTCCGCCTCCCGACAAAAACACAATCTTCGGATCGATGGGCATATTCGAGTAGCAGTCCAGCGTGGAGAATGCCACGCCTTCATAGACGGCACGCAGCAAGTGTTTGCAGGTATGATTCAGGTTTAGGCCGGTAAAACTGGCACGGGCTGTCGGTTTCACAAATGGACCACGTTCACCGCCCGGGAAAAGGTAGGGATGAAAGATCACACCGTCGGAACCCTCGGGCACGGAGTCCACCACATGGTCAAGATGTTCGTATACCCCCCCGGGCGCCTCCTTCGCCTCCAAGGTGAGGCCGGTACCCAATTCCTTCAGGAACCACTCCAGGTTCGGTGTAGCGGTCATGGCAGCCAGCATCCGCATCCAGCGGTCCTTGACTCCGTGGCAAAGCGTCATGCCGACCATTCGAGGCTTGAGAATTGGCTCATCTATGATGACCTGGTGAATTCCAGCCGTCCCCAGGATTGAAGAAGCCTGGCCGTGCTCGATCGCCCCCGTCCCCAGGGCGCATGCCGCAACATCCATTGGGCCTGACCCGACTATTATCTCAGAAGGCAAATTCAGCTCGGCTGCAATTTTGGGCTGGAGTATGCCAACATTCTCGACGGTGGACATCACACGCGGGAATTTGCTGTAAAGATCTTCGATTCCGAAAATGCGGAACAATTCCGGGTCATATTGGCGGGTTGACATCCTTAACATCGTTAAGGACTCGTCCGTCTCATCGCTGCTGATAACTCCGGTAAGCTTGTAGAAAAGCCAGTCCTTGGCGTGAAAGATCACTTCTGCTCTCTGCAAAGACTCCGGCTCGTGTTCACGCAGCCAGAGAAGCTGAACGGCTTGCGAGCCAGTGAAAACTGATGTCCCGCAAATGTCAAACGCTTCCTGCGCAATGCCTTGGGCATGCACCCGTTCGACTATTTTCCCCGCCCGGCCGTCGCACCAGAGAATTCCGCCTCGGACGGATTTACCCTCTTTGTCCATGATCCAAGTACCATCACCCGTTGACGTAATCCCAATGCCGTCGATTTCCTGTCCCAATTCTTTCAACTGACCACTAACCTTGCCAAGGCAAAACTTCACGGTATCGAAGAGTTCATCCATGTCTTGCTCTACCCACAATGGATCAGGCTGGCGCAACGGCATGGGACTCTCGTGAGATGCGAGTTCGTTTCCTTGATGATCAAATGCCACGGCCTTGACCACCGAGGTCCCTGCATCGATACCAATCAGACATCGGCCTTCTTTCATCTTCCTGCGCCTTCCCATTTGCCTCTGAGCGAAGTCTGCATCCTCTTCCGCTCGAACACGGAGGTCCCGTAAGCGTCGCTTTTAGCTCCGGTAGGCCATCTCTCCCGCGAGATAATTCGTTTCGTAGTCCCCAGTTAGGATTCCCAACCCTCGCGTGATGATTCTATAAAATTCTAACTCTCCTTTGTTGAGATTTGGCGGGATGGCCCGAGCCGAGTTTTATTGGCTGCAGCTTTTGAGGTGGAGAAATGTGTTTGGGGACGGAGGATCTTCTCCGTCAATAAGAGGACTTAACGCTTGGCCGGCGGGCCGGGCCGACGTTCTCCCCTTCCCGATCAATCAGTTTCCGCCGCCAATCCGGGCAACATAAGGCGACGCCGGAGACAGAAAAATCACCATTTGGGTTGTCGCTATTAATTGTATTGAAGTCGCCGGGTTGGTAGCGAAGTGGAGGCTGAACCTGTAAAGCATATGAATTCTATGAGCTCTTGCCTGGGCATTCAGGGGGATTTAACGGCAACCGGCGGCCCCTCCTGATCTGCCGTAACCGGATCGTGCCATCCTGCCTGCGGTGAGATCTTTTGGCCAGCTTCGCTCGGGCCCCAGGTACCCTTGTCGTATTCATAGACCGGCGTGCAAGCCTTCAGCACCGGGTCGACGATTCGCCACGCCTCTTCCACGTAGTCCTCGCGGGCAAAGTGGCTGGCGTCACCCGCCATGGCGTCACCAAGCACGCGCTCATACGCTTCCATTTCTTCGGGACAAGGATGCCGGCTGGCTACCATTTCCACCATCTCACTCTTCATAGCTTCAGTCGGCCCCATCACGCTCGTTCCCGCGGCGATCTCCATCTCGGGACTGATTCGGAATCGTAAATAGTTTCGAGTTAGATCACTCTTGTGAAAAACAGCGGGAGGTTTTCGAAAGCGCCCGATCACCTCTGTGCAAGTCACGGGCAAATTTTTCCCGGCCCGGATATAAAACGGCACTCCCTTCCATCTCCACGAATCGATCTCGAGGCGCAAGGCGGCAAATGTCTCCACCTTGGAGTCCGGAGCGACTCCCTGTTCCTGGTGATAGCCCCGAAACTGCCCCCGGACCACATCCCCGGCCTTGAGCGGCGGAATCGCTTTCAGCACTTTCACCTTCTCATCCCGAAGGGTTTCACTATCGGTGCGCACCGGGGGTTCCATGGCAAGATTGCACATGATCTGAAAAAGATGGTTCTGGATCACGTCCCGGATGGCGCCGGTTTGATCGTAGAAAGCGCCGCGCCCTTCTACCCCGAAGTTTTCCGCCATGGTAATCTGAACGCTCTCAATGTAGTTCCGGTTCCAGAAAGGCTCCATGAAGGCGTTCGCGAACCGGAAGATCACCACGTTGTTCACCGGCCGCTTGCCCAGATAGTGGTCAATACGAAAGATGCTGGATTCCGGGAAGACCGAGTGCAACACCCGGTTCAGCTGCTGCGCCGAAGCAAGATCATGGCCGAAGGGTTTCTCTACAATCACCCGGGCCATATCACAGCCTGCACCCGAGGCACAGCCGGTCTCTGCCAGCTGCTTCACGACGGTTTCAAAAAGGGCAGGCGGGATGGCAAGATAATGCGCCGGCCGCTGCGCAAAGCCCAGGGCTCGCCGGATCCTCTCAAACGTAGCCGGGTCCCGATAGTCACCATCGACATACCGCAGCAGGCCACTCAGTTTCTCGAAGGCGGCAGCATCAACACCGCCGTGTTTCCCCAAGCTGTCGTGTGCCCGCGCCCGAAGTTGGTCGAGATTCCAACCTGCCTTGGCCACACCAATCACCGGAACCTTCAAGTTGCCCCGCTCGATCATCGCCTGCAAGGCAGGAAAGATTTTTTTATAAGCCAGATCGCCCGTAGCTCCAAAGAAGACCAAAGCGTCCGAATGGGAATCAACCAATGCAAAACTCCTTAACTTGAGATTATTGTGGAGCGACTTTCTTCCGGAGCCAGACAATTTCCTACTCGCCACCAATTATCACACAGTGACCCTTCAGCGTTACCAGGAGCCTCATGTGTTCTTTTTCGAAGTCCTGTAGCGGCGGATCAGATTGTTTGTGGAACTGTCGTGCCCGAGTGTTGGCTCCATCTTGCTCTCCAGCTCGGGAATGATTCGCTGGGCCAGAACTTTGCCCAACTGCACTCCCCACTGGTCAAACGAGTTTATTCTCCAGATCGTCCCCTGCGTGAAAACGCTGTGCTCATACAAAGCAACCAGTTTGCCCAGTGTTTCCGGCGTCAGCCGCTCAGCCAGAATGGTGTTTGACGGCCGGTTGCCTTCAAACACGCGATGTGGCACAAGCCAGTTCGGCGTGCCTTCAGCCTTCACCTGCTCGGGTGTCTTGCCAAAGGCAAGCGCCTCGGTTTGAGCAAAAACGTTCGCCATCAGCATGTCATGGTGGCGGCCCAGAGGGTTGAGCGCCTGGCTGAAGGCAATAAAATCGCAAGGAATAAGCCTGGTGCCCTGGTGAATCAACTGATAGAAGGAGTGCTGGCCGTTGGTTCCCGGCTCTCCCCAATAGATCGGGCTGGTCGGGTATCCAACCTCCTTCCCATCGAGCGTTACGTGTTTGCCGTTGCTTTCCATGGTCAACTGCTGCAGATAGGCGGGAAACCGCTTCAGGTACTGCTCGTAAGGCAGCACGGCAACTGTCTGGGCGCCGAAGAAATCGTTGTACCAGACAGCCAACAGGCCCATGATCACCGGCAGGTTTCGATCGAACGGCGCAGTGCGGAAATGCTCGTCCATCTGGTGGAAGCCCTGCAACATGGCTCGGAAGTTATCCGAGCCAATTGCCAGCATGGTCGAAAGCCCGATCGCCGAATCCATTGAGTAGCGCCCGCCAACCCAGTCCCAAAAGCCGAACATGTTGGCGGTGTCGATGCCGAACTTCGCAACTTCAGGTGCGTTGGTGGACACCGCTACGAAGTGCCTAGCGACTGATTTCTCATCACCGCCGAGGCCCGCCAATAACCAAGAGCGTGCGGTGTGCGCGTTGGTCATGGTTTCGAGCGTCGTGAAGGTTTTTGAGGAAACAATGAAGAGCGTTTCCAAAGGTTCGAGGCCTTGCACGGCCTCCGCAAAGTCCGTGCCGTCCACATTGGAAACGAACCGGACCGTCAGGGAGCGGTCACTGTAGTGCTTGAGAGCCTCATAGGCCATCACGGGCCCCAGGTCGGATCCGCCAATGCCGATGTTGATGATGTTGCGGATTCGCTTCCCGGTGTGCCCCTTCCAAGCGCCTTTGCGGACCTTGTTGCAGAATTCAGCCATCTTATCCAGGACTGCGTGGACCCGGGGAACGATATCCTCGCCCTCTACCACGATCGATGTTCCTTTGGGAGTGCGAAGGGCCACGTGCAGGACCGCACGGTTCTCTGTAATGTTGATCTTGTCCCCCCGGAACATGGCGTCGATCCGCGATCGCAGGCCCGATTCTCTTGCCAAGCCGGTGAGAAGGCTGAGAGTTTCGTCGGTGATACGGTTTTTGGAATAATCGAGAAAAATGCCAACCGCCTCTGCCGTTAACCGCTCGCCCCGCCCGGGATCATCTGCAAAAAGACCCCGCAAATGTAATTCACGCACCTGCTTATAGTGAGCCTGGAGAACCTTACAAGCCTTTCGCCCTGTCAGCGGTCCGACTCTCTCGCTTTTGACCACTGTTCGTACCGGTCTTGCCATGTCCCTGCTCCTTGTTACTACTGTTTCCTTTTGTCAGGGGCTCTCACCCGAGGATCTTGCGGCGGGCTAGCTTCCAGCGGGACCCCACAAAAATGTAGTGGCGTTGTCGACTTCGCAACATGGCGCCCCCATCTATGTCATGCCCCAATTCTTTATTCCCCGACAGCTTACAAAATCTTTGCGGGTCGCCTTCCCAGATTATAGGAAAGCTGCCACAATTCCGTTGGTTCGATAATATCATCTATAACCATCAAGGATCTTCTCCGTGACTATTCAGGTGAAAGCCATGGAAATTCAATCCTGGTCCTTGCACCGGAATCAGTGAACTGGCACCAATTCTTCGCATCATTCCTTTGAAGACCTGCAACATCCGTGTTCCCTAGTCACGACGGCTATCAGGGGAATCTCTGACGGTATTAGGTCGTGGCGCTGCTTGAATCGCAGTAGTTGTGCCGCGAGGACCAGTGCAGTGAGAGCGCAGGCCGGTCACTGCTGGCTTGTGGGCTCATAGTGAATGAAAAAGGGAACAAGAACAATGCCGACTACCAGAAGAAAACGTAACACCTAATGTGGACCGCGGCCGGCAGCTATAGCAATTGGGGGACAAGAATGGCCGGTGAAAATGAATTGAAGCTGACTTGAACTTGAAGAAACCATGCTTGGACCGGTCCTTGACTATTTGGACTCTTCCGTAAGTTCAATCCCACTTACACATGCATAGTTCACAACCGGAACAAAGTCGAGCACGATCTGTCCCTGGGCATTGGGGGTGAGTCCCGAGAAGGTTTTGTCCAAGGCCCGATCCTCGCCGCCCGCTTCCTTGAAGATATCGAAATTGTGCAGGAGCCGGTGGCCGTTAGCAAGAACGTCGAAAATCCGGGATCCTGCACCGCCACCGCCTGGATTACCCAGCCCAAAGTACGTTTCCGAAAAGCGAAGAGTCAAGCGGTATTTCCCCGGCGCGACCGGCAAGGAATACGAAAAGTTCCCGAAGCGCTGGCTTGAGTATAGACCCGGGTCGAGCGTACCGACACAAACTGCTTTGTGGTGTGCTAGCTGTCCCCCAAGGAAGTAGCAATCGGCAGACCACGTCCTACCCTCGTGGTCAGTGTAAGGATTGTCCCGGGCAATAATCCGGATGGGGTGAGTCTTTCCAGGGTTACTTGGCAGAATTTCCAGCGCGCTCAGCATCGGTTCATCCCGGTAGGGAACAAACTTGAGGTGAAGATATCCGTCCGGCCCCGGCGAGACATTTTTGAAGTCGCGAACGTAGGCGATGTTACTTCCGCCAGCGTCGCAGATCACGTCTAGATCCTGTACCAGGCGTTTCCCATTCAGGTCGATGGAGAAAATCCTGTTGGATTCGCCCCCACCCCTGTAACTCTCCGGCCCGAAAAACAGTTCAGCAAAGCGAAGGCGCAATTCGTAATCGCCTGGTTTCAACGGAATGTCATAGCTGAAATTGCCAGACCGGTAGGACTGGTACAGAGTTGGATCCAACGTCCTGAAAATGAACCTCTCTGGCTCGCTCGCGACCGTTCCTCCCGTGAAGTACCGGTCCCCCTCCCAGACCTTGCCTGAATGGTCCACGTACTCGTTTTTTGAGTAGCCGGCGATAATCCGAACACTTGGCTGGCCGTTGGTCACCGGGGTTAGGCTCGCTTTCTCCGCCATGTGTCCAGAGTCTGCTCCGAAATTTGCCGAAGTCGGCTCGCCTGGCTTCATCAGCATCAGAACACCCAGGATAAGGGTAACCGCGCCGATGACGACGGCCAGGAGAACTCCGGGCCGAATGTTCCATTTTTTCGGTATTGCAGCGACCCGTGATAATCCGTTTGGAAGTTGCGCTACGGGCTGGTTGATCAAGGGCGCAAGTCGGTCTGAAGTGCCAGAAGGTGGTACGGAATATTCTTCCTCCGAAATCTTTGAGACTGCATCAACTTCTGGAGCGAGGGGGATGACGGGATCCCGCCTAATGAATTGCGGAACATAGTGGCCGACCGGTAGCGTGATTTCCAGAGTGTGCTGGGTGCCCTCCGTTTCGTAATACTTCTTAAGCTTTTGTCGCAGCCGGTGAACCTCGACCCTCACCACAGAATTCATTGCTGGGTCGAAGTCAGGTTGTTTTCCCATGGCTTCGACGCCTATGTTGTACTCTTTCGAGTCGGCTGAGCATCCCTCGAAGTACTTGTTGCAGATGTAGCTGAGAAGTCTTGCCAAGCTTGGGGATTTTACAAAGGTATCCGAAGACAGGACTGCCTCGAGTTCTGACTTTTCCGCCTGATGCTTCGACGCTTCAGACATGGTGTTTTGGCGCGATTCTAGGTTAGGAATGGCCAAAAGTCAATGGCTCTTTTACATTTTTTACAGGAATTTTCTCAACATGAGCATCATAATTCGACCTCATATTGAAGTAAAATATTGAAATTAATAGGCTTTTCTAAATGTAACGGTTACATAACCTATTTAGCCTTGCGAAAAAAAATGACGGGTATAAGCTTCTTCTTGGTTGGGCGGTAATCTGTTTCAATTACGTTGGGTTATGTCACACAGTAGAGCTAGTGCTAAGGGCACATTGGTAGGTATTTTAGTTGTCACAGGCCTTTGGCTTTGGTCGGCAACCTGATTGTTCTTTCGGGTCGGTCTATCCCAGTAAAACTTCAAGAATAATGGGGAGGAAAGCTCGAGTTTCGTGGACCGAGCTATTTGAGAGCGATGCGCTCAAGAACGCTGTTCTGCCCCCCCGAGTTAAGAACGATCCACTGCAGGAATAAAACCAGGCCGCCTGTTCAAGCCCAGATTCAAGTGCAGAACTTTGATGGGAGAACGAGGTTTCACGCCCAGCCTTCATGTTCCGAGTCGTGTGCTTGTGAATTTTTGGGGCATTCCCGGCATGGGGAGTTTTGTGTTGCCTGAGCGTTTGTTACAGGAGACGAACCGATGAAAACATTGATAAGACTGGTCCTTGGTGTCGCGTTAGTGGCCGCATTTTCCGGTCCCGCGTTTGGGCAGGGGTTGTTTGCCACTTTGACTGGTATTGTGAGCGATCCTTCAGGCGCGGTCGTGCCTGGCGCCTCCGTGAAGTTGATTAACGAATCATCGGGTTCCGTGCGCGTTACGACGACCGACGCATCTGGCTACTATACTTTCGCCTCCCTGATTGTTGGCGATTTCACATACAAGCTGACCGTCGAAGCCCAGGGTTTTTCCACCTATGAGGCGCCGGGATTGAGTCTCCTGGGTGGCCAAAAGCGTAATGTGAACGTTACCCTCAGCGTGGGTACCACAACCCAGACCGTGGAAGTTTCAGGTGTGGCCTCGGCCGTTGTGCCCGTGGACTCGGGAGAGAAATCGGAAACGCTGACCTCCCAAGAACTCGAGAAATTCGTGCAGGTGGGTACAGACGCAGCCGCGTTTATCTCAATCATGCCGGGATTCGCCATACGAAACGGCACCTCAAACATCACGAACTACTCCGGCGAAGTCATCGGCATCAACGCCAACGGCGATGCGGGCAGCCAGAGCCCCCTGAATAACGCTTACTCTTATAACGGACTGCCCAGTAATTCGCTGGACATCATGGCAGACGGAGCACACGTTTCGGACCCGGGATGTAATTGCGACACACCTGTGAACCCGAATTCGAACATGGTTTCCGAGATGAAAGTAAACATGTCGAATTTCAATGCCGAGAACCAGAAGGGTCCTATCGTGGTGAGTTCGGTGACAAAGGCGGGAGGCAGCCAGTTCCACGGTTCGGGGTTCTTTTCGGCGCGTAACTTCGCGCTGAACGCCAATGATGCCCTGAACAATGCCAACGGCGCGCCGAAGCCGGAAAATAAATATTACTATCCCGGCTTCACTGTCGGCGGTCCGGTGATTATCCCGGGGACGAGCTTCAACAAGAACCGCGACAAACTTTTCTTCTTCACGGGCTATCAGTATTTCTACCAGGTGCTGGATACAGGTTTATTGCGCGCAACGGTCCCCACCACAGACATGCTCAACGGTGATTTCTCGACAGCTTCGTTGGAAAAGATCGGCGATGCCAACAACAGCTACTTCACTGGTTCTGGCGTGCAACCTGGCGTGGACTGTACTTCGGGAGGCGCCTACACACCCTGCCTGAACCCGGCTTGGCTCTCAGTGTATCCAGGCGGCATTATTCCGACATCGGACCTCAATACGAACATGCTCAATCTGATGAAGCTCTACCCGGCCGCAAATGCCGATCCAAACCAGACCGGTGGCTATAACTACGCGGAGTCGCAGATCTTCAACCAGAATAATGTCCAGTGGAATACGCGAGTTGATTACAACATCAGCGACAACACCAAGATGTTCGTTCGCTATAACCTGCAGCGCGAGACCCAGCAATTCCCGGTGGGCCTGTGGTGGCGCAACGGGTCGCAGGTGCCTTATCCGACTCCGGTGCTGGGCAAGAACCGGTCGGACTCGGTATCAGCATCCCTTACTCACGTGTTCAACCCCACCCTGACTAATGAGTTCGTCTTCGGTTACACATTTATTGGTTTCCCGAACGTTTTTGATGATCCCTCGAAGGTTGATCGGACACAACTCGGCGTCAACATCACAGGTCTGTTCAAGAATGGCGTCACTCAAATTCCCTCATTCGGCTCGTTTGGGGGAGAGACGGCGCTTGTGTTCAATCCGGGCGGTTTTGAAGCCGGAGGGCCTTCCGCCGGTTTGTATGCCAACAAGTATATGCCCAGCATCAGTGACACGGTGGCAAAGGTGGTTAGCACCCACACCATCAAAGCCGGTTTTTACTGGGAGTGGATACGAAACGCCCAGCCTGCCAACAACAACACTAATGGGCAATTGACGTTCCAGGCCAGTGGGAACACAAATTCAACTGGCGACGCCTATGCCGACGAAATCCTGGGCATAGCCAATCAATACGTGGAGAGCAATTTCAACCGCATCAATGACATTGCCTATAACACCTACGAGGCCTTCGTACAGGATGACTGGAAAGTGACCAAGCGGCTGACCATCAACCTCGGCCTCCGATTCAGCCACTTCCAACCCTGGGCTGACCGTCTGGGGTTTGGCTATCCGATATTTGATCCTACACAGTACAGCCAAAGCTGCGCAGCTGCGCCCACTTACTGCGGGTTTGTGTGGCATGACAAGGACCCCATCATTCCACTCGGCGGCTTTCCCACGCGAGCTTTGTTCTACCAACCCCGCGTTGGCGTGGCCTATGACCTGTTTGGAGACGGAAAGACCGTCCTTCGGGGCGGCTGGGGCCGGTACTTCTTCCACGCGGGCCAATTTACTAACGGCCTGGATGCCGCAGCCGGCGTTGAGTCCACCACCATCAACCATAACGCCCCATTGACGGCCACCACCACGCAAGCGTTGCTTGTAGATCCCCTCCAAAACTACCCGCAGTCTCCGCCGACGCTCGCGTCGCAGTTCCAGGGCGCTGTAGGGTTGAATTCGTTGCCCTTCAGCGCTGCGGCTGCCGCCCCCGCCGCAGTAGACAGCAGCAGCGACAAACAACCTTATACGGACAGTTACAACGTTACGATCTCCAGGCGCACCCCCTGGTCGAGCCTGCTGCAGGTGGCCTACGTTGGCAATCGCACGCGTGATATCCCAAGCTCGGGTAACGGTGGGACACTGGGCGCCAACAGTTTGAACCTGAACCTGGTTCCGATGGGAGCCATGCTGGCGTCCAATAATGGAGGGGTGGATCCGAACAGCCTGGTGGCAGACCAGTTCCGGCCGTACCTGGGCTATTCCGACCTTTACGTGACAACCATGAATGCCTACGCGAACTACAACTCACTCCAGGTGACGTGGAACCGGACGCAAGGGCGTTATACTCTGGCCTTGAATTACACCTATGGCAAGGCCATGGGAATCCTGGGGTTCTACAATCAGTTCGACATAAACGACAACTATGGCGTACTGGCATCTAACCGTACGCATATCTTCAATGCCGCCTACTCGATTGAATTGGGCAACCCCGCCAAACAGAAGCTGCTGGGAGGGTTTGTCAACGGCTGGCAGGTCTCAGGCATCACGCAGATTGAGAGCGGCGCCAATCTACCGGCTCTGGCCCCTACACCGCAGAGTTTTGGGATGAATGTCAACTCCGCAACGATCCCGGGCACCAGCTACCAGATCAGTAACCTTTCGCTGCTGGGCACACCGGATATCCAACTTAATCCGATTGTGACCTGCAATCCAAGCCAGGGTCTCGCGTCCCACCAGTACATCAACCCAAGCTGTTTCGCACGGCCAACGAACGTGGGAGAGAACGGCCCGACGATCATGCACCCCATCTATGGGCCTGCTTACTTTGGCACCGATCTGGGATTGTTCAAGAACTTCAAAATCACAGAGTCGCAAAACCTGCAGTTCCGCATTGAGGCCTTCAACTTCCTGAATCATCCACTCTGGTCCTTCAATGGATCAAACCTCAATCTGAGCTTCGACCAGACGACTGGGGCGCCGAACAACCCACTCTTTGGAACCACTACGCAGAAGCAGGGTCACCGGATCCTTGAACTCTCGGTCCGGTACCAGTTCTAGACCTCAGAAGCCAGATACTTCGGACTAAGAGGGTGGCCTTGCCGGCCACCCTCTTTTTGTTTAAGCTGGGACTTGTCGATAATGCTTCGCATCGAGACGAGCGCATTTATCTCTGTGATTTCATTCGCGGTTCGGGTTGGGGCTCTCAATGGTTAATTGGCGTCTAACCACTTTGTTTTTCATATTGCTTGCTTTTCCCGCACCGGTGTTCTCCCAGGCCGGTCAAGGTCCTTCGCCGCTTCCTCGGCACGCGCTGGAATTGCAGCAGACCGGCGACTTTTCCGGGGCGGCGGATGCGTATCGCGCCTTCCTGAAGGCGCACCCCGACGATGCAGACGCAATTTCAAACCTCGGCGTGGTACTGGCCAGGCTGGGCCGATATGACGAAGCAATTGAGGAATACAAGACAGCTGAGCGCCTACGCCCTGGAGACTGGCGAATCAAGCTGAACCTGGCGCTCGCCTACCAGAAGAGCGGGAGGCCCAACGAAGCAGCAGCGAAGCTCGAAGAATTGCACTCTCAGGCGCCCCAAGTGAAACAAATCAGCCTTCTGCTAGCGGACAGCGCTCTGCAACTGGGCCAGAACAATCGCGTCATCACGCTCCTCGAGCCGCTCGAACGCGAAGATCCTTCCGATCTCGCCACAGCTTACATGCTTGGGACCGCACTCATTCGGGAACATCGTATCAAGGATGGCGAAGTTCTGCTCGACCGCATATTGCGAAACGGCGACAGCCC
>DATLWV010000333.1:0-1854 GCA_035576145.1 Terriglobia bacterium
AGGTGTTCGAGGAACGACATCTGCTTGCCGCTGAAATCGTCATCCTCGGGGCCGTGGTTCGGGTTCTTGCTGGGAGGGTTCTGAATAGTCGTAGCCATACTCAGGAGCCGGCTCCAGATCGCTTTCGGACTGAGTGCTCAGCGCCGCGTCTTCAGACTGAGTGCTCACCTCGTGCGTCTCTTCCGGGTGTTCGAAGCCTTCCTCTTCCAATTCGGTATAGTGATGCGTCTCATGCTGGGAGTAACTGGAGTAACTGGGTCCCTCGTCCTTGCGGTCGAGATTCCGAATTTCCTCTTCCAGCGAGTTCTTCAGCTCGTTTGAAGCACGGAGCAACTCTCCCATGCCCTTGCCGAGTATGCGAGCGATCTCCGGCAACTTCTTCGGCCCGAATAGAAGAAAGGCAATAAATAATATAAACCCGACCTCAGTGAAACCGCCGCTGAACAAGACGTACCTCTCTTTTGAATCATAGGGGACGGTACCCTGCTTGTCAAGCAACGCGGCGCTTCAAAATGGGGGCCACGCGCGCCACCACGCAAAATGACGGATCACGATTTCGCCCTTGATCCTGCCACCCGCTCACTGTGCCCTAGTCCAGGGTCGCGTCAACATGTTTGGCAGGTCTGCCCTGAACTTGGTCATCCACTCGACCAATTGCGCTTCCGCTGTATTCTGTGGTGGATCGGTCAGCACGTAGTGGACGAAGTCCTGCCACGTGTCGTACCAGAATTCGTACTGCGAACATTTGTCGAGGCACACTCGGCCCGGCAGTGCTGGTGAGACCCGAACGTCCCCCAAGCTGCTTAGGGCCTTCTTAAGCAAGCTCGGATCGATAGCGGACTCAGCGACTTCCACTCGCAATTTGGCCGCGATTTCCTGAGGCCCTATTTTCGGGTCACTCGCTTCCATTCGCGAGATCAGGTGTGAAAGATCGTCTTGTTTCATCCCCGCTAAAGTGTACCGGAATACATCGTATCTTCTCTGCCAGTATTCCTTCCCGGGATGAACAACCACCACCAACTGCGTATCCGTATCACCGTAGCGGAGTATCAGCCTCAGGTCATACGGCTTCGCGGATACCTCGATCGGGAACACCAGGCTAAGCACGCGCGCCTTCATGTCGAGGTGGCGGTCTCCTGGCTGAGCATTGACGGTCCCCGGTGAGATGACACACGATGCTAGAACGCGCGCAAGTATTCTCTTGCCCTGCACAGTACGCCTCCCGGGAATGGTAGTGGCCCGCATACCTGCCTTGTAATGCCTCCCATCTCGCGAAGCAAGATCTGCTGGCGAGGAACACCGGTTTTACGGTCCGCGGTTCTTCTGATGACCACGTCCACAGTGTTGGATTCTACTCCCATTCCTTCGCCCTGGCACCGTTTCATCATCGTCCACGCCTATCATGCCGCGTGCCAGCCAGTAGGCCGCAGAACGCAATTCCGCCATTCGGGGCCACTCGATGTGGGAGGGGTTCAAAAGCTACCTTACTAGCCCTTTTCGCAAACATCGGCCTCGACTCTGTAGCCACTGCAGGATTTTTGCTGTCCTGTATTTTCACCAACATGGCCCGGTTCGTTTTCGGGTTCGTTTTGGGTTTGTTTTTTCCACAGGAACGTGTTTTCACCAACATCCCGGCTTTGTTTTTGGGTTCGTTTGGGTTCGTTTTTGGTGGCCAATCCTTTGTTTTCAACAACCTCTCGGGTTCGTTTTTCAAAATCAGTACTGTCCCAATGTTGGTTTTGAGAAAACTTGTAAGCGCAAGGGAAGCATTGAGTTAGTCGGGAAAATGAGCAGAATCGATTTGGATTCGGCGATACGCTTAAGCCATACCAAGATGTTCCGAGGGATGGTGCA
>DATLWV010000334.1:0-21549 GCA_035576145.1 Terriglobia bacterium
GTAGTGATGGACCACCCGAAATCTGCAAAAATCAGAGCTCAAGATAAAGGGTTTATACCACGCGGGGATGCCAACTTATTGGACCACTATCAAAGAGCGTAAGACAGCAGCTTTAAGTCAACCGACGGCCAGTCTGCGTGCCCATGTAAGGGGTACCTTTGCTGCTCGTGCTTTCCCGGAAAAAGGCCGTCGTGGCCTTACAGATGGCACTCCGCGGCCGCTCGCCAAGGGATAGCTTGGTGCACCTCTCCAAACGTGGCAATCGATATGTCTCCAAGGACTACACTGACCTGCTGAAAAAGCACCGCATCCCCATCAGGAATCGGGGGCTTTATCGAGCATGTTTACAACGAAAGTCGATTGCACTCATCGTTGGGCCATCGCTTGCCGTCAGAGTTTGAAAGAATGCTCACTATTCAGGAGGCCACGGTGCACGGACACTGCCTGCAAACCACACGGGTAATATTCCGGAAAGCCGGTGAGCAAGTGTAACCCGCCCAGACCCTTACCCAGGTCGGTCGTCCCCTCGTGAGGATGAATCACGGACGCGTAGCAAAGAGGCTTGGTGACAAGAACGACGATCGTTTCCCGCATGGGCTCTTTGTGATAGGCTCACCAGAATTTGCGGAATCGGGAGCGAACAGGTCCGTTGCAGGAAGGCTTCAGGTCTCGAATCAGCTCGGCTTCGCGCTCTGCGGGACGGTTGGTCAATTCAAACTGGAAGGTGGCCGGGTCGTGGTCCCAGATCGATGCGTCAGCAGAGTTTTCCCGGTTCCAGTGGCTCACCAGGCGCTCGTGGATGTTGCCCTTGCCGACGAATATCACCCTCCCTTCTTTGTCACGAATGGTATATACCCCCTGGGCGTTGGGAGCTTTGAACTCGATCCAGGATTTACTCCAGGTGTAGTCGTGGCCTTCGGTTACTGTCATATCGAATCTCCCTGTCAAAATTCAAAGAGATTTCAGAAAACTCACCAAGTCCTCCAATTCATTGGCTGTCAGGCCCATTTGAAACCGCTGGTTATAAAACTCGACTGCTTGTTCGAGCGTATCCGCAGAGCCATCTTGAAAGTAGGGGGGGCGTGCCGCCAAGCCCCGAATAACCGGCACCTTTACCTTTCCAATATCGGCGCAGCGGCCGGTAACTATGGCCCATCCCGGATCCGTGGTTTCGACCGTGAAATCTGACGGCCCGCCGAGCTCCGTTGAGCAAGAGAGCGCATAAACGGGCAAATAGGGCGTGTTGAGGGTGGCGAGCGCAGCAAGTAAAGGATCGTTGTTGTCGGCAGGAATGTCCGTGATGCCGATATCGAAGAAGCTGGGCAGAGAGTGCCCGCCGGAATCCGGTGCATCGTGGCAGGTTGAGCACGTGCCGACGAATGTCGTAGTCCCTAATTTGTCATTCAAGCCTTTCACGTCCTGAATGATCATGGGCGCGGAGTTAAAGATCCGTTCGCCACGCGCAATTGATTCTCGCGCCAGAGTATAAGGGTTGCGGCTCATCAGATGCTCCCATGATGAAAAAAGCATAAACGCATCGGGATCGAACGTCGCCCCCGTCGGGTCGCTGCCCAGAGAATCATTGATGCCGGGGTAGTAAGGAACTGCGGACAGGCGGATCGGACCTCCATCGGCACCTTGTGCCACCAGGACTCCGGCATCGTTATCAACTTGCTGCGCGGTGTAGGTACCCAGCTCAAAGTCCACAATTTCCTGCAGTTGTTCCTGCGTTGGTGGGGTTGTAGCCTGTTCATGGCCAAGCGTGGCGTCCAATGCCTGATGCACAAGATCGAAGTTGAGGTTCGATTGAAAGGTTGCAGGGTCGTTCAAGCTCTTGAGACTCTCCCTCCCGTCTAGCATTACATTGCTTAAGAAGCGCAGATTGGTCGCGGGTGGCACCCGGCGGTATACCGTAAGGGACTCTTGGCCACTCGAATCGGTGTTCGCGGCACAACCGTAAGGGTCGGAAACGACTGTGGCCGTGAACTGCGAGTTGGCGGGAATGGGAAGTGAAAAACGGATCAGCCCTTTGTTGAGCAGCAAGCTGTAAGCCGATTTGGCTGGTGGGCTTTCATCAACTCCGGGAGAGTCAGCGCAATTCGATCCATCGTTGGGACGAAACAATGGGTCGGTACCCTTCGTGGCGTCGAACTGTTCCTGAATGTGCAGTGGCGTGATGCTATAGCCGTCCGATGCCTTGTGGCACGTGTCGCAGGACCGGCTATTTGTACCCAGGGCCTGGAAGAACGGGCTAGTCGTATCAAGGGTCCCACCTGTCGAGTAAACCCCCAGGGTCCCCGAGGAATAGGGAAAGAACGCTAGGCCCGACGTTTGCCCCAGAATTTGCGCCGCTTGTGTCAAGAAGAACACCAGCAATCCCGGCAGCAAAGTTAATCCGGCGAGCCGACACCGTTGACGGTCTCGAACCAAGCGAAGCCGACGCACAACGCGACTGCCATTGGGCCCGCTTACCATGTGCCCTCCAGAAAGCTTTCCGCGAATCGAAACATATTTGATGTACAGACCGTTGGCAGGGCACGGACTCGGCAACAACGAGCCACACCGGCAGATTCACCGAACAAGGGACTCTTTCGACAGGCGCTTGTACGGCCAAGATATAAGCCCACTTTGAGCTTGTGAACAAGCCAGAAGCAAGGCTGCTAAACGGCCTGCAAAAGTATTGAGTCTGGACAGAGCAGTCTAATCCATTAAGGAGACGGTGCCGCCCAGGGCATCGGGCAGCGGGAAGGTGGTTCCCGTAGCATCCAAGCGGGCAAAGAATTCATCCAAACATACCGTCACTACGCATGTAGATAGGCTACCCAATCATCTTCGCAGAGCCCATGTCGCTAAAGCGTACCAAACTAGCGAACCGCCCCAAAGCATTGCAAACATGCCGCATAGCGTTGCCCTTTGGTCGGACTTTTCCGTTCCCCAGCATAAGCCCCAACCGACCAACACAGCGACAATCCCTACTGGCAAGGCGACGGCAGCGAGAATAGGAATGCCCGTAGCGGGGAAATCGTGCGCTCCTAGAGGCGGTACCCCAGGCAGCGTACTTGTCAAGAGCATGCCACCCAAAATTAGAAGCCAAATCCGCCAGTACTGGGTTGGGACCGGCACGTTTAATCGCATGGAGCTCACGTAAAACCTCTTGCCGGACAACCCCAGCAGTATCAAAACCATGCTCAAAATTAGATACAGAATCGTTCCTTGCATGATCGTCTCGTCCCGAATAGTATGAGCACTAGTCGAGTGTACTATTTACGGGCTGCTTGCCACATTCGAAATAAACGCAACCCACTATCGAATTCCCTAGCCGCCGGTTCAGACCGATCAATGGTCGAAAGCGACGGAATGCCTTATCAATGCGCGTCTGGAGGGCGCGGACCGGCCCTGGCCCTCCGCCAGAGCTCGCGTAAATCTGCTATCAAAAAAAAGAGCAGAAAGAACGACACAGTTGCAACATTAAACAACTCATGAAAAACAAAATTCGCGTGCGCCAGTTCCTGCTTGTTCACGTAAACCCGGCTTCCGTGCAGTACGCTAATCGGATAGATTCTGCCGGTCTGGGGCTGCGGGGCTTGCGGCATTGTGTAAGCGTAATGAACGTCAAAGTAAATACATGTTGCGATGGTGGCCATGAACGTTGTTGCTAGGGCCGCGGCCAGGGTTTTCTTGATCGCCTTGTATTTCGCTGGAATCTCTTTCAGGGACACGTTCTCTTCCTTCCTGCAAGGGGGGTTACACTTGTGTAGGTAACACCTACATAACCTCCCTCACCTACTCCCGCGCCACCGGTCACACCCAACCCAAGCACGCTCCGGCCCCGCGAGTCGCGACCGGTGAACCCGTTTATAGACACGTGAGGACCCAGACCAGCACCGCCTTCTGCGCTTGCGAAGGGACCACCCAACCCGCAAACCGTGTGGGCGTTCGAGCCGCTTACATTGGTGCCAATCGAAGCGGTCCATCCTTTTCCGAGCCTTCTTCCCCCACCGCCCGTGTTAATAATAGCGATATTCCCCTGCGAGTCGACTGCAAACCCACCGTTGTACTCAAAGCCGAAGGATCCAAACTGAACATTGATGCTGCCAGTAACAGAGACCGTTGCTAGTCCGAGTGGATCAACATAAATCGTCGGGCTATCGAGGGCATATGAGTAGGGGTTGATTCCTCCCGCAAGTCCAACTGGATCTACCGAAATAAACCGCTGATACCGCGGGCTGTAATACCGCGCCCGGTAGTAGTATAAGCCCGTGCCGTCATTAACGCGCCCGGTAAACTGGTACCAGTTCGCGCTGGTCGTGCCGCTGGGTGTGGTGCCGCCAAACGGCTCGTAAGTGTACTGGGTTTGGATGTTGCCCGTGGCATCCGTCAGGGCAATCGTGCTGCCAAGCGCATCTGTCAGCGGGAAAGTGGTCCCTGACGCATCCGAGCGGGCAAAAAACTCATCCAGGCCTCCCGTCAACCGGTTGACCACTGGCGTTGTGCCCGAGAGTTCCTGAACAGCGTCCACACCGTCAAAGAGCATCTGATTGCCGACGCTGTTCTGGATCCGCCTCCCGAACGGACCGTAGACGAAGCTGGCCAGCGTCGTCCCAGTCCCAGCATCTTTGACCGAAGTCAACTGGTTGCGAGCATCCCAGGTGTAAGTGTTGACGCCATCGCCGGTGAGATTCCCGTTGGCATCGTAAGTTAGGCTTGATGTATCCCACTGGGTCAGTTCATTGGCACCATCGTAGGTCGCCGAATTGAGCTGTTGGGGCACGCCTGTGCGCGCAAGGCTACCCCCCATGCTGGCCCGGCGGCCGTCGCCGTCGTAACCATATGTCAGGTTGCCCAGGGTCGTCATACCCATCTTGTAGGTGACCCCGGTAAGCTCAGAGGCCTGGTCGTAGCCGTAACTCATCTCGACGCCGTTGGGCAACGTCAGGGTCGCACGCCTGCTGCCACCGTCATAAGTGAAGCCAACGGTGGAAGTTCCCTGGGTAATTGCGGTGAGTCGGTCGTCGTTGTCATAGGAATAGTTCACCGCCGTCTGTCCCGCCACAGTCATACTGGTCCGCCGCCCGACATTATCATAGGTGTAGGTGACCGAACCCTGGGGCGTATCCTCGCTCGTCAGACGGTTGAGGTCGTCGTAACCAAGATTGATGGTTCCAGAAACGGAGTCCACCGCCTGCGTCAGACGGTTTCCACCGTCGTAAGTGTAGGTAATCGTGCTCTCGTAGGTGGGGCCGGCCTGAGTGCCAAATCCCGCAAACGTCTTCCGGTTGAGCGCATCGTATTGGAAGGTCGTCACCTGCTGCTTTTGGTCAGTGAACTGGGTCAGGTTTCCGTTGGCGTCGTATTGGAAAGTTTCTGCAGGCCTCGTTGGGAGCGGGTCCTTGCGTGTGATCCGCTGGTCCATGTCGTCATAGGTATAGCTGGTTATGTTGTTTTTGGCGTCCTTAACGCTCAGGAGATTCCCATTGGGGTCGTATGCAAAAATCGTGGTATTACCAAGCGGGTCCTTGATCTGAGTCAATTCATTCAAGGGGTCGTAGGAATAGACCGTGGCGTGCCCCATGGGAGAAGTGACAGAGATCAGCCGGCCGGCGGCATCGACAAACCGTGAAGTGGAGTGGCCCAGCGGATCCATAATTCCCATCAGGTCGCCGCCGCTGTAGCTGAAGCGGGTCACGTCGTTGAGCGGGTCAGTCACCGCGGTTGGCTGGCCATAGTGGTTATAGGCCATCATGGTCCGGTTTCCCATGGGATCGAGGATGGAGGTGAGATTCCCCCTGTCGTCATAAGACATGACTGTGGCGTGCCCCAACGGGTCTGTCACGCTGGAGAGCTGGCTGAATTTGCGGTCGTAAGAAAAGGAGGTTGTCACTGCGTTGCCGGTACCGGCAAGTCGCGTGATGCTGGTGACGTTTCCCATGTTGTCATAGGTATATTCGGTCTGGCGCCCAAGGGGATCCGTGACGCTCTGAACCAGGTTGGTGTTGGGTTCGAGGACGTAGGTATATTCCTGCTGCTCCGGCTTTCCGAGAGCATAGATCTTGGTAAGGGCGTATCCGTCCTGATTGAAAGTCTCTCGCCGCACGTTGCCACGCTGGTCAGTCAGATCAGTTTGAGTCACTTTGCCGTCGAAGCCCAATGTATAAGCAAGTTGATACGTGCTGCTATCGGCCAACGTTTGCTTTGTGACCCGCCCGTTCCCATCGTACTGGTTGGTCAAGTACGTAATGTTGCGAGCGTCCTTGATGGTGAGCATGTTGCCAGATGAATCGTAAGTGTAGGTCGTCACTCCGCTATTGGGATCGGTTACGGTATATAATCGCCCGCCGGAATCGTAGGTGTACTGTACAATCCTTCCGGTATTGTCCTGGGCCTGGATGATGCGGTTGCTCGAATCGTAAGTGAACTTGATGTACCGTCCGTTCGGCGACGTGACCTGCAGGAGGTTCCCACCGGTGCCGTTGCTCCAGGTCATTGTCACCTGGTTGCCGTACCGGTCGCGGATGTACTGGAGCGGCCCATATTCTTTAAAGGTGTAGACGGTTCCATTTTTCAAAGTTATGTCCCAACCACCGATCCCCGCGTTCCAGGTAAGGATTGATCCATAAAAAATGGTGGGTGTACTGGTATGCTCGTAGACCGCATCAGTCCAACTGGTGCCAGACGAAATGCGCATGTAGTGAATGCGGCCGCCATCGGCAAGGATCAGGTCAGCTTCCTGGTAATTGTCCACGGACCAGAGAAACATTCCGTAAGAAAAGTTGGCGCCCACCCCGAAGGCACGTGATATAGGGTCGCCCGGCCGGTAAGTTCGCGTTACTGATATCGGTATGGTGTCAGGGAGGTACAGGTCCGTCTTGTTGACGACGAACAACCCGGTAGACAAATCGACGGGGTCACCTGCTTGATCGCCACCAGGAGGTGCCCAGGAATCTGGTGGAGCACCGGTGGAGCCTATCATCGCTCCGGTTAGTTTATGGACGTATACACCAGGGTTAGGGATGATTTCCTTTCCGTCTGACGCAACCGCACCATGCCCATAAACCCACCAACCGGCCCATCGGCCGTTGGGTTCCGGACTATAATCCCAGAAATCATATGGCGTCCCCGGCGGACTGTTGTAAGTGTTTGGATAATAAAGCTGAGCCCCGCTTGGGCCACTTGAATTGGAGACTTGAATGATGGCTCCCCCCGGCTGAATCGTGAAGTAAATTGGTACCTGTACGCCGGGCAATGGAAACGGAGTTCGGTCCAGCGGAATGGGGGTAATGCTCAACTGGTGGACCACGTTTCCATTGCGGTCTTTGATGACTGTATTGGGAGGAAGAACGAGCTCAAGGCCCGGTATTACAGGAGTTGAAACTATGGTTTGCTGAGTCGTTGGCGAAGGAATCGTTACTGCATGCTCCATATCGAGGAGCGGCATCCAGATCGTGAAGGGCAGTACGTTGGTGACGCTTGGTTTAACGTCCATCAACCATTGAAACAGGCCGTAGGCCTTGTTCCCGTGATTGGCGCTGGTGCCGTCGATCACTAAGGTGCACTTGCCGGACATACCGCCGACGGAAAGAAGAAACCGCCCAGTCTTGTCCGTCTGTGTGGATATTCCCTCGACCTGCAGGGTAACGTTCCGAAGAGGCTTTCCGTCCAGCGTCAACACTTGTCCGGAGATTGCTGTGGTGCCGGGCGGAGCCTGGAGCGGGGGAAGTAATTGGGCGGCGGACTTCGGGCGCTGGGTCTTCCAACCATCACCAGGCTGCGGCACCCAGGCTTCGCTGTCTACCAGCCCCGCGGTTGTGAATTGGAATTGAGTTGGCGGCAGGGGGCGGTTTGCCGAATCAGCCAGGCCTGAGAGTGAAACCGTGTATGTAACGCCCGGTTGAAGGTGATTTTGCGGAACCAAGAAGGCCAGCATTCCATCATCGGCGGGAGCAACTGTAGCAGTTTCCTGCCCAGCGGGGCTGCTTAGCGTGACCGTAGATGCGTTGACGCTAGGCATCTGGAGGGGTTCAGAAAATCGTATGCCAATGACGGTATCCGTTTCGACATCCAGACTCCCATCTTCAGGCTGCGAGCCCATCAGCCGCGGGGGTTCACTTTGATCCGGCAGAGCAGGAGGAGTTGTGATCAGGGTGAAAGTCTCATTTTCAGGAGTGAATGATTCACCGTTCTTCAGTGCCTGTCCTTGGGCATTCATTCCACCCCATACCAGCACATCGCCATTAGGGAGAATGGCGGCCGACTGATTGCGGCGTGGAAATTGCATTAGAGATGGGACCTGAGTAGCTGAATTGTCCTTTGGATCCCAAAGCTCCGAAGAGTCAAGCGTCTCACCGTTGCTGGAAACGCCGCCAATAATCAACACGAGGCCGTCCGTCAGCAACGTTGCGGTGTGATTGGCGCGTGGCGTTAACCCGGTCGAAGGCAACAATGTGAATAATTGCGTTTTAGGGTCATATTTTTCCGCGCTACCGATGACATCCCCTTGAGAATCCGTTCCTCCGAAGACCAGAACCGTCCCGTCCGGAAGGACAGTCGAGGTTTGCCATGCGCGTGCCTGGTGCAGGGAACTTGCCAGGGGCGCCAATTGGCTTGTGCTCGGGTCGAAGATTGCGGCAGCAGTACTCACGGATCCGTTCTGTGCTTCTCCACCCAGCAACAATTCTGTCCCATCAGGCAGAAGCGTTACCGTCTCGCCAGGAAGGGTTTTCGGGGCGTTGGCGGAAGGTGTGGCTTGGCCCGCGGCCTGCGCCCTCAGGATTCCCGAAGGGAGAGAACATATCGCAAGCATAAGAGTAATCTGCAGGATGCACAATCTTGTTTGGCTTCTCATTTGGCATTTCCCCATTCTGAGTGCACTGAAGGCTAATGGCCGGCTGCCGTCAAGGCAAAGGTAGCCCCGCCACTCGCCGAACCTGGATTTATGAACACCCTGTACGTGCCGCTTGCAGGGAGGACTTCATTCTTCAGCGAATTGTTACCACATACGTGATAACTTGAAGCCAACGGCGAGCCGTCGGGTTTCATGATGAAGAAATCCATCGCCCCGCACGGATACATATTGCTAGTTTCCGTAATGGTTACTCGCTGACCGGCGGTGCCCTCAAATGTGAGGTCAAACACCTGGCCGGGAAGTGAACTGCTTACGCTTTCTGGCTTATTTGCGCCTAACTGTCGCACGCTTTTCTGAGTCAATGTGATCGACACATCGCTGCCAACGGCGCCGGGATCCAGACGAACCCTGTAGTCCATGGATGCAGGCAGAGTGATGTTGCCCAATGACCCGCTTCCGCACACGCTCTTGCTGGCAATGGCACTTCCATCTGGTTTCAGGATGCTGAAAGATACAACTTCGCAAGGCTGCGCGTCATTTACCTCAGCGAAGCTCACCACCTGCCCCTGGACTCCGCGGAAACCCAGATCGAATATGTGGCCAGTCTCCGTCTTGTTCAGAGTTTGTGGAGAATTGAAGGCTATCGGCCGATTAATCCTTGCTCGGGCCTGAGCAGGCGGGCTTCCACCACCTTGGGTCTTCGCCGGATTTTGTGCCCTTAAGGCAGGCCCTGCCAATATCCCCAGAACACACAATTTAGCAAACAGCTTTGATAATGATTGCCTTGTCATCCTTCCACCTCGAAGCCTTTCGATTTCAACGGGAACTTGGTTAACAAGTGGAGTTCCCCTTCCGAACCCATACCAAGAAGCCGTGAGGTTGCGGTGGGCCAAGCATCTAAGGGGACCCAAACGCCTGGGACTAGTATTCCCACTACTTCAAAGTCCAGAGTATGGATATTCCGGTCTTCCATCGATTTCTCGCTTTCCTACCCCAGAGTCTCCCGGATGTCTCAAGGACTCGTGGCCGCTACAGTGATGCCGCCCGTATTGGCGCCGTTGGGATCGATATAGATCGTGTAGGTTCCCGTAGTCGGCAAAGTCTGCTGCGCAAGGTTGAAACTGGCACCGCACTGATTTGTAGTGACAATTGCCGTTCCTCCCCCTGGAGGTAATAGGCTGATGGCGACACACCCTATGGTGTTATTTGTCAGTTGGATCGTTACCAGCTGACCAGAGTTTCCGCTGAACGTTACCTCCGCATTTTGACCTGGCGTGGTTGTTGTAATCGCGGTTGATGGCCCGTTGAGAGTAATACTACTCGTTGGGTCCGGTGGGACATTATTCAGCGTCAGTGTCATACCGCCCATTGCCGCCCCCTGTGGGTCGACTGGAATCGTGTACGTGCCTGTCACGGGAATGGTTAGCGTGTCGATATACCCTCCACCGGTACCCACAGAGACGGGCGCGGCTAGATTCGTCGTAGTGCTGCACCACTCGGTCGGTGACTGCCCCGACCAGTGGTCGATGACTAGAATCCCGTTAACCCATAGCCTTGCCCCGTCGTCAGTTGTGGTGCAGAAAGTGTACTGTTCGGAATATTGAGCCTGGACCTGGCCAGTCCAGCGTGCACTGAAACTGGATCCAGAAACCGAACCACCAGGGCTGCTTCCGTTCCAATCAAAGTCTACTGTTGGGTCCGTTCTCGTCAGACTTGGAGTCCCTGAAAGGGTCTGGTTGTTAAAATAGTCGCCCTCCAGTCCAGCTGCCGTCTGACTGCCAGGGGGGTAAAGCTGGCTCTGAGGAATAACCTGCTCCAGAGTGGATGGGCTTGTCCATTTCAGATGCGCCGCCGAGCCTCCTCCGCCCTGGAAATAATCCATTTCGATCGGATAGGATTGCCCCGTGACCAGTGGGCCCAATGTCGGGTTTTGAATCGATACCTTGCTGCTGGAAATCGAGACCCCAGTCATTTGGAGACTGATCCTCTGGCCTACCGTCCCGTTGAAAGTTACACTCGCGTTCTGTCCGGGCGTGGCGGTATTGATTGTGACTGGCCCGCCTCCAGGTGTCGTCGTGTTCGTATCATCTGCGGGCACGGTGTTAAGCGTCAGAGTCACGCTACCCGTTGCTGCTCCCTGCGGGTCGACAAGGATCGTGTAGGTCCCTGTTACGGGAATGGTCACCGTATCGATATACCCTCCGCTGGTGCTTACCGAGACGGGCCCAGCGAGATTCGTCGGTGTGCCGCTGCACCATTCGGTCAGTGACTGGTTTACCCAGTGGTCGATAACGAGAATTCCGTTCACCCATAGCCTCGCCCCATCATCAGTGTTGGTGCAGAAAGTGTACTGCTCGGAATATTGAGCTTGGACCTGGCCGGTCCAGCGTGCACTGAATGTGTAACCGGAAAGAGAACCACCAGGGCTGCTTCCGTTCCACTGGAAGTTCACTGTCGGGTCCGTCCGAACCAAATTTGGACCACCGCTCAGGTAGCTTTCGTCGTAGTAGTCACCTTCCAGCCCGGTGCCAGCGGAACCATTTGGCGGTGTGAGCTGCGACTGAGGGATAATTTCTTTGGGCGTGGAGGGGCTGCTCCACTCCAGTTCTGCGGTTGACGAAACACCTCCTTGGTAATAATCCATTTTGATGCTGTAGTTTTGTCCTGCAGAAAGGGGACCGAGCGTGGGGTTCTTAATCGATACTTGGCTATTTGAAACTGAAACGTTGCTCACTTGCAGACTGATTTTTTGTCCTGCGGTTGCCGTAAAGGTCATACTGGCATTCTGCCCTGGCGTAGTGAATGTCACGGTTTGCGGTGACCCTGTTGCGGTGATACTTCCATTTACGTCCACCGGACTGTACAACATAACCGTCGTGCTTCCAGTGGCTGGCCCATTGGGATCTACTTTCACGGTATAGGTTCCGTCATTGGACAGCGCTACGGTATCAACAAACCCTGAGGATCCTATACACCCGTTGCTGGCAATCACCCCTCCCGAGGAATCAAGTATGGAAACTGTGAGACTGCAATTACCAAAAGTGCTATTCGTGGTTTCAACACTCACCTGCTGTCCTGCTGTCCCACTAAAGGTCAGGTATTCGTTCTCCCCCGGGGTACTCAGGCTCACCGACACAGGAGTGCCGTCAGCCGTGATGGTCCCTGTTAAATCGGTAACAGTGTAGAGCGTAACCGTGACATTGCCGGTTTGACCTTGCTGAGGATCGACCTTCACCGTATACGTTCCAGTAAGTGGTAAGTTCACAGCATCAAGGAAAATACTCCCACCGCAGGTGGCGCCGGAGTTGAGCGTCGATCCGTCCGGACTGAGCAGCCATACGTTCCAGCATCCCCCAAAGTTCGCGTTGGTGAAGTTCGTGCTCACTCTTTGCCCCACTGTTCCATCGAATGTGAAGATGGCGTTTTGCCCAGGGGTAGTCAGCTCCACCTGCACAGGGGATCCGTCAGCCGTGATGGTACCTGTTTGATCGGTGACACTGTTCAGCTTGACTGTGATACTGCCCGTGGTTGTGCTGTTCGGTTGGACTAAGATTGTGTAGGTTCCTGTGACCGATAAGGTCTGCGTGTTAATGAAGGCGGTGGTATTTACACAGCCATATGAGGTTAGAGTGCTTCCGTCGGGATTGAGAATTGAGACGCTTGTGATGCACGGCGAAAAAGTGCTGTTCGTCAGATTCACACTTACCTCTTGACCTGCTGTTCCGTCAAAGAGCACCAATCCTATTTGCCCGGCCGTGCCGATTGTGACTGTGGTTGTTCCGCCGATGGTCATTCTGCCCGTGTAGCCCACATCCGCGGCAGTGTGCGGCGAAGGCGGTATGAAGAAGTCGGACGTGCTAACTGCCTCTCCATAGGGGGTGGCGACCGAAATCTTCCCGGACCCTGCACTTTCGGGAACGGAGGTCGTAATGCTGGTCGAATTCGCAGAGCTCACGTCCGCCATCCTAATGCTGAATTTCACATTGTTTTCGGTAGTAACGGATTGAAAACCACTGCCGTTGATCGTCACAGGTGTTCCGGCGGAACCAACTGTCGGGACAAATCCTGCAATGGTGGGTGGCGACCCAATGGTGGATGTTGTCGTGACGGTGAACACATTGCTGCTTGTGGCAGAGCCGCTTGGCGTTGTAACAGAGATCTGGCCAGTGGTTGCTCCGGCGGGCACAACCGCAACAATTTGAGTTGCGGTTGCCGACGTGATGTTTGCTGTTGTCCCATTGAAGCTTATGGTGTTCTGGTTGGCTGTGGGGCTAAACCCGGTCCCACTAATGGAAACCGAGGTCCCGACTAGGCCACCCTGCGGGTCAAAGCCGACGATAGTAACCTGCGAGGACGGGTTTTGAGAGGTGGAAAGTAAGTTACCAACAGCATCGTAGTTGTAAACAACAGAATTGGTCTGTGAGTCGGAGGTACCGATAAGTCGTCCGAGCGCGTCATACGAATAGGTAATCAGGGATTGCCCAGCCAAGATGAAGTTTTGTGTGGTGGTTTGCCCCGCCGTAATTGAAATGTTGATCTGACTCTGGTTGTTATAACCATCAGCCGATGCCTGACCTGAATAGCTGCCGGCGGCGAGCGTCGCAATGCTATAGTTCCCTGACCCATCGGTTGTTGCGGTGGCGATGACATCCGCTCCCTGCAGAACGGTCACCATTGCGCCTTCTATGGGCGTGACGCCATCGGACTTGGTGACTGTGCCTGAGAGTGTGCCGGCGGTTGTCAATGAAACGTTAGACTGCGTGTTGCCGCCAGCGGTGACTAAGACCCCTGTTTGCAGCGCGGTGCCAAAACCGGACGCAGAGACTCGCAAATCGTAACTGGCCGGGTTAAGCGGCGCGACGGAAAATGTCCCATCGGGGGCTGTCGTTACCGTGGCAACGACGGTATTGGATTGCAGGACTGCGACCGATGCTCCTGCTATGGCGCTTCCGTCACTAGCCTGGGTAACTGTTCCGATGATTGTGCCTGACCCGACAGTGAACATCACCCCATTGCTGGGTATCGAAGCGACTGTTACGACGACAGGCCCGCTCGTGACGTTTACGGGAACAGGTGCTGCAATCGCCGTGTCGCTCCAGGAAGTTGGAACTGCGGGCACTCCGTTGAATGACACGATGCTGCTCCCTTGTAATGCCCCGAAATTCGAACCAGCGATAACGACTGAAGTACCAACCGTTCCAGCAGGGGGCGACAGGCTGGAGATTATGGGAGCACCTACGGCTAGGTTTACGATGGTTGTTTGTCCTGCCTTCACCGTAATGCCTGCTTCCGATGCGCTTAGGAAAGTGTTGGGAAACGCGCTGACTGTGTACGTGCCTTGGGCAAGCGAGGTCAACGAATAGGATCCGTCAGCCGCTGTAGTTGCTGAAGCTTTAACGGTTCCTGACTGGAGAGCTTCAACTGTCGCTCCTGCGACAGCGCCACCACCAGCCTGAGTGACCATACCTGAAATCGTGCCGGTAGCGGTAAAAGTGAAATCCACGCCGTTGCTGGCTGCGCCGTTGACGGTCACGACAACAGGACCGGTTGACGCATTGCTTGGGATTGTGGCCACAACTGTTGTTGCATTCCAGTTGCTGATGTAGGCACCCACTCCGTTAACAGTCACAGTGTTGCTCCCAGCTACGGGCCCAAACCCACTGCCTGTTATCGTTATGAAAGTTCCGGCCCCTCCGGTTGTAGGGGATATTGCGCCGATGGTAGGCGGCACTGTAAACATCAGGCTGTTGCTCGTCCCATTAGCGGTTTGGACCACCACCGGCCCAGTGGTCGCATTCACAGGAACTAGTACGATAATGCTTGTATCGCTCCAACTCGTCGGACTAGCGAGGGCGCCGTTAAAACCAACTGTACTGCTCCCCTGCGAGGAACCAAACGCCGTTCCGGTGATGGTTACCGGAACCCCAGGGCTGCCGGAATTTGGTGAAAGGCTGGATATGGCAGGCGGAGTGGGAACTGTAAAATTCACGCTGTTGCTGGCTACCCCGTTGTACGTGGTCACTATGACTGGGTTTGAACCTGGTGTGACACCAGACGGGACAGTTGCGGAAATCGCAGTGTCCGTCCAACTGGACACGGACGCCCAGATCCCGTTGAATGTTACACTTCCTTGAATTGATCCAAAAGAAGACCCACTGATGCTGACCGTTGTCCCCGGAGGGCCGTTGTCGGGTGTGATCCCGCTAATTGATGGCGGCAGCTGCGGTAAGGTTACATAGGAGTCGTAGTTACCATACGTTGCACCCTCAATACCCAGTTCCGCGGAAATGGTCTTCTTGACGGCGCGGGGCGATATATAAGCCCCTACATACATGTAGACGGGCGTATTTGTAATGTCGAATCCAGTCGTGCAGGAATGAGAATACGACGTTAACGTGGTTGTCAGAGGTGTCGAGGTTGAGTACCCACTGTACCCGCAGAAACCCGTTAATTGTCCCGTTTGCGAATTGATAGCGGCCAGTGACACGCTCAAGAAAACGTTGCTTGTGCTGATCGTGACTGCTCCCCACACGGTAAAGGAGATCACCGAATTCTGGGTGATCGTCAGAGGGCCCTGCGATATGAAAGTCGGACCGGACACTGATCCGGTCCTGTTGGTAACGTCCCATTGGATTGTGTTTGCCGGAGCGTCTGGGGGTGTATCTTTCAAGAGATAGTCTCCAGTCGTTGGATCAGTCTCTTGATGTAGATGAAGCACCGTCTGCGCAGGGGACAACTGAGTTATCCCCATCGTTAATACAGATAACAGACAGAGAGATACGGTTACTCTGCGGATAGCGCACCTCCAGAGCCAGGAATCTCACCCGACCGATGAAGCCTCATTCGGCTGGTGAATAACTTGAGGCGACGGGTGACATCAATATATTGTTAAGCTACGCTCTACCCTCGTTTAGCTGCCGAATCAGTAGGAGAGCCGAATATCAATGAAACAAAAGTTGGACTGAAGTCAGAAGTAAATGGACATAAATTGAGAACATAAGTGTCGTTTCTTCAGCCTCTTATCAGCAAGGTCGTTACGCCCAGGTGTGCCCCTGGAATGGCCGCTACGGAGTCCGGTCCACCCGCGTGCCAGACACCGACATGAGCAGACCATGCCGGTATTACAGCACCCACACAGCTGGTGATCATTGCTCGGCTCGGAGTGCCAGTGTCCAAAGCCCGGAAAGTTGAAGCTACGTCCAGCCCGGACAGGTTGGTTACTCCGGTTCGACCAAGCACACTTCACCTCCGGCGTGCATTGCGCTTGTCCCCGTTCCCTGAGTTGGCAACAGTCTTTCAGTTGATGGCAAATTAGTAATACAACATCGGGGCACCTGTCAAGTTAAATTTTCGTTACGGAGAGATTTTTTTGAAAACGTGTTCGTAATACCTCTCTGACGTTTAGCAAAACGACTGGAAACAAACGTCAGGGACACTGACCACCAGCGACGGCGGGTCTTCACATCTTCCCTTCGCTGAACCCATATTATGTTGCACTGCGCATTGGGGGCCCCTCTGGGACTTCTATGCCATGATGTTTACCGCTAACTGAGGGAGGAAGTATGGACGAGCGTTGCGCCCCGCCAATCGCTCGGCGAGTGTGGACATGCAGCACCACCGCAAGTTAGACAAACTCATTTTCCGGCCGCACGTAGGTAATATCAGCCGACCAGAGTTGATTGATGCCGGTCACCGACATGCTAGCGGCCGGGTTCTCTTCTGGTTCCTTCCGCATTGGAACACTTATCGCCGCTCCCCCCGCATGGTTCACGGCTCCCGCTTACGCAATATGTCGTCCGCACGAGTGTGGTCTGGCCGTTCCTCTTTGTCCTGTCCACCAAGACGGGAATCCGTATTGGCCTGCTCTTCGGTCACCTCCCGCCCACAGTGCCTGCACCCTGCTGTCGGGTGGGTGTGAACCGTGCCGCAAGCCGGGCATTTCCATGGCAGCTTCATTGTCCTTCTCCTCCTTCCACGCGTAATTCAGTGTCTCAACCCACATTGAACTATGCGGGTTCTAAAACTCTTTGGTCATCTTACCTTACGACCCTAGACCTGATTCCCCGCTGCTCGTTCACCAGGATGGTCTCTTTCATGTTCAACTCACTCAGCGGCATCCTGCCAAACAGGTTTCCCATGAGCACGTAGCTAACCAAGCCCGGCATTGAGCACCAGCGGCCGATAACATACACGGCGCTGCCACCCTTGAAGGTCAGCACTGCGTATCACGCCGAGGAAACCCTCCCGCCCTGCCGGCAAGCTCCTGAAACGCAGGGCAGGCCTTCATATCGTCGGCGTTATGGGCTGTGACCTCTTGCATCGAATAGAAGATTCTGCCGCACCACAGGCAGAAGCCCACGCACGGATTGCCTTCCCCGCCGCCGAGCTCGAGGGGCTCCGAAACAGGCTCTGCACCCTCCTGGGCACCCGCGGCCCAGTCTGCCGACCGGTGCTGGGGGCAGGCGAGAAGCTCGACGTAGCAGTTGCTGTGGTCGCCGGATTCCAGCGGGACACCGCACATGAGGCACATGCAGACCGACGGCTCCGTGTCGCCGCAGCGCAGGGTCATGCCCTCACACGTCCACCAATGGCCCGCGACATCGCAATAATGCTGATGGCTCATAGGTTCTCCCTTGCGCCTGCCGGCCCCGGTTTGAATACATCTTCCTGTCTCCCAAGGTTCCCGGGCAGGCAAATTTCCGGCGTCGCATCCCCTACTCCTTTTTTCTAGAGAGATGATCCATTCCAACGGTGATGGCCAAAGCCGTCACCAACAAGGCAAGAGGATGCTTCGTTGCCTTGTGCATCGGAAGTCCGGCCCTTGCCTCCTGCATCCATCTCCACTGGTGCCAGATGCCTTTGAGCAGGGGGATGGTTAACCAAGCCGTAAACCACGACATGATCCACACCGATTCGGCGTTCCCGGTGATGGGCTGTTGGCTGATCAGTCCCCCGCCTTCTGTCCATCCCCCGTAGCAGGTCGCTGTCACGGCAGCATAGAAGAACCAGAAGGGGCCGAAACCCACGATCACGTACCAGGGGGCATAGCCGGCGCAAAGGATCGTGGTGGCGAGGGAGATGATGACGAACTCTCCGAAGGTGCGGTCACCGCTTCGCGCGAGTTGCCACAGAAAGACGGTCAGGACGGGCAGGGCAGCCATCATGAGACCGTGCCATGCGGTGCGGATAATTGCCAGAGAACTCCTCCGGACAGGAGGGGCGAAGTTTGGGTCGTTCTCCTCCCTCTCCATCTCCTCCTCGCTCTCCCTGTACTCGGCCCTGTAGGTGTCCGGGTCCTCGACGAATGACTCTAACTGCGACGCCGCAAAGTTCGCGTCGAACTCCGCATCCCGCATTTCGGCCCCTTCTTCGAGCAGCCTGCCGGAGTGCGTGATGTGCAGCAGGATGTCGGTGAAGCATTCATCCTCACAGTCCACGATTGCCGAGTAGGCACTGTCCAGGTTCCGCATCAGTTCCTGGGGAGTGCGGTACCGCCTTTTCAATGCATACAGGGCGGCACTCGCCCTCTGCTCTTCCTCTTCCTTCGTCATTGTGCATGCCTTCCCATCCCAGCTTGCTTGCGGCCGCAAGAATCGCTGCCGGCTATTGTTGTCACTGCTGGCCGGTACCGTAGCAGGACGGGCAGACACCCGAGTTCTGGCAAGGAATGCACTGGTCGGGGTACCGGTCGATGGGACCGACGCCGGGGTAGCCGTAACGTCCCGACCCCTTGCAATTTTGGCACTTGCCCGTGCCGTTGCACTTGCTGCACTGTTGCTTTGCCATGATGTCCTCCTTGGTCAGAATGGAGCAGGCCATGACGGCAGCCTGCCCGAAATCAAACTGCACGAAATTCCGGAAGGCATCGTCTTCCATTCCCGTTGCCGTTCCTGTCTTGCGCCCTTTCGTTCCCACCCGCATGGTGTAAAGGGGGATCCTGAACAGTGGCGGCATCACATAGCCCCGCCAGCTTTGTCCGGTGCTTCGCCGTCAATTCCTGTGCCTTCCCGATGGCGGCTTCCGCCTTCTTTAGCTGGCTCTCGATCTCGTCAATCTCTACCAGCGTCCTGCGGACCTCGTCGGCCAGGGCTGCATTCCGTTTAAGAAAATCAGGACCCTCGGCCCTCATCCTCTCGAACACGGGTCGAAGAACCTCAAGATCACGGAGGAGCCACGAACGGGCGGTGCGAAGCAGCCACACTCCATCTTCCTGCGCCCATCGTCGCTGCCGGTCGGTATGCCGTAGCTGCGACTCATCACGGGCCACTAGGACAGCCACAGGGAGCTTCCGCTTTCTCGCGTCCCTGACCAACTTCCTGATGTCGGCTTCGGCGACCGTTGCCTTGTCCTTATTGTCCACGAGTACGATGGGTTCAAGGGCGTTCCCAGTGGCGTCTGAGAGCGCCATCAGGTAGTCACCGTTTTTCGGAAGCTTCTCGCCAACCCAGATTCCCGGCCACGACCTCGCCTCTTCGGCGAAATCCATTTCTTCTTTCTTTCCGATTCGGGCAACCTTCGCCATCTCGACCTCAAGCTCCTTGTTCCTTTCACGCAGGCTGGCTATGTCCTGGAGGTGATCCTTTGATTGACGATTGAGATCGTCCGCCCTTGACTTCTCCTTACTAAGTGAAGTTTCGAGTTCTGCCCGCAGATTGGCCGTTTCGGCATTCTTCTGCTCCTCCGCCAATTTCTGTGCTGCCTCAAGCTCTGCGATCCGCTTTGTCAGTCCGGCAAGCTGCTCTTGGAATGCTTTTTCGGCAGCAAGCCGCTCTTCCTGCCGGGCGTTGCTGAGGGTGGCAGAGGAGTGTTCTTCAAGGCTCTTGAGCCGTGCGTAAAGTTCGCTCTTCTCAACCTGCAATTTTTGCAATTCGGCATTGTGCTTGCTTGCGACCTCGCTGATTCTTTTTGCCAGCTCGGCCTCGAACCTCGCCCAGCGGAACTGCTCGGATTCCCTGTCCCTGGCCACCAGCAGGCGGACAGCTTCCTCGGCGCTGAGCTGTGCCACCCGGGCGTGGTCCCTCATGCCGAGCCGCTCCAATACCTCTGTGCGGCTGAGCTTGCCCTTACCGAGGCAGAGCGGACATTCGATGGTCTCGGGCAATGCTGGTGTTGAATCCTCCATAAGCGTCTGCTTTTCAATAAAAGGTCGAGGCTGAAATATTGCTTGGTGCGGTTATCGCTTTTTTGGCATTCCCCACAGCAGCAGGGCGAAGATTCCCCATATACCGACCGCTATGGAGAGCAGGAGCCCGATTCCAACCCCCTTTGCCCCCGCAAGATTAACGGAACCAGCGACACGGCAACCGAGAACGAAGGAGGCGGAGCCGAGGGCAGCGGCGATCGAAACCGCCCCCACAGCCGTGATCAATCTTTTTGCCATCCAGTCCTCAAATCTCGCTGCAGTTGCTCCTTCCATTGATTACACGACAACATCCTCGACCATCGGCTCTTCCCCCATCGGCACTTCTTCGGTAATCGTTGCAGACTCACGCTTCAGGGCTTCTTTTGTGAACCTCACCACGCTGGACCGGCTAACACCGTATTTCTTTGCGACTTTCGTCAAGGACATTCCGGCCAGCCGATCGGAGACAAGTGCCTCATGGTCTACTGACAGCGGAGCCCGGCCCAGAACGTACCCTTCAAGTTTCCGCCGCCGCATACCAGCCCGGATCCTCTCGCGGATTAAAGACCGTTCAAACTCGGCCATCGCCCCCACGATCTGGAACATCAGCCTGCCGGATGGAGTGCTGAGGTCCCAGTTGTCCTTGAGACTTACGAAGGTGACCCCCAGCGCCTCAAGCTCGGAGAGGGTCGTCACCAAATGCTTGAGGCTTCGCCCAAACCGGTCGAGCTTCCACACGCAGATGGCGTCGAACTTGCGTTGGTGTGCGTGGGCCATCAGCCGGTTCAGGCTCGGGCGGGAATCCTTCGAGCCCGATACTCCCGCGTCGACGTACTCGCCGGCCGCTTCCCAGCCTCGCCGTGCGGCATACTCCCTCAGCTCCATAAGCTGCGTCTCGGGATTCTGGCCGTTGAGTGTGGAAACTCTGGCATAAAGTGCAACTCTCATCCTTGTCCTTTCACCTTGCCGGAGCGGCTGCTCGCTGCCCCTGCCGCCTGCCTCTCAAGGCTGTACAAGTCCATCACCAGCATCGGAGGCCGGTGCTTCCTCGTGGCCACGAACGCCAGGCCGGTCTCCCAGTCGACATCGATGAAGGCCACCTCCCGGACATTGCACTCAGGGTGTGCCTTGTCGAGGCCTGGGAACATCCAGAAGGCCTGCTCCAGGGCCTGCCTGGGACACATGGCAAAAAGGACAACTGTGAAGGACGGCCTGTCCATAGGGGAGTTGAACTCGATGGCGAACATGTGGGGTGTGGTTTCTGAGGGTGGTTTCACCTTTGTGATATACCTTGGAGGACGAAGCTTTTTGCAGGAAAATCGAGGAGCGTAAAGATTTCGGCGGAATGGACCATAGACACAGCCAGAACCGGTGCATTGGCTTTCGGCGTTGACCGCCTCTACGCCGGGGAGGCAAAGATGCTAGACACATCATTGCTGGGCTCCATCGCAAGACAGATGCTGGGCGGCGACGAGGTCGAAATCGATGGCAAGCGGCTCCCTGTCCTCCGCACCAGCAGGCAGGGACTCAGGACGGTCACCTTCAGCTTGGGCGGTCGAGAGTACGCCGCCATCGAGCAGAACCC
>DATLWV010000335.1:0-2680 GCA_035576145.1 Terriglobia bacterium
GACGGGCTTGTCGAATCAGGCACAATCAAAGGGGTTGACGGTGTCTGGATCAGCCATTATCACGACGACCACGTCGCTTCAGTGAATGACCTGCGCCGTAAGTACGGAGCCAAAGTCTATGCGCAAATAGAACTCCGGGACATCCTGGAAAATCCAAGGGCATACTGCATGCCTTGCTTATTCCCTGAGAACATTCATGTTGACCACCCCGTGTCCGAAAGCGAAGTCATCCATTGGAAAAGATACAAGCTCACGGGGTATTACTTTCCAGGGCAGACGCTCTACCATGACGGTACCCTGATTGAGCGTGATGGCATACGGGTCTTCATGACCGGGGACTCATTTGCGAATTGGGGTATCGATGATTATTGCAGCTTTAACAGGAATTTCCTCGGGAAGAGCGGCGACCAGAGCGGGTATAGTCGCTGCCTTAAACTCCTGCTGGATCTCAAGCCCGACCTTCTGATGGCGGCACACTGGGGACCGGAACCGGTTTCCGAAGAGTATCTCCGGAAGACAATCGATCTCCTTGAAGAACGCCATGAACTGATGTCCCCCTTGTTCCCGTGGGATGATCCCAATTTTGGATTGGATCCTTATTGGGTTCGGACATACCCCTATCGGCAGAAGATCCTTCCGGGCCAGCCTGTAACGCTTGAGGTGAGAATCTATAACCACTCCGATTCAGTTCGCCGGGCCTCTGCCAGCCTGCGGGCCCCGGTAGGATGGGAATTCGAAAAACCTGGTTCTGTAATGATCGAACCCCACCGCGAAGGAAGAATCCGGCTCTCAGCAAAGGCTTCGAGCAATCCTGCGCATCGTCGCGAGATTCTGGGAGTCGAGCTACGCTTCAGTGAATGGGACCTTGGAGAGATCACGGAAGCCATTGTTGACTATCTGACCGGATAAATTTTGGAAAGGCTATTCAGTGCGAAGAATGTACATGTGGAACGGCATCGCCGTTTGTTTGGTGGGCCTGGGTAGAGTTGAACTACCGACCTCACCCTTATCAGGGGTGCGCTCTAGCCACCTGAGCTACAGGCCCTTGCTGCTCCTGGCCGATCCAGGCAGTGCCGGAACTCGTCCTGTGCAACGAGGTGTTTTCAGTATAGGCAATGCACCCACTTTGTGGCAAGGGGAAGATCGTTTCGGAGCGCAATGAAATAGTCGTAATCCATTTCCACTGAGGGCGCATCAAAACAAACAGAAGGCAAGTTTCAAATCCTGTAAGTCGCGTTTTTCGTCAGCGTGTGTTTAAATTGAAGTCGGGGCGGAAGGTCTTCAGCGCCGGCAATCCAGGACCACGAGGGGACCTTAATATGAAAACTGTGAAGTCAAATGTCAGGAAGGACGCACTCGCGAACGGGCTTCAGGTAGCCACTGAGTCCATGCCGGCCGTGCGGTCTGTGTCCATGGGCATCTGGCTTCGGACGGGCTCGCGGCATGAGCGCGAAGACCAAAACGGCATCGTCCATTTTCTTGAACACATGGTCTTTAAAGGCACCCGCAACCGCTCCGGTGAGGAAATTGCCCGGGCTGCAGATGCCATCGGAGGCCATCTGGACGCCTTTACGTCAAAAGAGTTTACGTGCTTTTCCATCAAAGTCGTTGACGAGCACCTGCCCAAGGCCTTCGACATTCTGGCAGACCTCGTGAAGAATCCGCTGCTCCGCTCAGGCGATATCGCCAAGGAGTCGAGAGTCATCCAGGAAGAAATCAAGATGGTGGAAGATACGCCGGACGACCTGGTCCATGAAATTTTCAGCAAGAGCTACTGGCCCCACCACTCGCTGGGACGTCCTATCCTGGGGACCCGGGCTACGGTTGGGGCATTCAACCACCCGCGCTTGAGGGATTTCTTCCGGCGACATTACGTCCCCGGCAATATGCTGATCACCGCGGCCGGAAACCTGACCCATGGCCAGGTTGTAGACCTGGCGGGGAAACAGTTTGGCCAGCTTTCCAAGGGGGATGTTGTGACAGAGGGACCGACACCTGTTGCCCATCCCCATACACGTTACCGGCGAAAGAAAGAGCTGGAACAGACCCACATCTGCCTGGGCACGCCTGCATACCCTTACGCCCACGAAAAGCGATTCGCCAGTTATGTTCTCAACACTATTCTTGGCGGCGGCATGAGCTCGCGGCTGTTTCAGAACATCCGGGAGAAGTATGGCCTTGTTTACGCTGTGTTTTCAGGATTGAGCGCCTATCGCGACGCGGGCATCCTGAGCATCTACGCCGGGACCGCTCCTGCCAACGCCCGCAAGGTGGTAGGCCTTATCGTCGAGGAATTTAGGAATCTAAAGAACAACTCCATCCCTGCCGAGGAACTCCAACGGGCCAAGGATTACCTGAAAGGGAATCTGCTGCTGGGGCTTGAATCCACCACCAGCCGCATGGCCAACATCGCCCGGCAGGAATTGTATTACGGGCGGTGTATCACGCTGGACCAGGTGGCTGCCCAGATCGATGCAGTGACCCGGGAGGACGTTGTCGAAGTGGCGCGCGAACTCTTTCAATCGGACCGCATTGCCGTCACCGTGCTGGGGCCGCGGCAGGGCTTCATCATTAGCCGTGACCAGCTTGATTGCTGAGCCGTCCTCTTTTCCCTTCTCTCCCCCTCCGGACGCTAATCTTGAAACGCTCTTCCTGTTAACAATCACCCCACCCATTGCGT
>DATLWV010000336.1:0-1791 GCA_035576145.1 Terriglobia bacterium
CGTTGCGGAGGCTGCCATTACCAGCATCTGGCGATCGACCACCAAGTGCATTGGAAGTTGCAGATTGTCCGCGAAACGCTGCAGAGGATTGGAAAGACCACATGGGACAGCGAAATCACCGTCCATCAGGCGACCCCCTGGAATTATCGCAACCAGGCCCAACTGAAGGTTGCCGCGAACGAAGCCGGCGAAATTGAGCTTGGGTTTTTCGAGGGTGAGTCCCATCAGCTTGTTCCCATCGACGAATGCCTGATACTTTCGCCCCTCCTGAATCACGTGCTCGGGCAGCTTCGTCGGCCGGAGTGGCTTGCCAAGCTCCGCGGGTGTCGGGAAGTTGAGTTGCAGGCCGATGACCAGGACGGCCGGGCCCGGATCACCTTCCGAGGAAAACCCGAAGCAGGCGAGCCCGAATTTCTGGCGAAGGACTTAATAAGGGAAGTTGAAGGCGTCGTGGCGGTGGCTTTTGTTGACAACGGGAACTCGGAGACGTTTGGGCAGCCTGACTTCATTTACCAGGTGGGAGAGTTCAGGTATCAACTCAGCCCCAGCGCTTTTTTTCAGTCTTCGCGCTACCTTTTGCCGGAGCTTGTTAGCGCCGTGACGGGAGCAGTGCCAGGTGGTCTTGCGCTCGATCTCTACGCGGGCGTGGGACTGTTCACTCTCCCACTTGCCCGGCGCTTCAGGCAGGTGATCGGCGTGGAGTCGCACCCGGCAGCGGCGCGCGATATGAAGACAAACGTTGCAAGCCATGGGTTGGAAAACGTTCGCGCAGTGGGACAGCCGACATCAGACTTCCTTCGCCGATTTGCGCAGACCCGGCCGGACCTCGTGGTCCTTGATCCGCCCCGCTGCGGTGCCGGAAAATCCACGCTGAAATATCTGGTTGATTTGCAGCCGCCACGTGTTCATTATGTTGCGTGTCATCCGCCTACGTGGGCGCGTGACTTATCTTATCTGCTCAGTAGGAATTATCGCCTGGAAGGCGTTGAGATGTTCGACTGTTTCCCGCACACCTATCACATCGAGTGCCTGGCGCGCCTGGTTCGTCAGGAACAGGCTGCTTGATGAAAAGCCCCTTGCTGATTGTAGCCACGTCTTTCGCGCTCGGCATTCTTGCAGCCCATGCCCTCGCGCCTGATTTTCACAGCATATCACTGTTGCTTGCCGCCGCTTCCGCCTCCCTTTTGGTAGGCCTTGTTTCTCTTCGTCGAAACTGGATTCCTTTTTCCGCCTGCCTGGCGCTTTTAGGTTTTGTTTTCGCAGGAATGGCGGCGGGTGCCGGTTTTCAATATCGGTCCCTGCCCAACGATGTACACAACCTTTCTGCCTGGGGTGTGGACCTGAACAGGGATGTGGTAACCGAAGGAGTCATTGCAAGCAACCCCATACGCGGGCATAACAGCTTCAGGTTTGATCTTGAGTGCCGGAGGATTGAACGCGACAACGGATGGCGAAATGTGCGGGGAAAAATCCAGGTCCGGTTGTTCACGCCTGCGAAGGCTCAAAGCTGGGCGGCTGTCGAGTCGCTGGATCTCCGGTATGGCAACCTGATTCGGGCACCGGTCAGGTTTGAAAAGCCCTACGTTTACCAGAACCCCGGGAGCTTTGATTTTCGTTGGTGGCTGGAAGCGGTCAACGATATTTCCTGGGAAGGTAACATCAGGAATCCACGTATGGTGCAGAAGCTTTCGGAATCACAGGTCTCACGTTTCTCGATGCTTGTTGCGAATGTCAGGTCGCGCCTGCTGCGAGGAATTGACCGCCTGTACCCATCGTGGTCAACGAAAGGAC
>DATLWV010000337.1:0-6676 GCA_035576145.1 Terriglobia bacterium
CGTCGCGTCCCTTCAGTGAGCAGTCACTGCGGCAGCGGCATGCCGGTGGCCGAAAAGTCCGAATACGCCCCGCGCCATCCTTTTGCCCAGGCCGGCGCGTTGGGGCTCGATCATGACCGACACAGCTTCGTTTGTATTGGCGTACGCCTCAGACACGTTGGCGAGGTTGGGATCGTGCATCACGTCGAACAGGGGCCCGCTCCGCCGATCGTACTTCACGATCAGGTTCCAGCCGTGCAGGCCGGCATAACGGATGGCGGCCTCGCGGCTCGGCAGGCTCTCTTTGTACTGAATCTCGGCCGTCCACTTGAATTCCGTGCTGGCAACCAGTGCGATTGTGTTGTTTGGGTTCATCATAAATTCCCCTCCCACGATAAATCCCCCTCCCACGGCTTATTGAACCAATTAATCCCTTATCTGACAATCGGCCGTCGGTACTGGAACCTTTAACCGTAATTGGGGGGTGAGGTTCTCCCCCGGAGGAGGGGGAGAGGCTGGCAGGGGCTTTGGGGGCTGCATTGTGAGGTTAGAGACTTATTTTCTGTAAGATATGCCTGTTGCTTATGGGCCAGCTGGCGGCTGCGTGTGCAGGCAGACAAAAACCACCGTGCCCCTTACGCCGGTGCGCAGCGCCTGAATCCCCCATGATTTGGGCCGGTCCGGCACTTGGGATGGGTAACCCAGGAGCATTGCACCGGTGGCTCGTCATTGGTAATTCAGTGCCCGCTCCGGCCGTGTCTGGCCTCTGTAGATAGGCTACATATCGTCCCGAAAGCCCAAAATGGGACGTATGGGATTTTCGCATCAGGAATTCTTATTTTTATAAGTCATTGATAATATTATACTTATAAGAATAATTCCGGCCCAAAAATCAACTTTTTCAAAATTGTGTTCACATTTGGCACAGCGGGTAAAATTTGCACGGTCCGCGCTGTCCACACTGGATGAAGATTAATCGACCTTACGCCAGGACCTCGCGCACCATCCTGGCGGTTTCGCTAACCTGGTCGGAAAACTTGGGGAACAGGCCAATGATGGTGGCATCGATGGGCTTGATGTTCTTGTACGCCCATTCGATGGCCTGGCGCTTCTGCGCTTCAGACCGGCACTTGCGGCCCGCCGCCAGAACCTTGTAAACCAGGGTCGGCTTGTCAACCTTGCGCACGGCCGCGGCCATCCGAGGAGGATCGGAGTCAATCCAGCCTTCGTCGAGAGGGTGCGCGCCAATCTCTTTCATCCATTCTTCGGGTCGGCGAGTCAGGTATTGCAATCCTGCCATGTAGAAGTCATTGCCAAAGCCCTTCTCATCCAGAGTTTCCAGTATCCTGGGATTATGCGTCGAGATGCCGGCCAGAGTTCCCATATCGTGGACCCTGTCGATATAGCTTTTGATCAGGTCGATCTTTCCCGCCCGGAAAAGAATGTCAGTGGCGCTGCCGTGGAAGGCGATCCCGATGGGCTTGAACTCCATCGCAGCCTTCGCGCACTTGATGGTTCCGTCCAGAACTTCTTCCGGCGTGCGGCCCATCTTCGGGTCGTAGTGCCAGGAGGCGGCCAGGCAAATGAATTGGATGTTGCAGCCTGCACCGCGGATCTTGGGGAATTGCCGCTTCATGTCATAGTGGAAGCTGGCCTGCCAGGTGTTGATTCCATGCTTCTCGCAATCCAGCATCAGCTGCACGATGCGTTCGTCGGTAAAATATTCCCGCATCAACCTGTCAAGGATGTAGTTGAAGTGTGAGTAGCCGTAAATAGGGTTGCTTCCCACAATCAGTCTCGACACACGGTGCGGTCCCAGATTTATACCTGGCATAGACTCGGTGGGCTGAGCGCCTAGCGCTCCCGGCATCATCAAGCCGGCGGCCACAGTTGTGGCGCCCTTCAGAAAATCGCGGCGGCTGCTTGCGGGCTCGATGGGCACTCCACTTTCTCTCTTGTCGGGTGACTTGCGGTGGGCCATGAGCATCCTCCTGGTTGTTCAGAGTTGCTGATTTGATGCCGACGATACATCCCCTCTCAAGGCCAGTCAATCGGCGCCGTCACTCAACGCTGTGACACTGCGCACACTACGATTTTCGCCTCACATCTTCGTACTTTCGGGTAAGGTGAAAGAAGGACGTAGATGCCTTTCGATTTAGAGGCATCCGGTGTGATGAGGTCTAGGATTCAATGCCTTCTTGCCATGGTCCTGTATACCTGATTTAAGGCGCCCGCATCAGGAACCGATATGCGCCACGAAACGGAATCGCCAACCACGATCCAATTGCCAAAGCCGGCGCGAAGCGGTGTGGTGTCACTTGAAGAAGTGCTATCGCAGCGCCGCTCAACTCGCGAGTTTATCCCCGGCCCCTTGAGCGAGCGGCAACTCTCGCAGCTGCTGTGGGCGGCACAGGGGATTACAAGTTCCGAAGGCTACCGCACAGCGCCTTCAGCTGGAGCGTTATATCCGCTGGAGATTTATGTCGTTTTGCCTGCCGGTTTCTACCACTATGATCCGGCCCGGCATCGCCTGGATCGCATCTCTCGAGAGGACCTGAGGCCCGCACTCTGCCATGCCGCGGTTGAGCAGCAGGCCATCAGGGAAGCGGAAGCTGTTTTTGTGATGACGGCCGTCTACGAGCGCACGGCGCAGAAGTACGGAACGGCCCGCAGCGGGCGCTACGTGCATCTTGAAGCCGGCCACGCCGCGCAGAACCTTTTGCTGGAGGCCGTGGCGCTGGGCCTCGGGGCTGTTCCCATGGGAGCTTTTCACGACGCGGAAGTGCAGAAGGCCCTCTCGCTGCCGCGCAACCACGAACCCCTCTACCTGATTCCCGCCGGGAAAACGCGATAGAACTTTGCTGGAAGGCTTGGCATGTTTATGAAGTGCGATCTCACTCGCGCCGGAGCCTTAGACTGGAATGGGATTCCACGGGCTCTGGGAGGCGTGTCTAGGGAGACTGCACGATGTACACGATCCACGGCTGCCGAATCGCCATCCGCAACGTGGACACCGAAAGAGGACGTACCGCATCAACAAAACAAAGGAGTAGACCGCTACGGCCACTCCCCAAGCCAATGTGGCCCCAACACAATTAACAAGAAGTGTACTCGTGGAATTCGGGAAGAACCAGAGCGCAATAAAACCCACAACCGCGAAGGGCGCTAACCCCACTGCGTGGTAATATCGGCGCCAGAAGAAATATTTTTTCTCTAGTTGGACATAGCTATCCAGTTCATCGAGGGAGTGTATCTGGCTCTTGTTATCCATCCCCCTAGCTCCCGGCCGTGAGTTTCACTGCTGAAACGCAGCTTTTTTCGTTCCTGTGTGGGACGGTTAGAACGTTCTCTTCTTCAGCCGGTCTATGCTGAACTTGGCGGTATCGGCAATGGCCATCACGGCCATCACGCCGGCCTGCACCGGGTCGGTGACCACCAGGTCGGCCACTTCGGGAACGCTGCCGGCCATGTTCAGGCTTATCACCAGCAATCCCTGTGCGCGAACTTCACGGACTGCGCGCTCAATATCGCCGCCCATCAACGATCCGGCCAGCACAAGGACCCGCGCGCGGGGAAGGCGTCCCACCGCTCGAACGGCTTCTGCCAACGGCTGTTCGCCCACCAGAGGAATGGTATCCACGGAGATATGCTCGCCCCTTATGTTATGGCGGTCGGCTTCAGAAATGGCGCCGATGGCCACCTGGCCCACCTGGGCGCCGCCTCCCATCACGATGATGCGCTTGCCGTATATTTTTTCGAGAGAGTCAACCAGCGCCGCTTCTTTCACCACAGAAAGAGTCCGCAGTCCTGCCAGTAGCTCTTCGGACGGACCCGGCAGTTCGATTTCAAAATAGATGCGGGCCTCATGCGTGGCGCTTTCAACAATCGCCACAGACGAGATGTCGCCCTGCTGCGCAGCAATCACTCCGGTCAACTGGTGCAGGACCCCCAGACCGGATTCCACACGGACAAGAATTCCAACTTTCTCTGGCATCATTACTCCTGATAAGCAGCAGAAACGCGTAAAGGTCGCGCTTCCACGCCCGCATCCCGCATAGCGTAGCACAGTTTGCACGGGCCGCGCTTGCGTGGGGAGTTGTTCCGTGGGCACGAATTCTTAGAGAGAATGTAGTTGATGATTTCTCTATGGTCAGTCCGACCCATACCCCCAGCGACTGCGGTCTTTCACGCTGAGTGATCTGATTCTTAGCACGCATCGCAACCCTTTCCTCCCGCGAGGGAATTCAGAACGCGGGCGACTGCGATGAGTCTGGCGCTCTCCTATTCCCTCTAAGCCGATTGTGATATATTCTCGTCAACTTCCGTCACGGAGAAACCCGCCATGGACAGCACCATTGCCGGATCGTCTCATCCTCCCTACAAGGACCGCGGTGGCTGGCTCGTCGCTTTTGGTGTCGTCGAAATCCTGCTGGGCGCGTCCAGTTTGCTGATAGGCGTGTTTGTGCTCATCTCCCAGCAGATTCTTAAGACTCCGCATGAGACCGGAATGCCCGGCGGCGCTTACCCCTCCGGCATACTCGTTGGCGCGGGCTTCTACGTGGTGACCGCCGCATTTTTTCTTATTGCGGGCGTCGGCTCGGCCCTTCGGTGCAACTGGGCGCGAATCTTAATGCTGATCGGCAGCATCGTCTGGATGTTCGTAGGGGCGCTTGCAACCTTGTTCCTCCTTTTCCTGTTCCCAAGAATCATGGCCATACAAAAACCTGCGCCTCCGGCGGCCCAACACGTAGAGCACATTGTGATGGGCGGGATCGTCTCGATGGCGATTGTCTTTGTCCTCCTGCTGCCGCTCACGTTCCTAATTTTCTACAGCCGGAAGAGCGTCAAGGCCACATTCCTGGCTCGCGAAGGCACGACTGCTGGCACTGGAACACCCTCGCGCGAGCTTCCGGTTCCGGTGATCCTCTTGGTGGTCTGGGAAGCTCTCGGTGCCATTTCCATGTGGCCTCTCCTTATTTCTCCTGTGCGCACCACTTTTTTATTTGGGTACATCCTTCGCGGCTGGACTGTGGTTGTTCTCATGCTGGCATTCTCAGCGCTCTCGGCGGCCGCCGCCTGGCTGATTTATAGAAAGCGACTTGCCGGGTGGACAATTTCTTTTTGGAAGCTCCTGTTCTTTGGGGCGTCCGCTGGAGTTAGCTTCCTCACTGGTAGCGTGTTCCGGCTATTTGTTGAGATGGGCCAGACCCCAGGGCGGGAAAAGTTTGCGCAATTATTCCCTCAGTTTGTTACGGTCGTCATGGTTGGTAGTTTGGTCATTTGCGCTGTCTACCTGGCCCTCCTGATTTACTGGCGCAGATTCTTTCTCTCTGCAAAACCATCCGCTGCTTCGCTATATAGTGCAGGCTGAAGGAGACGACTTCAATGAATCTCCTGTACAGACTCGAGACCGAGGGAGGGAAGGTGAAAAAGATTCTATTCCTTTCGGCTGTTCTCGTCTGCACCATTTCGGCACAATTGCAGGAAAATCCTGCAAATGCGGAAGTCGCTGCCGCAGCGCAGAATTCCTGCACTGATTCCTCTGATGCAAAGGCCATTCGCCGGATCGCTGTGCAATGGAAGAACGGCTATAATAGCGGCGACGCTGCCAGTGTCGCGTCACTTTATGCCGAAGGTGCCGACTATCTTACCCAGCACTTCATCACAGGAATCATCCACGGACGTGCGGCCATTCAGGCTTACGTCCAGCGTGGGGTTGACGCCCGCTATCATATCGACTCCATCCAGATTGTCTCCATGGCCTGTTCCGGTGACATGGCCTACACGGTGGGCCGCTACGAATCCTCCAACGCCGGGCAGAAAGTGATGGGCGTCAACCTGGTGGTGGTCAGAAAGATCAACGGCCGCTGGCTCATTGTGGCGCATGAGGCGGCCGTGCCAGACCCGGCCACCGCTGTTCGTTACCTCGACATCAATCCGTCTCACTAAATCTCCATTCCGTTATATGATTTTCACCCGTACGCGCAGCAGCTTGACGGGTGCCTGGGTTGTGGTCTGTCCGGAAAGGAGAGTGGCAGGGACGCACCACGCCCGAATCTTTATCCTGAACTCGTAAATAGCCGTGGATCGAAGACTGGCGGAGGGTTACAGTTCACAGGAGGTTTTCGTGGATCGCAGAACTTTTTTTCAGAATTCTTTGGGGGCCGTTGGGGCCGCCGTTGCTCTTCGTAACACCTCGTCAGGTTCGGGCGTGTCTGCCGAGCCGCCAGCGGAGGGAACCCAGCCGAATGTGATCTGGTTTCTGGGCGACCAGTTCCGTTCTTTCGCCATCAGTTGCAACGGCGATCCAAACGTTCATACGCCCAACATTGACATTCTTTCCCGCACGGGGGTCAATTTTGACCACGCCGTTACCTGTTTTCCACTCTGCTCGCCTTTCCGGGGGTCAATGCTGACCGGCCGTTACCCGCACCATTGTGTTCCTGGCCATGAATATCCGCTACCACAGGGCCAGCCGACAATCGCCACGCCGTTTCGGGAGGCAGGCTACCGCACCGCCTACTTCGGGAAGTGGCACGTGGATGGATGGCACGAGAGCAACGGCCGTGGCGGCCTGCACATTGTCCCGCCCGACAGGCGCGGCGGTTTCGATGACTGGATCGGCTATGAAAACAACAACAGCCAGTGGGATTGCTGGGTGCACGGCGGCTCGGGAAAGGACGCATTCCAATACCGG
>DATLWV010000338.1:0-32291 GCA_035576145.1 Terriglobia bacterium
TGAGCCGGGTGAAGTGCTGGAAACGTACTACGAAGAGCTCCTTCGGCAGTTCGGCCCCCAGGGCTGGTGGCCGGCACGCACTCGCCTGGAGGTCATCCTCGGCGCCATCCTCACCCAGAACACCACCTGGCAGAATGCTGCTCGGGCCATTTCCAGGCTTCGCGACGCAGGATTGCTGCGGTGGCCTCGATTGCGGCAGGCCACCACATCGCGGCTCGAAACGTGTGTCCGGCCGGCCGGCTATTTCCGGCAGAAGGCCCGTGCCATCCGCACTTTTGTTGAATGGCTCGACACAGCACACCGGGGATCACTCGATGCTATGTTTCGCCAGCCCCCGGAACTGGCCCGCGCCCAGTTACTTGCCCTTCGCGGACTGGGCCCGGAAACCGCGGACGCCATTCTGCTCTATGCAGGCAAACTGCCTTTTTTTGTGGCAGATGCTTATACGCGGCGTGTCCTGGCACGGCACAACCTGATTTCTCCGGAGGACGGCTATCCGGCGGCGCAACAGTTTCTACATCGGCATTTGCCGGCAAATGAAGGACTTTTTAATGAGTTTCACGCGTTGCTGGTTGAAACTGGAAAGAGGCACTGCAAGAGGCTGGCGCCTGAATGCCACGGTTGCCCGCTTGAGCCGTTTTTCCCCGCTAACGGAAACTCGCAACGCGCCCGGCAGTGCAATTCTGGAAGCACCCGCAGCCACGCTCGACATCATGCAGGAAGGGAGGTTCGCGTAAGAACCTATGCCGCCAAATAACAACCCGAACTCTCCCCGGCGGGCGTTTCTGATCTTCCTGCTCATTGTCGTCCCTTTCCTGTTGTTCATTGGCTGGAGCCAGGCTTCGCTCAATCTTTCTTTCATCCATCCCAGAACTGCTCCCCAGACCATCCTCCTGGTGGTCGTTTCCGCCCTCATCTTTCTGGCTTTCATCATCTTCGGCCTCATCCTGATGCGGTATCTGGTGAAGCTTTACTTCGAAAGGCGCAGCCACAAGCTCGGTTCACGATTTAAGACCAAGATGGTGGTGGCATTCCTCGCGCTGACGCTGGTCCCGGCCTGTTTCCTGTTTGCCTTCTCGTACGGGCTGCTGAACCGCAGCATCGACAAATGGTTTGGAATTCCGTTTGACGTGGTGCACACCGACGCCACGGAAGTGGTCCGCCAGCTCGCCATTCAGGCGGAGAACCGCGCGCGCCACCTGGCTGTCCATCTGACCACCAGTCCGCAGCTCGCCGAAGCCGCCTCGATTAGCGACAGCGCCGAGCTGAATCGCGTTCTGCAACGGGAAGTTGCCGATCTGACCTCAGAATCCGCCATGTTTTTCAATCCGGATGGCACCCTGCTGGCAGCGGCAGGGCCGGTGAAGTTGAGCGGAGAAAACGTACGTGAGCTGTTACCCCGGCACAGTTTCAAAGACCTGCCGCAGGAGGGTCTCTCCTTTCAGAAGCGGTTCACCGACGAGGACATATTCGTTTCCGTGAAGCCGCTGAATTTTGCCGGCGGTGGGACGTCAGGCATTGTGGTCGCCATGACCCGGCTACCCCTGAACATCGCTCGCATTGCCGACCAGATCCAGAGCGAAGCCATCAAGTACGAACAGCTCAGTAATCAAAGAAAAGCTGTCCGGCGCGTTTACCTCCTGTCATTGTCGCTGCTGACCGTGCTCATCCTGTTTGTCGCTTCCTGGTTTGCGCTCTTCTTTTCCAAGCAGGTGACCGTCCCCATCCAGGCGCTTGCCGACGCCACCCACGAGGTTTCCGTCGGAAACCTCGACTATCGCATTCCCGCGCGCACCGACGATGAGCTGGGCAGCCTGATCCAGTCATTCAACGAAATGACCCGGCAGCTGAAAGAAAACAGGCTGGCGCTGCAGCGCGCTGCGCAGGTAATTCAGAAGGCCAACCAGGAGTTGGAAGAACGCGGCAACATCATGGAGGCCATTCTCGAGAATATTCCGACAGCCGTGGTTTCCTTTGACCCTCAGGGGCGGATTATGCGGACCAACTCGACCGCCGAGCGGATGTTCGGCCGCGAAGCCATCCGAAGTGCCCACCGGATTGTGGACCTGTTCGCGCTCGATGAATCCCGTGAAGTCGCAAGACTGTTCCGCCGCGCCCTCCGCCAGGGAGTCGTGACCCGCCAGATGGAGGTGGGCCTGGACGGGCGGCGGGCGTTCGTTGCCTTGACACTCTCCTCAATTCGCGCCCGCCACGGTGCAGTCGGATCGTTGCTGGTGCTGGAAGATCTCACCGACCTGCTGCGGGCCCAGAAAGCCGTGGCCTGGCAGGAAGTGGCCCAGCGCATCGCCCACGAAATCAAAAACCCCCTCACGCCCATCCAGCTTTCTGCGGAACGCATTCGCCGCTGGCTCGGCCGGACTGACCGCAAAGCTGTGGGCAACGATCTTGTGGCAGCAGTAGAACAGAGTTCTGCGCTGATTGAACGGGAAGTCGCAACCCTGAAAACACTCGTGGACGAGTTCTCACACTTCGCGCGGTTCCCTGCCTCAAGGCCCGTGTTCGCAGACCTGAACAGCATTGTGGGAAAGGCGGTGCAGGTTTTTGACGGCCGCCTGGACGGAATTGCCGTGCGATGCGAACTGGCGGAAGGTTTGCCCGGCATTCATGCCGATCCGGACCAGATGAAGCGCGTACTGGTGAACCTGATCGACAACGCCGCGGAAGCGCTGGAGCAATCGCCGGCCAAGGAAATCTGGGTGCGAACGACGCTGGATTCGGAACGCGACATGGTTGTGCTGATGGTTGCAGACAGCGGGCCGGGCATTTCAATGGAGGCCAAAGAGAGGCTCTTCCTGCCGTTTTTCTCCACCAAGCGCCGTGGCACCGGACTGGGCCTGGCCATTGTCAGCCGTATCGTCTCAGAGCACAAGGGGACCATCCGGGTGGAGGAAAATCGCCCGCTTGGGACGAAGTTTATAATTGAGTTGCCCATCGAGCATGCGCCGGCAATGGCGGCTCCTCCCACTCAGGAAGCGTAGAAAACTAGAGTACAGACGGGCGTTCATTATAAGAAACAAGTGATGGCTGGTGAGCCAGCCGAACAGATGGAGTTGAGATTGAAGAATTATTCGGTGCTGGTTGTCGATGACGAAGCCGGCATCCGCCAATCGTTGACCGACGTTCTGCAGGACGAGGGCTATCAGGTTGCCGCCGTTGAAAGCGGCGAGGGCTGTCTGGATTATCTCGGCAGGGAAAAAGCCGACGTCGTGTTGCTCGACATCTGGCTGCCGGGCATTGACGGGCTCGAAACGCTGGCCAGAATTCGCCAGACCGATAACCCCCCGGTCGTGGTGATGATTTCCGGACACGGCAACATCGAGACCGCTGTCCGCGCCACCAAGAAAGGCGCCTTTGATTTCATTGAAAAGCCGCTTTCCATTGAAAAGACGCTGCTGACCCTTAAGCACGCCACTGAGGAACTCTCGCTCGCTGACCAGAACCGCCAGTTGCGCCGCAAGCTGGAAGGTGACTATCGCATAATCGGGAACAGCGTCCCGATGAAGGCGCTGCGGCAGCAGCTTGGCCTTGCCGCTCCCACCAACGGCCGGGTGCTGGTTTTCGGGGAAAGCGGCACAGGGAAAGAATTGGTGGCCCATTCCCTGCACCGCCTGAGCTTGCGGCGCGACAACCCTTTCGTCGAAGTCAATTGCGCCGCCATTCCTGAGGAATTAATCGAGAGCGAGCTTTTCGGTCACGTCAAAGGTTCCTTCACCGGGGCTGTGGAAGACAAGGTGGGAAAATTTGAGCAGGCCGACGAAGGAACGCTGTTTCTTGATGAAATCGGTGACATGAGTCTGCGCACGCAATCCAAAGTGCTGCGGGTGATTGAGCAGCAAAGGTTTTCACCGCTCGGCTCCAAGAAAGAAATGGCCGTGGACGTTCGTGTGGTGGCTGCCACCAACAAGAACCTGGAGGAAGAGATTCAAAGGGGGAACTTTCGCGAAGACCTTTTTTTCCGGCTCAACGTGATTCCCTTTTACGTGCCTTCGCTGAGGGAACACGCGGAAGATATTCCGGAACTGCTGATTTTCTTTTTGGAGACTTTTGCCGCAGCCTATGGCCGCAAGCCCAAACATTTTTCGGAGCCGGCGATGGAAGTCCTTCGCCATTACCGCTGGCCGGGCAACGTCCGCGAGCTTCGGAACCTGGTTGAGCGCATGGTCATCATGGTTTCCGGCGACCGCATCGAGCGCCGGCACCTTCCCCAAACCCTCACCAACCACCGCGGCCATTCCACGCAATCCCGCGGCACGGCGGGCGGCTTCTCGACTTTGCACGAGGCGCGCGCCGCCTACGAGCGCGATTACATCCTCCGAAAACTGGATGAGAACCACGGGAACGTCAGCCGCACGGCGGAAGTGCTGGGACTCGAGCGCAGCCATCTCTATCGAAAGATGAAAGCGCTGGGTATCAGCGCCACGGAGTAGTGCTGCCCTCAAGTTTGAGAGCAAAATCATGATACTGAAAGGGTCGCACCTGTCATAAGCTGGCACAGCTCGTACATGTCCTCAAATAACGTCATACAAATTCTCGATTCCCCACTGGTACCCGAGGAAATTCGCAGCCTGATTCGCGATAGGATTGCGCCTCATTTCCCGGAATTTCTCGAGTGCAATTCCACGGCCGAGCTCAAAAGTCTTTCGTCCTACCAGACCCTCGAGCCAGAAATCCGTAAAGTCCTCAATAGTGTGTACAGTGGAGACTTCAATCGCGGCGCGGCGCCCGCGCGCAGCCGTTATCGTTTTGTGGCCTGGAACCTGGAGCGCGGTATCGAGTTCTCCGGGCAGCTTGAGGCGTTGCGGACTCATCCCTACCTGGCCTCTGCAGACGTTTACCTCCTGACTGAGGCTGACATCGGCATGGCGCGCTCAGAGAACCGGGCAGTGGCACAGGAGATCGCTCACGCGCTTGGCCTGCACTACAGCTTTGCTCCTTGCTATCTAAACCTGTCCAAGGGAGCCGGTATTGAACGGAACGCGGACGGGGAAAATCAGCTTGGGCTGCACGGCAATGCCGTACTGAGCCGTTATCCGATCCGCAGCGTCCGTCCCATTCACCTCAGGAACGGAATTGACAAGATGCGCGGCCGCGAGAAACGCCTGGGACGGCAGGCCGCCCTGGCGGCTGAGATTGAGTTCCCCAACTATCGTGCCACGGCGGTAGCGGTCCATCTGGATGCCAACTCCAGCCAGGCGCACCGCTGCGGCCAGATGCGCGACGTTATCCAGGACCTTGCTACAGACACGCCCGCCATCCTGGGCGGCGACTGGAACACCTCCACATACAATTCATCCCGCGCGTTCTATTCGATCCTGGGGTTCTGGCTCAGGGTATTCATGGGCGCGGAGAACGTGATTTCAAACCACTATCTGCACCCGGACCATCGCTTTGAGCGCGAGCTTTTCCGGATGCTCGAAGCGCAGGGATTTGAATACCGCCAGTCAAACCGCATGGGCGAACCCACCATCCAGTACGACGTTGACGATCCCAAAACGCGCCAAAATCTGGGCGAATGGGTACCCGGCTGGTGCTTTTCCTTCATCCGCTGGGCGCTCAGGCGGCACGATGGCAAGTGTCCCCTGAAGCTGGACTGGTTTGCAACCCGCGGGGCCCGCGTTGAGGACCCCGTCATTGTCAGCGATCTCCGGTCGAGCGACGGGCGGCCTCTTTCCGACCACTCCGCAATCGGAGTGGATGTCGTGGTGGAATAGCAGACAGCGAGGAAATCACAATCGGGAGCCCTCGCTTACAGCTGTTAGCCTCTCACCCTTCGTGGTGGTAGTCGAGCGCGGCAAGCACGGGCCGGGAATCACGCCAGTTGGGTTCCACTCTCACAAAAAGCTGAAGGAAAACCTTAGGCGGGAAAACTTTTTCAAGCTCCAGCCGGGCCGCAGTGCCGATCTGCTTGATGCGGCTTCCGCCCGCGCCAAGCACGATGGGCTTCTGCGTTTCCCTTTCCACCAGAATGGTGGCGTGAATTCGCGTGATGGTGTCGGACTCCTCAAAGCGGTCAATCAGCACTGCGCTCACGTGCGGCAGTTCCTGATGGGTGTTGCGGATTACCTGCTCGCGGACAATTTCGGCGGCGAGAAACCTTTCCGGCTGGTCGGTGTAAATGTCGGGCGGAAAATAGGCCGGACCTTCGGGGAGCCTCGCGATAATGGCCTCCATCAACTCATCCAGCTGCAGGCCCTTCAGTGCGGAAACCGGGAAGATTTCTTCAAAGTCGTGCAGCTTTGAGTAGCGGTCAATCAGCGGCAGAAGTTTCGGCTTGTGGACCCGGTCAATTTTGTTCAGAAGAAGGATGGCCTTTGGAGCGTGTTCTGCAACGAACTTCACTGCAAACTCATCTCCCTTGCCGAAGGACGCTGACGCGTCGGCAATCAGCAGTGTCAGGTCGCGCTCCTCAAGCGCCTCTCGCACAAAGGCCATCATCTGATCGTTCAACCGGGAATGCGGCCGGTGAATGCCCGGCGTATCCATCAGAATCACCTGGGCGTCAGGCCGATGAACGATCCCAAGGATGCGGTTGCGGGTGGTCTGTGCCACGGGAGTAACAATGGACACCTTGGCGCCCACCAGAGCGTTAACCAGCGTGCTCTTTCCGGCGTTGGGCCTGCCCACAACTGCAACAAAGCCCGATTTAAATGATTTTTTGGGTTCCGGCATGGGTGGCTTGCGTTTCAGAATTCGCAACAGGAAGGATGAGCCGAACCTTGAGGACCGTGCGGCGGTTGACTTCCAGAACCTCAAAAGTCAAGCCGTTTGCCTCCACTTTCTCGTGGACGGCCGGCATATGACCCAGTTTGGCCAGCACCAGGCCGGAGACTGTGGAATAATCACCGCTTTCGAATTCCGTCTCAAGCAGGTCAGCAAGATGAGCCAGTTCGGTGTGGCCGGCCACCAGGTAGGAGCTGGCAGATTCCTTCATAATGTCGCGATCGTGGGGCTCAACTTCATCGCGGATCTCGCCCACCAGTTCTTCCACCAGGTCCTCAACGGTCACCAGGCCTGAGACGCTTCCGTATTCGTCAATTACGATAGCCAGTTGAATAGTGGTCTTCTGCAATTCCTTCAGCAGGTCCCGGATCGGCTTGGTCTCCGGAACAAAACGCACAGGCTTCATCAGGGTCCGTAAAGTGGCGTGCTTCTGGTCTTCCGGCGAGAGTTCCATCAGGTCCCGTACGTTCACCACGCCTTCAACCTGGTCGAGCACTTTGCTGTATATCGGGTAACGCGTGTAACGCTTCTGCCGGAACAGGCTGCGCATTTCATCGATGGGCATGTCAATTTCGACTGCGGCGATTTCCGGCCGCGGGGTCATCACTTCCCGCACCACCTTGTCGCCAAACTCCACCACCGATTGCAGCAACTCGCGTTCGGCCTTTTCGATCAGCCCCGCTTCTTCGCCACTTTCGATCAGCTCTTTCAAGCCTCTCTCGGGGGCGGGCGGTTCTGCCTGATCCTCAGGCGATTCCAGCAGGCGGGCGATGGTGGTCGAGATCAGGATGGGAAAGGTCACCGGCAAGGCCATATAGACGGCGGCCCGAAGCAGCGGCAGCCATTGCCGCAGGATGGCTTCCGGCTCATCGTGGCGCGCGACCAGGATGAACGGAATCAACTGGTCAAAGATCATGATGGTGGCCATCACCACAAGCAGAGAAGCGCCCAGGCTTTCCCACAACGCTCCGGAATGATGAAAAATGAAAAGCGTCGCCACCCCGATGGAATACAAGGCCATGGCCACGCCGTGCAGTGCGGAAATCGAAACGCCCACCCGCTCGCGGTCAGCGCGGATCCGCCGAGGATCGTCTGTCTTGAACAGCGCCCGGGCGCCAACCGGCGTCAGCCGCCGCATCAGCAGCCGCAGGTAGGAAGCCACTGAGCTGGCAACCACCAGCAGCGCAAGCACAACAATCCAGAGGATGATGGCCATCTTATGCTTCAGCCTGCCCTGCCGATTGCGCTTGCCCACCGGCAGGCCCCGCGGCGGGCGGATTCAGCCGCTCCCGCAAGGACAGCTCCAGGGATTTCATTTCTCCGTGGTCAGTCTCGTGATTGTAGCCCAGCAGGTGGAGAACGCCGTGAAGGATCAGCATGCGGACTTCTTCCTCTGTGGAATGGCCCTCGGCCTTTGCATTCCGCTCCGCCGTGGCCACGGAAATCACGATGTCGCCCAGAAAATTCCGGAATTCGCCAACAAACAATTCCTCGGGGCCGCTTTCACCTTCACCCTCCCATGGAAATGACAGCACATCCGTCGGCGCCGCCTTGCCCCGGTAAACAGAGTTCATCCTGCTGATGTCTTCGTCGCTCACAAAGCAAACGTTGAAGTGGCGCGGGCTCAGGTCCAGGACACTCGTTAACCGGCGCTCATACTCACGCAAAGACGGCAGATCCAGCTCAAACTGGTTTTGTCGGTTGATAATCATGGCGCAACTATCCCTTGCTTCGATTGAATTTCAAATCTCATCTCAAAACGGCAATCCGTGGTCCGTTACGAACCTCTGCGCACCGTTTCCGCCGTTGCCCGCTGCTGATCAAACTCCTCGTAGGCGCGAATGATGCGCTGCACAAGCTGGTGCCGGACAACGTCGTGCTCAGTGAAATAAACGAAGCTGATGCCGAGCACCCGCCTCACCACGTCCACGGCCTCCATCAGGCCCGACCGCCGCCCCTCCGGCAGGTCAACCTGCGTAATGTCACCTGTAATCACAGCCTTGGAGTTGAATCCCAGACGCGTCAAAAACATCTTCATCTGTTCGCTGGTGGTGTTCTGCGCTTCATCGAGAATCACAAATGCGTCGTTGAGCGTCCGGCCGCGCATAAAAGCAATCGGAGCAATTTCAATGGTCCCTTTTTCAATCATCCGCTCGGTCCGCTCGGGGTCCAGCACATCATAGAGCGCGTCATACAGCGGGCGCAGGTAGGGATCAACCTTCTCCTGCAATGTTCCCGGAAGGAATCCCAGCCGCTCGCCTGCCTCCACCGCGGGCCGGGCCAGAATAATCCGCGTCACCGACCGTGACAGCAGCGCATCCACCGCCATGGCGACCGCCAGATAGGTCTTACCGGTGCCGGACGGCCCGATGCCGAACACCATGTCATGCCGCTTGATAGCATCCACATAGAGCCGCTGGTTCAGGCTCTTCGGAGTAATGGTCTTCTTCCCGAGAGTGCGGGGACGCCCGGCTTCCGCCAGCCCCTTCAGCGTGACCGTGGGATCCTGCGCAAGAATCTTCAAAAACGCCTGCAGTTCTGCGCCGTCAATTCGGACACCGTTGTCCACCAGCTCAACGTACTCTTCAACCAGCCGCTGTGCGCGCGCAACATTCAGGTCGCCACCCTCGATTTCCAAGTGGTCGGCGTTCAGGTGGGTCGAAACCTGCAGGCACTGCTCCAGCAGCTTCAAATTTGCATCGTAGGCCCCGAAAAGCTCTTCAATGCCCCTTTCGATCTTGACACTTGCCTTCATAAGAAGAGCCGCGAAACTCTTTCACACCTCCAGCCTGAATTGAGCAGTGGATAAACCCGGAATTGGGTCGGATTCAGTCACGTTGATCTTACGGGGAAGTATTCTTCTATCCGTTCTTACATTAGCAAAAACCCGCCCCGTCGTCAATCCGGCCGAATGCGGCTTCGCATGCGCTCAAAGAAGCTGCAGGTCCATCAAAAAACCAAGAAAACACGCCGCTTATCAAAAAATGTAAGCCCATGCCGAATATTACTTGCATTATGCAAGTTATTTTGATAGCCTTTCCACGGTGCCTGGAAACCGCATGCCAAAACACCGGTCCGGATGTCCAGTGAGCATTTCGCTTGAGTCCTTTGGCGATCGATGGTCATTATTGATCATCCGTGACCTCATGGTGCGTGGTTACCGGACCTTTAAGGAATTTCAGCAGTCCGGCGAGGGGATTGCCACCAACATTCTGGCAGACCGGCTCAAGAAGCTCCAGGCAGTGGGGATCATCACAACAGAAGCCGACCCGGCAGACGGCAGAAAGCTGAACTACCGCCTGACGGAAAAAGGCATCGACCTGGCGCCGGTGATTCTGGAACTACTCATCTGGGGCACGCGGCATGAGGACACCGGGGCGCCTTGTGCTGTGATTGATGAAATGGCGAAGAACCGCGAGGCGGTGCTCAAGGAGGTCCGGCGGCGCTGGCGCGAGCGCGACCCGAGACCTTTCCTGCCCCGCTTCGGAAGCAAAAACGACGTTGGGCGGCGTTAAAGTCACGCGGGTAATTGAGAGAAACTGCTTTCGCTCGATTCAATATCCATAGCAAGTAAATCCATCTACCACCTAAGGAGGTGCATGTTGCAAATCAATTCTTATCTGCTCTTTACCGGACAGTGCGAAGACGCGTTTAAGTTCTATGAAAAGCTGCTGGGCGGGAAAATTCAGATGATGATGCCCCACGAGGGCTCGCCGGCCGAAGGCGCGGTGCCAGCCGAGTGGCGGAAGAAGATCATGCATGCCAGGATGACCACTCCCGGCGGGGTTCTGATGGGATCTGACGCGCCTCCGGGCCGCCAGGCGAAACCGCAGGGATTTTCTGTTTCCGTCAGCGTGGATGACCCAACGGAGGCCGACCGTATCTATAACGGGCTGGCGGAAGGTGCTCTCGCAGTGACCATGCCCATCCAGGAAACCTTCTGGGCTAAGCGCTTTGGCATGCTCACCGACCGGTTCGGCATCCCGTGGATGGTCAACTGCGAAAAGGAGTAGCCCGTCGCGGTTTGTGCCCGGGTGAGCGCGCAATGCTTTTCTGAATAAAAAATTGTCCAGCTTGTCGATAATGCGCAAACCTGCACGTCGCATGGATGGGGGAAGAGCCCGCGGGCGGATATTATCGCCCGCCACTCTCAGAACCATATTCACAAGGAGGCCGGGAAATGCGCGTCATCGTGTTTGTCAAAGCCAACAAGGAGTCGGAAGCCGGTATATTGCCCGACCAGAAAGTATTTGAGGCGATGGGGAAATACAACGAGGAACTGGTGAAAGCCGGAGTGATGCTGGCCGGCGAAGGCCTGGCCCCGAGTTCGAAGGGTAGAAGGGTCCGATTCTCCGGTAAAGACCGAACAGTCATCGACGGTCCATTCGCCGAAACCAAAGAACTGGTGGCAGGGTTCTGGATCTGGAAGGTCAAATCAATGGAAGACGCCGTGAAATGGCTCAAGCGCGCTCCGTTCGGTGGCGGCGTGGAAATCGAAATTCGGCCGATCATGGAGTTCGAGGATTTCGGTGAGGCACTCTCGCCCGACCTCATCAAGCAGGAAAAGCGCCTGCGAGCCGAATCGGAACAGCTTGCCAAAGGTCGAGAAAAGTGAGATGAATTGGGTAGCGGGGTTAATTCCTTTCACACTGTGTGTTACCGGTCTTATTAAGGGGATGGGCATTTAACGAGATTCAAGTGAGGAGGAATGCATGAGCGGAGTACGTCTATTGGTGGGCACGGTGAAGGGCGCGTTCATTCTGGAATCGGACGGAACGCGCAAAAAGTGGAAAGTCAGCGGTCCGCATTTTGCCGGGTGGGAGGTTTATCACATGAAGGGCTCGCCGGCCGATCCGGACCGGATCTACTGCTCGCAATCGAGCGGCTGGTTCGGGCAGGTGCTCCAGCGCTCGAACGACGGCGGCAAGACGTGGGAAGCCCCGGGCGGTGGCGTTACCCAGTCGCCGCAGGGCTGGCCGCAGGGCGAGAGCAACCGGTTTGTCTACGACACTTCCTCTGAAACCGGTAAGCCGCTCACCACGCACCAGTGGTATGACGGCACGCAACATCCCTGGGAATTCAAGCGCGTCTGGCACCTGGAGCCGTCTTTTTCAGATCCCGACACGGTCTACGCCGGAGTGGAAGACGCCGCCCTGTTCCGCACGGTTGACGGCGGTTATTCCTGGCAGGAGCTCCCCGGGCTGCGCGGCCACGGCACGGGCCCCCGGTGGCAGCCTGGCGCAGGCGGGATGTGCCTGCACACCATCCTTCTGGACCCGACCGATCCTCACAGGATCTTCATCGCCATTTCCGCAGCGGGAGCCTTTCGCACAGATGACGGTGGCAAGACGTGGAAGCCCATCAACCGCGGTCTTCGCTCACAATTTCTTCCTGACGAGGATGCCGAGGTCGGCCACTGCGTCCACCGCATTGCACAGCATGGCGCCCAACCCAACGTACTCTTCATGCAGAAACACTGGGACGTAATGCGCAGCGACGATGCCGGCGACAACTGGCACGAAGTCAGCGGCAACCTGCCCACCGACTTCGGTTTTGTGATTGACGTCAACGCCAACGAACCGGAAACCATCTACGTAGTGCCCATCAAAAGCGACTCGGAACACTATCCGCTCAAGGGACAATTGCGAGTCTATCGCAGCCGAACGGGCGGCAACGAATGGGAGCCCCTTGCCAAGGGGCTGCCGCAGCGGAACTGCTTTGTCAATGTGCTGCGTGATTCGATGACGGTGGATAAACTTGACCCCAGCGGGGTCTATTTCGGCACTACTGGCGGGCAGGTTTACGGCTCGGCGGACGGCGGAGACAGTTGGAAAGCCATCGTCCACGATCTGCCGCGCGTGCTCTCGGTTGAGGCCCAGACGCTGGCGTGACCAGGCGCACGATTCACAAGGTTGATTAAGAAACTCAGGCTGTGATGATACGCGCCGGCTACATGGCGAAGCGTGTGAGTTTGAAGCCTGACTGGCTCAAGGCCGCGCAGGTCGTCGACATATTTTCCGTTTCCAGCTGTATTTCCAAAGACTTTGCAGACTACATCAAATATTGGAGGCATAACGGGTACTGGCTATTCGACTCACCCGAAATTATCCAGAGTGTCGCCAGGGAAAATTCAATCGACCTTGAAGGTACAACCTTGTTTTATTACGAGGTGCATGAACTGGAGTTCGACGGCGAGGGCTGGCACACGTTTGAAGCGGAAAATTCATTCCCAATAAACGTCACTCCGCCCTCCCGAATGCAACTTGCAGGCTTCGATGTAGTCACTTTTTCAGTCCGGACTTCCCCGGAGTGCTCGCCGCTATCGTGCAACATGGTGGCGAACGAAGTTGACACCAATGAGCACTGCCTGCTCACATCCTTCGAGAAGGCCCAACGCGCCCTGAACGACGGAGTATTCAGCAACTCCGAGCCCGGTCCTTATCGAATTTTCGCCGTCTATTCAGCCGGTTGGTGATAAGGGGTAGCCAGAAGACAGAGTGCCATTAAGTGAAGTTCCACAGGAGCATGATGAGATGAGTTCCAGAATGATTCGAGTGGTCCTTCCCTTCCATCTCCGAACCCTGGCGCAGGTTGACGACGAGGTCACGCTCGACGTCGAGGGCGCAGTGACACAGCGGACGGTGTTGGATGCGCTCGAAGGCAAATACCCTGTGCTGCGCGGGACCATTCGCGACCACGACACAGGCAAGCGCCGGGCGTTCCTCCGCTTCTTTGCCTGCGAAGAAGACCTGTCCCACGAATCGCCCGACACTCCCCTGCCCGAAGCTGTTGCCAACGGGAAAGAACCCTTTTGTGTGATCGGGGCGATAGCGGGCGGCTAGCGTTTTTTTACAGAAAAGAGTGCAACGCCCGGTGCCGCGTCACCCTGATCCCGCAACGCGGGGGAAGGATCATTGACTGTGGAATCCACTGTGGAGTAGAATCCACATCATGGAAACCATTCAAGTTGTGCTCGATTCTGAACTTCTCAAGGCTACTGACAGCGCCGCCAGGCAGGCACGAGTGAACCGTTCGGCTCTGGTTCGCCAAGCCCTTCGTGAACACTTGCGGCGCCTCAAAATCAGGGAGCTTGAAGCCCGCGAGCGCCGTGCCTATCAAGAGCAGCCGCAGAACGTTGAAGAAGTTGAGCGTTGGGCGGGGGTGGCAGTGTGGCCGGAGCGATAACTCGCGGAGACATCCGCCTCTGCCCTTTTGCCCGCCCCGACAAGCGCAGGCCGGTGGTCGTCTTGACCAGGGAAAGCGTCATTCCGTATCTGGCGGCCGTGACCGTAGCCCCGATCACTTCCACCATTCGAGGCGTCGCCTCTGAGGTGCAAATGAGCGAGGCGGACGGAATGAAACGACCCTGTGCAGTGAATCTGCACAACCTCGTCACCGTGCCGAAGGACTGGCTTGGCCGCCGGGTTGGGACGCTCAGCTCCGAACGCATGGATGAAATCTGTAGCGCACTGGGTTTCGCGCTGGGTTGCATATCGTAACGGCCAGGAAGGCGCGCGGCTCGGAGATCGGCGGCGACACCTGGAAGCTCATCGTCGAACAACTACAGCGCGAGCTCGAGGTGGAGGTTAAGACACTGGTGTGATCGCCGGCCCGTCTGGAACGTGGAACGGCGTCTCAGCATGCTTGTTGGCCGATCTTCCAGGGAATGAATGCCAATAGATATCCGTGCGCCGCGAACGCGCAGAAAGGGCTCGTTGTAACCTCCACAACTGCCCGGGAGGATTTTCGAATTGCCGCTAACTATCAGGGACTTCAAAGTTTATATGCCGGCGAAAGATTTTGAGTTGTCCAAGCGATTCTACGCAGCCTTGGGCTTTAAAATGTCTGAGGGCTGGGGCGGTACCGCTGACTTTGAGCTCAACGGCAAGCAGTTTCGGCTGCAGAACTATTACGTCAGGGGCTGGGCTGACAACTTTATGGTCGTCATTGGGGTAGACGACATTGAGGCCTGGCATCAGCACGTGAGAATGATCTCGGTCGGCGGCCGGTTTCCGGGCGTCCGAATCAAGCCGCCGGAACCGGTCAACGGCTCGCTGGTTCTCCACGTCTGGGACCCCTCCGGCGTCCTGCTCGTCTTCGTTCAATGACGCCGAGCAATATCAAATTAGTTCTGCATGCCTGACTTTTTCATTATGAGAGGTGATTGTTCCATGATTCGAGTCGTTCTTCCCTTCCATCTTCGGATTTTGGCAAAGGTCGACGACGAGGTCACGCTCGACGTTCAGGATGCGGTTACACGGCGCTCTGTGCTGGACGCGCTGGAAGCGAAATATCCCCCTATTTCGCTGAGAAGAAATGCAGGGACCCTTCTCCCGCGTAACGGGCTCAGGGTGACAGCGTGCGCTTAGTATTCGACTCTCACCAGCCACAGTCCACTTGCCGGTGCAGTGGGGCCGGCGTTGCCGCGGTCGCGCGTTTTGAGAATCAGAGGAATATCTTCCGGCGAGAGCTTTCCGCTGCCGACTTCGATTAGCGTTCCCATAATGTTTCGCACCATGTGGTGCAAGAATCCCGAGCCGCGAATCTCATAAACAATCATCTGCAATTTCTTCCGGGCCGTGATGCGAGAGCGGAAAACCTCCCGGACATTCGAGCCTTCCTTCTGCTCCTTTTCCTTCCGCGCGGGGTCGCTCCCGGCAAATGACGTAAAATCGTGCTCACCTTCCAGCAGCCGCGCCGCTCGTGCCATCCGCCGGATATCAAGCGGATAAGGGTGGTGATACACAAATCGAGCCAGAAACGGCGGGCAGATCGGCGCCCGCAATATGCGGTAACAGTAGGTTTTTGACTTCGCGCTGTAGCGGGCGTGGAATTCAGCAGCAACATCCTCCGCCTTTCGCACCCGGATTGAAGCCGGAAGAATATCGTTCAGCGCCTTCACCAGGTTTGAGCGCGGGATGGAGCATTGCGTTACAAAATTCGCCACCTGTCCGGCCGCGTGGACGCCTGCATCGGTCCGCCCTGAGCTGTGGAGCGTGACCGGGCCGCCGGTGATTTTCTCGATGCGTATTTCCAGCGCCTCCTGGATGGTGGGAGCCTGTGGCTGGCGCTGCCAACCGTGAAAGTCAGTGCCGTCATAAGCGATGGTCAGGCGAATATTCCTCATGCTCCCACAGATTATTGCGGCAATGCATTGCCGCGCAACTTCCAAAGTTCGATGCTTCGCCCGGCATATTCCAACAAAGAAGGTGCAGTTTGAGTTTTGTCAATCAACGCCAGGTTTCGTCCGGGCGAAATCTGTCTGTATTTTGAAGAAACTACAATGTTTACAAAAGTGCGCAAAACTTTGCATTATTTACTTGACAGTAACGTATTGAAGTATTAATTATGGGTTAACGGAAGTTTAGTTTTTCGCTGAATGGGGGAGGAAGTTTCTTAATGGTAAAAAGTCCTGCAGAAGATAAATCTCCGGCTTAACCCCGCCGACGGGCGTCATGATGGCGCCGCTGCATGACATTTTAAAGGTGGTTTGGTTCGGTCGAAACATCGTCCAGACCAACGAGGCCCCCCTCCCGCGGCGGACGGAACAAGGTCTTGTTCCGTCCGCTGCACCTCGTCCCTGTCCCCTGCCTCCATCACCACGATCAAACAAAGAGCCACCGCACTCGGCCACCCCGTGGATGGGTCCACCCCATTGCCAGAACCGCCCGCCGGATGTTACATTGAGCGTCTAGTACCAACGAGACCAGTCCAGCCGCGACAGTCCCTGCCTGTTTGCGGCGAATTCAGCTGATGGTCCCAACAGGAGCCGAGAATCGGCACGCGACTTCACAGGAATAACCCGGCAGGTTTTTTGCCGAGTCCGGTATTTTCTCCCACCTCTGTGAAACTAAGCATCTAAAGAGTTCGTATGTAATTTGTTAGGCACCAAAATTCAAAGACCTGATCCTGGAGTGAGAGGTTACGAGATGAGATTGGAAAAAGTGAACCGGGTTGCCGGGCTGGCGGTCTTTTTTCTCTTACTGGCGGCAATTTTCCAGCCAGTGAACGCCAATGCCCAGCAGACAAGTTCCCAGCAACAGCCGGAGAAAGGCACCTTCAATTACACCAGCGGCCCTTCCATTTTCAAGGCCTACTCCTATCCGTACGTGCCCGCTCCGTCGCTGGCAAACACGCCCGATCTGAACCAGCTGATCCAGAACGACAAGCTGCAACTTTCGCTTGACTCAGCCATTCAGTTAGCCCTCCAGAACAACCTGGACATTGCCGTTTCACGCTATGAGCTTCCGCTTGCTCGTCTCGATGTGCTCAGAGCCAAGAGCGGGAGCGCCGCGCGCGGCATTCAGGGCGCCACTTTGTCGAATGCGCTTTTTGCAGGCGCGATCGGCGCCGGCATCGGCGGTGTTTCAGGGGCCGGAGGAACAGGAGGCGGGGGATTCCAGGGCGGCGGCATCACCAGCACCAGTGCTGTGGGCTGCTGCGATCCATTTACAGGTTTCAGCTTCGGTTGGAATAACAGTTCAACTCCGTTGAATTTTGAGTCTCTCACGGGCGTCCCGGTCGTAGGTACGCACACCGCCAGTTACTCCACTTTTTTCGGAAAGGGCTTCCTCACCGGCACGAGCTTCGTAACTTCATTAATCGGCATCCGTGACAGCACCTCTTCCACCAGTGCTTTGTTCAATCCATCGATCCCAACCACTCTAACCGTGGGCTTTAATCAACACCTGCTCAACGGGTTTGGGCGCCGGGCTAATGGAGTGTATATCCGTATTTCCAACAACAACCTGACCGTGGCGGACAACGTATTCCGCCAGCAGGTGATTGCCACTGTCGCGCTATTGCTCAACGCCTATTACACCCTGCTGGCAGACCGGGATCAAGTGCGTGTGGCCCAGTCCGCCGTCGATTATTCGCAGAAACTTGTCGATGATGACAAGAAGCAGGTCCAGATTGGCACGCTGGCTCCGCTCGACGTGGTCCAGGCCGAATCCGAGCTTGCAAGTGATCAGCAGCAACTGATTGTTGCCCAGACGACCTACCTGCAGCAGCAGGAGGTCATCAAGACCATGATTTCGAAGCGCGTGACCCCTGTGCTGGCCGGGCTTGAAATCAATGCCACTGACAACCTGCCGGAGCCCAAACCCGGTGACGTTCCGCCGCTTGAGCAGGCTCTGGCTGACGCCCTGAAGAATCGCCCCGAACTCCGCCTCGACGAACTGAACTTGCGGAACCAGCAGTATACTATTCAGTCCAACCGTAATGGACTGCTGCCCAGCCTCGATGCCTTCGCTACCTATCAGTCAAACGGTCTTGCGGGCGTCCCGGGCGTAGGTTTTGCTGCCGCCGGACCTGGCGGCCTGGGAGATTCACTCTCACAGATTTTCAGCGGGAAGTATCCGAGCTATTCTTTCGGCCTTACGCTGCGCATTCCCATCCGCAACCGTAACCTGCAGGCCAACGCCGCGCAGTCCATGGTTGAACTGCACCGGATGCAGACCAGCATGCAGCGCGACAAGAATTCGATTGAGCAGGATGTTCGCAACGCGGAAATTGCGGTGACCCAGGCAAAGGCTCAGATTGACGCAGCGCTTAAGGCCAGAGATTACGCCCAGCAGGCATTGGACGCGGAAATCAAAAAGCTGCGCCTCGGTGTGTCCACCACCTTGAACGTCATCTTGTTGCAGCGTGACCTGATCCAGGCCGAGGGCAACCTGGCGCGCGCCCGGCAGGCCTATGCGCAGGCCATTGTCCAGTTCCACGAGTCGACGGGCACCATCCTTGACGCTCATAACATCGCGCTCACCAACTCTCAGACGGGCGAGTACGGCCGGCAGAAAAATATTCCGGGAGCGCAGTCGCAGCCGGTCAGCCAGCCCTGATGCCGGGTTTCCTGCTCCCGTGCGCCGCTGCAGAGGGCAGACGATGAAACTGCGAAGAGCCCTTGCCTTCCATCTCGGAATGCCACGGCTGGGGCCCGCTGTGGAGCCTCGACCCCGCGCGCGGCGTCATTTCCGGCCGCCTGAAAGTCAGATAACATTATTCATGTGAGTAACTTACGGACATGCCAGCCTGCCCGGACGGCGTAACTTCTCATCCAATCACCCACGGGAGCCGCGCCGTCCATCTTCGCCCTATTAGGTCCTCATTGAAATAAAATCGATATTCTTCGGGTTACAAGTAATTTTTTAGTAACGATCAGACCCCTCTTTGGTGTACATTATCAATTGTTTCAAAGGGCTGGCGGAAGCCTTAGCTCTGCGATACAATGCGATTCTCAAGTTCTTGACTTGAGTTGATCGAAAGCGCTGGAAATTAAGGTGGGGATAGGGGAGTTCGGACCGAGCCAAAGATGGGCTAGCGCCATGGCCCTGGGGAATCACTATGAATGGTGAGTAAATAAAGGAGGTCGCACGATGGTCGAGAAAGAACCCACCACTGTCCAGGCAGCGTTTGAAATCCTGCTGGAAGAGATGGAAACGGAGATCGAGTTTATCAATCAGTCTGGAGCAAAGGCTTTTGCGGCACGGAACTATGACGCGGCACGGGCTGTTCTGGAACGGGCAGACCAGGTCACAGCAGTACGCGAGAAGCTTTCGGCGATCCGCGCTGAGTGGGAAAAACTCGCTCCGGTGGTCGCGACGAACGGCACAGGCGTCAGAAAGAACGGAAGTCACGATCTTAGCCGCCTGCAGCGCGGTATTCGGACCCGGGAAACAGTCTACTTCAAACCCATCCTTCAGGTCCTGAACCAGATGGGCGGCGTCGGTGACATGGCAGATATTCTGGAACGCCTTCCCAAGCTGATGAAGGGTACCCTGACCGACATCGATTTCGAACCACTGGCCGCCAACTCCGAAGTTCCGCGCTGGTGGAACACGGCGCAGTGGGCGCAAAGCGCAATGGTGCAGGCAGGACTGTTGAAAGCAGACTCTCCGCGTGGTGTCTGGGAAATGACGGAAGCCGGGCATAAGCTGATCGCCGAATTTACCACCTAGCTGCGTTGATGCCAACGGCATCGGTAAGTTACAGAGGCGAGTACGTCCCTCACCGCCGCCGCGATTGCCCGACACCCACGGGGGACATCCGGCGGCCAGTTGCGACTGGCACAAAATCAATCCGTTCGCGTTAAGGTTATAAGAACCCATGCACGCCCGGGGGGTGCGTGTGCCTCCACGCTCGTCCGGCGATAGCATGGGGGATGGACTTTGTCCGCGGCCCCATCCAGCACAGTATCTGGCGGCCAGGTGGAGCAACCATGATCACCCGCAAACAAACTGCATTTTCCGCAAAACAATTCTCCCTGCTGATTCTCGTCCTCGCTGCTTCGCAAGTTGCCGTTGTGCGGGCCGCTGACCAGGTCAAAATCGCATCCGGCACACTGCAGGGTAAGAGAGTTCGCCACTCCAACATCCGGGCGTTCCTCGGAATTCCCTTCGCCGCGCCGCCCGTGGGCAAACTGCGCTGGCAGCCGCCCCAGCCGGTGGAGGCGTGGCAAGGCGTGCGCAAGGCCAACGCCTTTGGCCCGCGCTGCATGCAGCGAAATGTTTATTCCGACATGGTTTTCCGCGACAAAGGTCCGAGCGAAGATTGCCTCTATCTGAACGTCTGGACGCCGGCAAAGTCCGCCTCGGAAAATCTGCCCGTGATGTTCTGGATCTACGGCGGCGGTTTCCAGGCCGGAGCAACGTCCGAACCGCGCCAGGAGGGCATGAATCTGGCGAAGAAGGGCGTGGTAGTGGTCAGTTGCAATTACCGCCTGGGGATATTCGGTTACTTCTCCTATCCCGCGCTCGCGGAGGAATCGCCCCACCACGCTTCCGGCAACTACGGACTGATGGACCAGGTCGCAGCGCTTCGATGGGTGAAAGAAAACATCGCGGCTTTCGGCGGCGATCCCAACAACGTCACGATCTTCGGAGAGTCCGCCGGGTCGTCCTCGGTCAGCGCGCTGATGGCTTCTCAGCTGGCAAAAGGGCTCTTCCAGAAAGCCATTGGAGAAAGCGGCGCAAAGTTTGGCGCGGGACCTGACATCGGTGCGTTGCAACCCCTTGCCGTGACCGAAGCGGCAGGCCAGAAGTTCGCCGAGTCCATCGGAGCCGCATCGCTCGCCGCACTGCGTGCCATTCCCGCCGGGAAGTTGCTGGAGAATACGCCAAAGGAAGAAGATTTCGACCCGAATATTGACGGATACTTCCTTCCCCGGGACGTGAACACAATCTTCGCCGAGGGCGAGCAGAGTCATGTGCCGCTGCTGGCCGGCTGGAACAAGGATGAGAATGCCGGAGTGCTGTACTCCAGGAAAACTCCCCCCACGGCTGAGAATCTCGTCAAGAGAATCAACGAACGTTTCGGGCAGCAGGCAGACCAGGCGCTTGAGTTTTATCCGCATGCTACCGCTGCGGAGGCCCGCCAATCCACTGAAGACCTGGCCAGCGATTTCGCCGCCGTCTACAAAACATGGAAATGGCTCGAAATCCAGAACCAAACCGGCGACTCGCCCGTCTATCGTTATCTCTTCACACGCACGCCGCCGGAGCCGCTGAGTGTGACCGAAGATGGAATTCCGCTCGTCAAACTGGGGGCGCGCCACTCGGCCGAGATTGAATATGTGTTCGGAGCTCTGAAATGGAAGAAAATTCCGTGGCAGCCGGTCGACTTCAAAGTCTCTGACGCCATGATGACCTACTGGTCGAATTTCGCGAAGACGGGCGATCCCAACGGCGCGGGCCTTCCCCACTGGCCCCGCTACACACCGCAGGACCGCCAGGTGATGATGCTGGGTGATGACATCCAGGCGCGGCCCGCGACTGACCAGAAGCGCTTTGAGTTCATCGATTCGTTCATCGCCCGTTACCGCAAATAGAAGCGTGAATCCATGGCCACTCCTGGCACAAATCAGCAGGCTTAAGGTATACTTCCGATATGGACATCGAAAAGACCATGCGCTTCATGGTGGAGATGCAGGCGAAGCACGAGTCATGGCTTCAGAAACACGAAGAAGCCATTGCCCGCATCGAGGCTGCCGGTGAAGCCAATGATCGCCGCATCGCCCAGCTTGTAGACGTATCACTTTCGCTTGCCCGTACCGTGGAACAAAGCTCCGCGGGCATTAAGGAGCTGAGCGAAGCTCAAGCCGCGGGCATGAACGAGCTTCGGGAAGAACTGCGGGAGGTTCAGAGCTCAACCACTTATAAGCTGAACGCCCTGATCGACACGGTGGACAAAATGGTTCGCAAAAACGGCCACGACGGCAAGAAGTCCTGACGGTTGATTTTCCCACCGTGTCAATTTTGAACAATCGGCCTGATTTTAATTAAACCATCCCTTTAATTTCAACCCATACTCTTTTAACTCTAAAAGAGCGGAAAAAATATTTCTGCGTTTGTCCCATACGTCCCAAACGTCCCATTTTGGCCTGATATCCTTGAAGGGACATTGTTTCGGAAGAGCCGCACGCGACTTGAGAAACCCGCCTCCGGCCGGCCGGAACAGCGGCTGCAGCGGCGGCTTTACGCCGCCATTCATTCTTGAAATGCTCTTGGCGGGATGAACCCGGCCCTACGGTCGAAAGGGAGGAATTGTGGAAAAGACAAACGACAAACTCACGCCCAGGCAATTGGAATCAAATCGCAGGAACGCGAAAAAATCCACCGGGCCGCGCACCGAGGCTGGCAAGCGCCGTGCGGCTCTCAATGCTCTCAAGTACGGATACTACAACGGCCCGCACACCATGGAGCAGACCATGCTCCTGCTGGGCGAAGACCCGCATGAGTTCCACGCTTTCCGCGACAGCCTCATCGCCAGCCGCCAGCCCGCCGACGCCGTCGAGCAGATGCTGCTCGAAGACATTGCCATGCTGGCCTGGAAAAAGCGCCGCCTCAACCGCGCCCAGCAGGGTCTCCAGTTGCGCAACCTGGAGGTGCTGGAACTCGACAGGCAACGCCAGGTGCTCGAAGTGGGCCGCGAGAGCGCCGACATCTCGCAGGATGAAGTGCTGAAATCCGGCCTGCGGCGCGCTCAAAGATCCCCGTCCCGGTTCGGCGAAACCCTTTCGCACCTTGATACGCTCGCGGCGCTGGTCAAGCGGCAGGACTTTTCGCAGGACATCTCCTTCGCCATCACCATGCTTTACGGCGAAACGCCCACGCTGCGCGGCGCACAGATTGCCAACAGCTACCGGCAGCTCGGCGAGCAGGGCGTCGAAACGGAAGAGCAGCGCGCGCTTGCGGCTGAATTGAAAGTTGCGCTGGAAGAAGAGATTCGTGACGTGATGGAGGAATACACGCTCTTCCTTCAGGAACATGTCCACGTCTCCCCAGCCCTGCGCGATTCGGCGCTGGCGCCCGTCCACCCGCAGTGGACGTCTATCGTTCGGCATGAGTACACCCTCGATCGGTTGATCGACCGCAAACTGAAGCTCCTGACTGAGATCCAAGCCAACCGCAAACTCGAAGAATTGGCCACCCAGTCAATGGAACACGACGTGCGTGGGACAAAAAAACACGATTTTTGAAAAACGAACCCGAGATGTTGTTGAAAACAAATAATCGGGCATGAAAAACAAAGCCGAACGAACCCAAAAACGAAGCCGGGAAGTTGTTGAAAACAGGTTCCTGTGGAAAAAACGAACCGAAAACGAACCCAAAAACGACCCGGGCCATGTTGTTGAAAACATTGGAAGGCAAAATTCGGAAGAGATTCTGTTTTTGTAGCGCCGGGCTTCATCCCGGCAGCAGTTCAGCCCCTCAACGGTCACGTGCGCAGTGTTCTGTTGAAGCTCTAACACAGAGAGCACTGAGCCACCAGCAATCGTGATGTTACATATTTTCGACGCACAGAGAGCACAGAGAAAATCGGGCACTGCTTCTCCGTGTCCTGTGCGGCACGGCAATCGCAGCGCGGATGACAAACCGAACCTCGGTGTCCTCTGTGTTTATGCTTTTCGAGACACAGAGCGCACAGAGACCGCCAGCAATCGTGATGTTGCATATTTTCCACGCACAGAGAACACAGAGAAAATCCGGCGCTGCTTCTCTGTATCCTCTGCGGCCCGGCAGGTGTAGTGCGGACGAAAAACCGAACCTCGGTGTCCTCTGTGTTTATGCTTTTCGAGACACAGAGAGCACGGCGCGACAGGCCCGCTACCCAGAATGGCACGGCCGCCCCGTCCCGCAAGGCGGGATCACGGGCGGGACGCCCGTGCCACAAACCCCTGCCCTCACAGCCATGCGCGTTATATAATCACTCCCTTGCGGGTCAAACGACAAAATAATTGGGAGTAAGATGAACCAGGCTCAGAAAAAAGTCCTTCTCGTTTCAGGCGCGATTGCTGCCGCCACGCTGCTTCCGTTCCTCGCGGTCGAGCGGCGGTCATCAGCACAACCGGGTGCGAGTCTCGCGGCGGCGCAGGCCAAGGCGCCCGGCGCGGCGACGCTCCAGACCTGGCGGAATGTGGGCAAGGCGTACTACGAGCAGGGCAAGTATACAGAGTCCATCGCCGAATTCCAGAAGGTGATCAAGTCGGGCCATGCCGTTGCCACGGACTATCTGGACATTGGCCTCGCCTACACGCAGGCGAACAACCTCAACCAGGCGCTCTCCGCGCTCACTACGGCAAAGCAGATGGCGCCCAAACTTGTTGCTATTGATTACAACCTGGGAATCCTTTACAAACGCGAGCTCCGCTATGAGCCCGCTGAAGAAGCCTTCAAGAAAGTCATCACAGCAGACCCCGAGGACCCGGCCGCCTGGTTCAACCTGGGAACGGTCTACTTTGCCGAGCACAAACTGGACCTTGCCCTCGAGGCCCACGAGCGGCTCAACAAGATGGGTTTTGAGCGCGGTCAGAATTTCTATGTCGCCTCGCTGTTTCGCACTTTCACCATCCTGGTCCGAATGGGCCGCCGTCCCGAAGCCCAGAAAATGCTGAAACTCCACAAGGTGTACAGCGACAAGCTCCCCAGCATTGCGCTGCAGAGTCCTGCTCTCGAAAAAGGCAAGTACGGAGCGGTGCTGGTCCCGGCCTCGCTGCCGGTGCGAGTCGCAGGCGGGGCCGCCGCGCGTCCCGTCGCGTTCCGCGAAATCACCTCGGCACTGGGAATTTCGCTGCGCGGCGAAAACCCGGCCGCGAACAGCGAAGCGGCGGAAGTCAAGGCGGCGGACTACTCGCTGGATTTCGCCAAGGCAAAACTTCTGCCGCTGCTTGGCCCATCGATCGCCGTGGCTGATTATGACGGCGACTCCCATCCCGACCTTTACGTTGCGAACCCCGGCGGCAGGAACCAGCTTTTCCACAGCAGCGGCGCGGGAACTTTCCAGGACGTTACGGCCAAAGCCGGAGTTGAAGGCCCGCCGAATTCCCTTTCCGCCACCTTTGCCGATTACGACAACAGCGGAAACCTGAGCTTGTTTGTGGCCGGGCTCGACGGCATCCACCTTTACAAGAACAACGGCAACGGAACCTTTACGGACGTGACGGAGAAGGCTGGACTCAAGCCCCGGCCGGGCGAGGTGGATACGCGCGCGTTGCTGTTTGACGCCGACAACGACGGTCTGCTGGACCTTCTTGTCACTTCCTACGCCAACCTGAACAATCTGCCGCATGAGGCCACGTTCCGTTTTCCCGACGGCTTTTCACCCGCCGGTATTCACTTTTACCGCAACAACGGCAACGGGACATTCACCGATATAACAGAAACGACGGGCCTGGGCGGCGTCCGCGGGCGTTTTCGCGACGTTCTGTTTGCCGACTTTACGGGCAACACCTATCCTGACCTCGTCTTCTTGCGCGATGACGGCGCGCCGGTGTTCTTTGAGAACCTGGGCGGCGAGAAGTTTGCCGACCGCTCCCGCGAAGCTGGCGCTGACTTTACAAAAGCCACCGCCTTGAGCGGCGCTGTCGCCGATTTCGACCACGACGGAAAATTCGACCTTGCCCTGTGGACCACGGACGGCTGCGAAGTCCTGCAGAACGACGGCGACGCCAGGTTTACGCCGTTTCCGAACCTCCCGGCCATCAAGCCGCCGGCTCCCCTGCTGGCCTTCCGGGGTCTGGCTGCCGACATCAACGGCAACAGTTTTACAGACCTGCTGGTGGCCGACTCCGAGGGAAATCTGCATCTGCTGGCCAACCGGCTGGGACGCTTCCATGAGGAAACACTCCACCTGCCGGTAAGCTCCGTGAAACTCGCCTCGCTGGGTGCAACATGGATTGGGAAACCCGGGGTCCTCGATCTGCTCGGCTCGACGCGCAGCGGAAAGCTGGCGGCATGGGCCAAGACCGGCGTCCCTGAGCATTGGCTAGAAATCAGCATGGACGGGTCAAAGAGCAACAAGCAGGGCGTGGGATCGGAAGTCGAGCTGAAGCAGGGAAATTTTTACAGCAAAGTCATGATCAGCAACGGCCCTGTTTATGTCTACACGGGCAGCCTGGCAAAACTGGACGTGTTGCGGGCTACGTGGCCGACGCAGATTATCCAGAACGAACTTGCCGTCGCCACCAATACGGCCGTCCGCTTCCGCGAATCGGAACGGCTGGCAAGTTCCTGCCCCATGCTCTATGCATGGGACGGCACGCGGTTCGTCTATGTCACGGACATCCTCGGCGTGGGTCCGCTGGGCGAGCTGGCTCCGGACGGCACCCGGCTCAAGCCCTACTCGCGTGAATTCGTAAGGCTGCCGGATACGATCAAAGAGCGCGATGGAAGCTATGAGTTCCAGATGACCGATGAGCTGCGCGAGGTGGATTACTTTGACCGGCTGCGCCTGCTGGCCGTAGACCATCCAGCGGGCGAAAAGGTTTACGCGAATGAAATCTACTCATCAACGCCGGCAGAACCCAAACTTTACGCCGTTGCGAATGAGCAACTGCCGGTCTCGGCTGTGGATGACCACGGCAAAAATGTTCTGCCGCTGATCAGCAAAGCCGACCATCGCTATCCCCACAGCTTCAAGCGCCTGCGCATTCCAGGCATGGCTGAACTGCACTCTCTGACGCTCGACCTTGGCAACCAGCGCGAGGCCGGGCGAGCCTCCCTGTGGCTGACAGGGTGGGTTTTCTGGACCGACTCCAACGGCTCCCGGGCGCTGATGCACGATCCCTCGACGCCCATGGTCACGCCTTACGTGCAGGTGCGGAACCAGCAGGGGAAATGGGTCACCGTCATTCCCGATATGGGCCTGCCGAGCGGCACCAACCGCACCATGCGCGTTGACCTGACGGGCAAATTCCTCACGGCGGACCATCACGTGCGCATCGTTACCAACCTGTGCGTCTACTGGGACCGCATCTTCTTCACCACCAACGATCGCGTCGTTCAGCCCGACCGCGCGATCCAACCCGAGTCTGCGGATCTCCATTACCGGGGCTTTTCGGTGCCGGCCACCGACCCCAGCCACGTTCGCCCTGACCATTATGAATACGCCTCGCTGCTGAAGCGCGCGCCCTGGAACCCTATGCGCGGCTTCTATACGCGCTACGGCAACGTCGAGAAGCTGGTGGGCCAGGCAGACAACCAACTCGTAGTGATGTCCACCGGGGACGAGATGACGGTGCGGTTCAGTTCTGGAAGATTTCCCCCGCTGCGGCCGGGATGGGTGCGGTCATTCTTCCTGGACGCCACCGGGTATGCCAAAGACGGCGAGCCGAATACGGCATATTCGGCCACCGTGGCTCCGCTTCCCTTCCATTCCATGTCGAACTATCCGCCAGCCGAGAAGGACGTTGCGCCGGAAGGCACGGCATATGAAGAGTATTTGAAGGAGTACCAGACCCGCCCGTCATATCAGTTAATCCCGTCGCTGGCGCCGCCGGTGGATTGAGGAGTGGGTAGCTGGAGGGGGAATCGGCCGGAATTCGGCCGAGGGGACAGGCGAAGCAGGCCGTTGTCGGAGGCTACTTTGTTAGGCCTATCTACACATGTCCATCGTCGCTGCGGCCGGCAGTCCCGGACAACGTGATCGCAGAGGTTCGCAACTGGCGACCGTGGTGAGGGAAAGCCCTCTCTTCCCTCCTCGAGCGTCGTCTGCCGCCCCATCCGTAACGGGCAGACCTCGCGAGAATCAAGCGGGAGACACTAGCTGCAATCTATCGGCAGCAAGCCTCCCGCCTATTGCACGCGACTCGCAGAGTCCGCAGTCGTCAGCGCTGCAGCTGGTGCTAAAAGACCCAAACCCTGCAGAAGGAAGATGGTTCGCTGGGCGGCATCACGCCAAACCAGCTGACAGCTTTCCCCCTGGCAGTTCTGGACATACACGTCCCCTCCCGAATACTCCAGGCTGCAGTTCTTGAATACGCAGTTGACAAACACGCCGTCATCGAGGATTACGTGCTGATTTTCAAATGTTCTATCTTCGTATCGAGTCATACTCGTAAACCAAGTCCTTTATCGGAGCACCCGAGAATTTTAGCCTTTGCCGCCCTCCCCGTGTTCATGCCTTCGGAAGGCTATCTGAAGGTCCTGTGACGCGGATGAGGTTATCATTTGCCAATTCGCGATGCAATCGTTTCATGATGTGGATTGACTTACCAATGACGTTTACCATCAGTACCTTGCGCCGCAGTCGGCCGGCCCATTTCAAGCCGGCACGGCCGCCAACTATAGAGCTTCAGGCGCTTAGTGCGTCAAACCCTTTGCTATGCCGCCCCTCCGGGCCCGGCGCCGGCCAGCCAAGCCCCCTGCCATCTGGCACCGGGCGAAGCATTGCTGCAACCCTGCCGCGAAGTCTCAACAGGGCGCCCGAGTGAAGTTGCGAAACCCGCGATTCATCGATGCCAAGCCTGGAGCCAATTTCCTTCATCGTCAGCAAGTCTTTGTAATAGAAGGCAATGATGGAGCGCTCGCGTTCGGTGAGGCCCCGGAGCGCGAGCGAAAGAAGGTCTCGTTGTTCGCGGCGGTAACACAGGGCAAAGGGATTGTCTTCCGGCGAAGCAGGCAGGTCCTCTTCATTGACACGCTTGCGGACGTCCGGGGAAACACGCGACCCTGTTCCTTCATAACCATGCCGCTGCAATTCGGCTCTCGTTTGATACCACCGCGGCAGGCTCAGCCCCATGGCTCTGGCCACCTCTGCGTCCTCCGCCGGGCGCCCCAGGCGCCGCTCAAGGTCGCTGCAGGTGGATTCAACTTTCTTGATCCTGCGCCTCATATCACGTGACGCATAATCCTGGTCCCGCAGCGAATCAAGGATGGCGCCTCGAATGCGGTAACGCGCGTAGCTTTCGATCGTCACACCCTTTGCAGGGTCGAATTTCCTGACGGCGTCAATCAGGCCCACGGACCCATCACTGACGAGGTCATCGAGTTCCACGTGCGCGGGAAGGCGGCCGCGAAGTCGAAGGGCAACCCGCTTGACCAACGGCATCAATTTCACAACCAGCTCGTTGGAACTGCCCCACTCGTGTGACGGCCCGCGGCTCTGTGCCGGGCGCGGATTGCTGGTTGAGCACGCCCGGCTGCGGCGGCCTTTGCCAGCAGCACGACTCTGCCGGCACTCCTGCTTGTTGCTGCGTTGTTGCCCAGAACTTGAAGAAACTCCAGATTGGATCGCCAATTCAGCACCCCCTTAGAATTTGTCTCACGTGCGAACGAAAACAGGCTTACCGGTAACAGGAGGAAGCTTCCATCCGGCAACCTGCCGCCGCTTGCGACAACCTTCTAAAGCAAGCACCGGGCCAACTCGGCTTCGAGGCTAGAAAAATCTGGCATCCCTCTTCTTCAGTGCGACAGGTGTGTGTTCGCGGCCGCGTCATAGCGACTGTAAAATGGACCGGGAGTTTCTGCTGGGTTAGGAGTCGAGGAATAGAGTTTGACTATTTTTTCCAAACAGTTAGAGTCCTTGCTCTGCTGCCGTACCCGGCCATCAATTATCCGCCGAAGTACCAAGAGACGTGTGCCGAGGCCAGCGCGAAAAAAGAGAATTCGGGGAGCTAACCATCCCGTTCAGGAGTGCATTCAATCGGGGCAAACGAGGCTAGTGAATTTCAAAACGGGAAGGTTTTCGGCGTCAATAAAGTGCTGGCCGCGGCGCTGAGTCTAAGAGTGCTTTCATGAGAATATCCTAGTCTTTTGTAGCCGGAACGGGGATTGGCGAAGTTGCCGGGAGAAGGGCCAGCGGCATGAATTCCAAATCGGGACGGATTCCCAATTTGGGAATCACCAGACGAGTTGGCCAGTAAGCACTCTTTTCCTCAAGGTGCGTAGTCATCACCTGTGCCCTGACCTTTGCGGCAATAAACATCAGATGCGTCATGATGTGGGAATTCCCACGTATTTGGCAATGTGCCACTTAGGCTCGGAAGTTTCACCAGCGGAACACTTTGGGAGTGCAGAAGCCCATCGAAACGAAGAATACCTTTTGCAAAATTTTGACACATCGTGTATATTCTCAGGTTTCATTGTGCTGTCAGGGGAGTAGTAAAGGCCACGAGGGGCGCGGTCAAACCCATTAGCGTACAGACCATTTAGAGGATGCTGACTGCCTCGTTAACCGCAGATTAGTATTCTGCAGGATTACATGTAAGGCTCTCAAAATGTCTCAAATCTTTCATCGCAGCATGAACGCCGTTGCCAAGGCGAGCATCTATGGCATAGTTCTCGTCGTTGGCCTGATCGGCTACGTCAGCTGGCAGGTAAACCAGTCGTCCTACTATACGTACATCCAGCAGCCGCTTCCGCAGCCGGTCCCGTTCAGCCATGCGCACCACACGGCGCAGCTTGGCATCGACTGCCGTTACTGCCACACGTCGGTGGAGAACTCGTGGTATGCGGGCCTTCCTCCCACGCACACCTGCATGTCCTGCCATTCGCAGCTTTGGACGAACGCCGACATGCTGGAACCTGTCCGGGCCAGCTACCGCACCGGTGAGTCGATCCTGTGGAACCGGGTCAACGCCCTGCCCGATTTTGTCTATTTCAACCACAGCATTCATGTCAGCAAAGGAATTGGTTGTACGACGTGTCATGGTCAGCTTGGAGAGATGCCGATCACGTGGCGGGAAAATACCCTCTACATGAGGTGGTGCGTTAACTGTCATAAGCATCCGGAGCGTTATGTCAGGCCGAAGAAAGATGTATTCGATCCGATCTATACTCCGCCGCCGGACCAGATCGCCATGGGCAAGAAGCTGGTGAAGGAGTACGAAATAAGGAGTCTGACAAGTTGCGATACGTGCCATCGATAAACAGCACACATAGGGATAAGCAATGAAGGACAAGAACTTCATCGATCTCGCCTCGGTCCGGGCAGGTCTGGAAAATGGCGGCAAGAAACGCTTCTGGAGGAGCCTGGAACAACTGGCTGACACGGAAGGGTATCAGGAACTTGCGCGCCAGGAGTTTCCCAGGAACTCTCCTGTCAAACAAGTGGAATCCGGCGTAAGCCGCCGGAACATGCTGAAACTGATGGCCGCCTCCGCCGGGTTGGCGGGCCTGACCGCTTGCACAAAGCTTCCCATCGAACACATTGCGCCCTACGTGAGGCCCTCGGAAGAATTTGTTCCGGGCCACCCGTTGTTTTATGCAACTTCGATGCCGCGCCCCGAAGGAGGAGCGATCGGCCTGCTTGTGAAGAGTCACATGGGCCGGCCGACCAAGGTGGAAGGCAACCCGGACCACCCGGCCAGCCTTGGCAGCACTGACGTCTTTAGCCAGGCATCCGTGCTCGATTTGTGGGACCCGGACCGTGCACAGACCGTATTGCATGAAGGCGCCATCACCAATTACAGCGAGTTTCTGGAATTGCTGGGCCAGTTGCGCAGTCTGTACCTGACCCAGAAGGGCGCAGGGTTCCGAATTCTGACTGAGACCGTCACCTCACCAACGCTCGGCAGCCAGCTCAAGGCGCTGGTGGCGCAGTTCCCCGAAGCAAAGTGGCATCAGTACACGCCGGTCAACCGCCAGGCCGAACGGGAAGGCATGCGGGCGCTTTATGGCGAAGATCTGAGCGTCTATTACAAATTTGACCAGGCTGATGTGATTGTTTCGCTGGATGCTGACTTTCTGTGTTCCGGGCGGGGCGGCGTCCGCTACTCCCGCGATTTCGCCGATAAGCGCCGGATCACGAACACGCACAGTCCAATGAATCGTCTGTACGTGGTTGAATCCATGGCAACAATTACAGGAGGCTCGGCAGATCACAGGCTTCCCTTGAAGCCCAGCCAGATCGAGACCTTTGCCAAAGCCCTGGCGGGGGCCTTGGGCGTGAAAGGAATTGATGCCGGCGCACAAGCCCCGGCCGGAGTTCCGGCGGGATGGCTGGCCGGCGTTGCGCGTGACCTGCAGCAACGCAGCGGGACCAGCATTATTCTGGCCGGCGAGCAGCAACCGCCCATCGTCCACGCCCTGGCGCACGCCATGAACGCGGCGCTCGGAAACACCGGAAAGACGGTTGTCTACACCGCTCCGATTGAAGCCCAGCCCGTCAACGAATTGGATTCCATCCGGGAGCTTGCGGATGACATGAATGCGGGCAAGGTCGATACACTCCTGATCATCGGCGGCAACCCGGTGTACAACGCTCCGGCCGATGTGGCTTTTGAAAAGGCGCTTGACCGCGTCAAGCTCCGTCTGCGCCTTGGAATCTATAAC